>NZ_JAPVZT010000005.1:0-167397 GCF_041432495.1 Streptococcus sp. 27098_8_73
CTGCGGGGTTGCAGTTGACTTGTAAACAACCGCATAAACACCTAGCTGATCTGTCATGTACTCGACATAATGACCTTTTTGCTGGAAGGATACCGCATCAAGCTGATTAGCTACTGTCATAAAGAAGACATTTTCAACATCTTTATTAGATGCAACTGGAAGGCTGACAAAGACCTTGCCCTTAGGCTGAACAGCTTTGCCAAATTGGTCTTCTAGTCTAATGTCATAAGCATCGTAGAGCTTACCTTCTAGGCTTTGAGCTGCCACTTTCTTAACCTTCAAGGCCACAACTTGATCAAGCGTAGACTTCATGCCAATCACTTGAACCTTGGTAGCTTCATCCGTCAAGATACGCAAATTATTTTCTGGCTTAGATGGTTTAGATGGCTCTACAGGCTTCTCTGGTGTAGTTGGTTTGTTTGGTTTTTCTTCCTTGCTTCCAACTTCCACAATCTGATCAACGGGATCTTTAGAAACGAAGCTATCGCGAGTCACTCGACCAGTTTCCTGACCATTTTCAATCGCGACTTCCACAAGCGTGGTCTTCTCACCAACCTTGCCTTCTTGGACAACTTTTCGGGTGCCCTTCGGCAATTGAGCATTTTCACGTTCGACGGTATTAAAGCCAACCTCTTCAGTCACCACATCCAAGCGTGGCTGCTCGACAACCAGATTCTTAACGCCTTCAGCTGGAGTGATTTGCTCGACTGGCTTGCCAACTTCCACAATCTGGTCCACTGGGGTTTTGGAAACGAAGCTATCACGAGTCACTCGACCGCTTTCCTTGCCATTCTCAATCGTCACTTCAACAAGCGTGGTCTTCTCACCGGCCTTGCCTTCTTGGACAACTTTTCGGGTGCCCTTAGGCAATTGTGGATTTTCGCGCTCAACGGTGTTGAACGGTAGAGCTTCAGTTACCACATCCAAGCGTGGCTGCTCGACAACCAGATTCTTAACGCCTTCTGCTGGTGTAACCTGCTCAGCTGGCTTGCCAACTTCCACAATCTTGTCGACTGGGGTTTTGGAAACGAAGCTGTCACGAGTCACACGGCCAGTTTCTTGACCATTTTCGATGGTCACTTCGACAAGCGTGGTCTTCTCGCCGTTCTTGCCTTCTTGGACAACTTTTCGGATGCCCTTCGGCAATTGTGGATTTTCACGTTCGACGGTATTAAACGGTAGAACTTCTGTCACGATATCAAGTCGTGGTTGCTCGACAACCAGATTCTTAAGACCTTGATCTGGTGTTACTTGCTCAACTGGCTTGCCAACTTCCACAATCTTATCAACTGCGTCTTTGGAAACGAAACTATCGCGAGTCACTCGACCAGTTTCTTGACCATTTTCGATGGTCACTTCGACAAGTGTGGTCTTCTCACCATCCTTGCCTTCTTGGACAACTTTTCGGATGCCCTTAGGCAATTGAGCACTTTCATGTTCAACAGTATTAAACGATAGAACTTCTGTCACAATATCCAAGCGTGGCTGTTCGACAACTGGAATCTTAACGCCTTCGTCTGGAGTCGTCTTGTGAACTGGCGGTGTAGCTGGTGTATCTTCTAAACTATTGAGATAAGTTGTAAATTCTGCCAAGCGAGTTGGAGTTAACAAGTGGTTATTTGTCACGTAAGCAGCCACCTGCAAGAACTCTTCTACTGCTTCACGATTAGCCTGGCTTGTCAATGTTTTAGCACGCGCAAGAGCCTTATCATAAGCACTTGTGTCCAGAGCAGCCTCGCTTGTTGTTGGTAGATTAAAGACTAGTTCCGCCGCTGATTGGTATTCATTTTCGCTATCGCCATAAGTCTGAGTACCTGTCAAGACAATCTTCTTAGCCTTGATAACCCGACCAAAGTCAATAGTTTTAGTTGCTGCATTATTTGGCCAATTATTGGCTGAGAAACGGTGTTCTTGACCTGCTTCATCCGTTACCACCAGAGTTAGATTTTTGAGATTACCATTTGATCCTGAAGAACGTGGTACATAAGTCAAACCTGTCAAATCAGTTGGTTCTCTCAAGACCATAGTAGCCGGTTTATTAGCACCACCACCAGACCACGGTGTATGCCACAGGCTAGAGCGGTTACCATCAAAGGCTTTAGCTAACTCTTCTCCTGGCTGAGCAGGTGCTTCCAGAGATTCAAAGTCTGCTGCTTTGAGGGAAGTCTTCTTCTCTACCAAGGCAGCCTTGAGGTGATCCACTGCAGCGATTGCCTGTCTAGCAGCATCAACTGAGATGTCATCATCCTGCTGAGTCAGATTATAAACCGCATCTTTCAACGCATTCATAGACTCAGTAGTGTAATTCGTTCTGGCAACTAGTGGCAGGTAGTTGTTCACTGCTTCGTCAATCAGCATCTTACCTGTCAGCTCGACTTCTTCAATTTGTAGACGATCCATTACAAAGTCATTGTAGCCACGGAAGTTTGCATCTCCGCCTGCATCGCCATTTGTATTGCCACCTCTAGCAGTAGAATAGATACCAATCCAAGTATTGCCATCTGGCGCTCCCGTAACGAGGAAGGTCGCTCTTTTGGCTTTTTGAGAGCCTTTCCAAGTGTTTGGTAGCTCATGCACTTGTGCATTGCCCAAATCACTAGTCCATTGGTTACCTGCCTGCTTCCAAGTTACTTCACCATTGCCGCTGACAAAGGCGTAAGTGCCATCAGAGCCCGCTTCGTAGTCAAAGGTTACTCGATAAGTCTTACCTGCTTCAAAGCGGAAGTTTTGCGGAATAGTTTGGTAAACCATGCGTTGACGGCTAACTAAACCATTGGTCTTGAGTGACCAGTCGCCCTCGATAACATCATCAATCTTCTTACCATTCCAGCCACGTTGTGTATATGGTGCGTTCTTTTCTGATAAGTGAGTCCGATTGTCCTCAACACCTTCGATACCACCGATAACAAATGGGAAGATCCCTTGACCGACATTTTCAAAGTTCTGTTTGAAGACACCTTTTTGGTTATCATGACCACCGGCATACATTGTAGAATTATTCTCAAAGACTCGAATTTCATCAAAGTAAGTTGCTTTTTCACCTGCTTCACGGCTCAGGGTCAGGGTCACATTGGACACGTCATCACCTGTCGTGAAGTAAACATACATATTTTGGAAATAGCTGGCATTATCCACTGTCGCATTGCTACGATTTGTATTGTGAGCATATGCCTTAACATAGTTTTGAGCAATAGATTTATTAGTATAGTTGGTGATTGTCTTACCACCTGATTGGACTGTGATACTTGCCTTAGCATCACTTCTATTATCCACTCCGACATAAGCAGCATACTTAGTATTTGGCTTGAGACCCGTTAATTTCTGAGTCAGAGTCACAGTACTTGTATTGTTTTGAATACGGAGCATATCATTGGCACCCTGTGACTTGACAATCTCAGCCTTAGACTTGTCGCCTGTAATTGTCCAATGATCCAGCTTGCCACTGTTGAAGCCTTGATCATAGATATGCATTCCTTCGCTCCAAGATATTTCCTTGTTGACCTGTCTTGTACGATAGAGAACGTATGGCTGATTTGCCAAAAGATCCAGCGTCAGCTGATTATTCGTCACTGTCAGCTCTTGCTCTTCAACCTTACCTTGGTCGGTCAGCTTATAGAGGTAAACCTTATCATTCCAATCACTCGGCAGGGTCCAAGTTGTCTGGCCTGCTTTTGTATTGTAATAATACATCTTTTCTTGAGCTTTTTCCAGCTTATTACCGTTGGCATCCCAATTCCATGGTACTAGATAAGCTGAGCCGTCTTGAATCACGCGACCATTAAGTGTAACTGTTCTCTCACGGTAGCCTGGATTTGCCACATCGTTTGATTTACGGCGAATAGTAACTTGATTGTTGTCCTTGTCTGTCAGACCTATTTCCATTTCTGGTGTCCACTTGTAGCTACCGCCATTATCATTCATGGTAACCGGATTACCATTCTTCCATGTTGTGACAGTGAAGTGTTGGAAATACTTGGTCATGACATCATGAGCAAAGAGGTTGGTCACGTAGCCATTGTAGTCACTCCGTCCTTGCCAGCCCTCAAAATCCTTCATGCTGTAACCACCAAGCAGCGGATAGTTGGCTGCGCCGCCATAGGACGGATAGTCACCAATCCAAGAATCTTTTTGGTGGTTGCGGATAAAGCGGACAATGCTACTGTTAATCCCCTTGTTGGTATAGCCACCATAGGTCAAGTCAGCTGCCCAGTGCTGGAAGGTAGAGTCGTACTCACCTCCATGTCCCCACTCAATCGCAAAGCGCCAGCCCTGTTGGTTGATTTCTTTTGCCAAGACATGAGTTGCCCAAGCACCATTATCACCTGACTGACCATTACCCCAAACATCGACATAGATAAAGTCTAACCCTTCGCCAAGTTTTTCTTTCAAATCTTGCCAGCGTTTGAGTCGACCATGAGCGAGGTCATAGGCAGCATCAATATTGATACCTTGGTCAAGCCAGTTCCAGCCATAGCTATAGCTACCGTCAGGATTCTTGCGTAGGATTTCCTCTTTGAAATATTTGGATTCTGGATAGGTTTCTGATGCGTTGACGTGGATACCGATGTGAGCACCATATTCCTTAGCCTTGGCGATCAGAGTTTTGAAATCTTCAACTCCACCGATTCGTTTACCAATATCTGCATAGTTCAAGTGACCTGAGTCATGCCCTTCATTTCCATATCCCTTCAAGAGGACACCTTGGCCAAGTCCATCGGTATGAAGATTGATTTTCTTAATACCATCCAGAGTCATCAGGAATGGATTTTGAGCTTGAGAGCCAAAGTTCATGGCAATCCGATAAGCGGTAATGTCTTTAACCTTTTCCCAGCCTTGCGGGTTGTTCATGATTTGACGATAAGCTACAGCAGCATCCTGCCAGTCTACTTGATTATCCTTGTTGGCATCTTCGGTCACGACCACCTTAGCACTTGGCAATTCCAAAGTATAATCTGGGTAAACAATTCCTTTATATTCTTTTTGCCATTGCCATGGTGAGCTCTTGATTGCGACATAGTTAGCGTTACCCACTGTTTGCTTGTAAGCAGTCAAGCGTGTAAAATCGTTTGATCCACCGCCAAAGCTGTTTTGAGAGTTACTCCATACACCAGCCGCCAGCTTGTCTGTTGAGACAAATCCGTACATGTAGCCCTTGCGCAAATCCGACATCGGATTGGTCACATTGATATGGTCATCTCCGCTGACATGGGTATTGTTGGACATGGTCGCTCCATCAAACTTAGCACCTGCCTGCTCGCTAGATACAGATACTAAAGCATTATCTGCAAAGTTGATAGAAGAAATTAATTTTCTAACATCATCGACTGGCTTACCATCCTCGACTTGATTGTGGTTGACGATTCTTGTCACATCAAAGTGCAACTGGTTGTCCACTACTTTCAAGCGAACGGTCATTTCTGCATCAATCAAATGCTCTGGATCCTTCAAGACCAAATCATACTCAGCTGTCTGCTCATCAACCTTGCGGTAAGTCACTTTCGGCTTGATAGCATGTGAGTTAATAGTGACTTGATCCAGCTGTTTGACTTGACCTGTCAGTGTGTGCTTGTTGACTGTGTAGCTCTTGACACGCGGGAAGGCCTTATCAATCAGAACTTCCATCGTTGCTGAGTGAATCTTATCATAAGTGACTTTAGAGTCATCTACAGCAGGACCTGTTTCCTTTTCTCCTGTCGGCTGAGTTGGGGTCATGCCTTCTTGGTTATCTGTCTTTATCAAAACAGAAGTCAGTTCAGTGCCCTGATAAGTACCGGCCTTGACCAAAATCTTGCGCTCATTCTTGAGATTTTCCTTGACTGCAGCTGGTAAGGTCACTGTATTAAAGAGTTGCTCGCCATTATTGGTCGCATTGAGCTGACCATCTGCTTTCAGAGTTACCACCAAGTTATTGGTTGAACCTTTTTTCGGTGCTGGTACACGAGTTTGGCGATACCAAGCACTATTGCCATTGCCTGGCGTTTTATATTCCCAGAACCAGCCTTCTTTGTCATAACCGACAAAGACATTGTTTGATGTATCTTTATATTTCATAAAGACACCAAAGCGACCATGGTTTGTTTCAGAATTTTCTACAAAAGTTAAGTTTACGCTAGCATTTCCTTCTTGATCTACCTGCAAGCCTTCTTTCTGGAAGAGGGCTGGGTTTTGGTTGTTATCATGAGTAGATTTTGAGGAGAGCTGATTATAGCGTACACCGTTCTTCTCAACCGTAGTGACTATTCCATGCTGCTCTGTTGTTCCGACAGGAGTCCACTCAGCTGTCTTCTTAGCTGCAAATCTTGCAACTAAATCAGGATCTGGAACTGTTGGTGTTGGTGCAATATAAGGTGTGACTGCTTCTGGAGCCGAACCTGCGGCTGGAAGTCTCGTTCCGATTACAGAAACAGCCAAATTATGAATACTTTCGATGTTGCCTGATTTTATCTTAGTAATCTTCTGACCAGCCGAATCATCATCTGCGTAAAACAGGAGTGTCTTACTGTCTGCCTGAGTAACAAAGGTAGCTTCCTTGCCGTTTTCTAGCTCAAATACTGGCGCTTCATTGACAATCACTTCGTGATCAAAACGCAGGGCAACGAGTCCTTCTTCTGTGTGTTTCGCGCTGACTACCTTAGCCTCTGTCGGATAAACACTGTTTTTCAGTAAGAAATCCCAGTTAAACTTCTTGAAGGAGAGAGTATAGTCATTTTTATTCCCTTCCGCTCCTTCATAGAGCAAGCCAAACTCTTGATCATTGATTTGTTGCAGAGAGTTGTAGGCAAATTTTCCTTTATTGATTTCCCGATGAGCAATCCAAGTCAGATTGCCAGCCTGATCCACTCTGGCAACTCGAACATGACCATTATTTCTGCCAGGCCCGCTTGCATTCGCCAAAATCACATATTCTTGTCCATCTTTGACTGTTCTAATCGCTGACATTTGTACATAGACATCAGGCACATCTTTGTAGCGTTTCACTTCAGGAAGCCAAGTAGCACCTCCATCTTCACTGGTTGCAACTTGCAGGTCTCGCGTCAATCCACGCATGAACATTTTTAGCTGGCCGTTTGCTAACTGCACGATGGTTGCTTCAGTGTTTTGAGCCGAAGGATGATTCATGGTGCTGGATTGAATCTCTGTATTATTCACTCTGCGACCATCATTAACTGCTGCTCCAGAATGCCAAGTTTGTCCATTATCATCTGAATAGATAACCCGAGAAGACTGAGAACCATGTAAATGGGAAGATTCGTTAGTCGAATAAGTCGGAATAACTAAACGTCCCTTGTGCGAACCTGTATGAAGACGAATGCCTGTACCAGGGCCGACCCCGTAGAACTTCATCCAGTTTTCCTTGACCATAGGAGTGATATCACGCGGAGCAGACCAAGTCAGTCCATCATCCTTACTCACTGATGTCCATAGATAGCTAGTCCGAGCGACACGGAAAGGCGAATCTTTCTTAGTCGTGAAATAAATATTATCAATCAGGCGATCTCCGTCATAAAGGTCACCTTTATCTCGATAGTCTTTTTCCTGTGGATTGACCACTACACGATAGGTTGTCGCTGCACCGTTTGCATCATAGACTGTTCCATTTTCACGAATTGTATATTTTTGACCATTTTCGTGATAAAGAATCTGATAAACCTTACCATCAACCGTTGTATAGGCTTCTTCGTTTTTAGCAGGTAGGTCAAAGACAGCCCGCCCTTCTGTAAACATATCATAGATGGCATGAATGGTTCCGTCTTTATCCTGAACCATAGCCACATCAATTGTTACAGGAGAGCCCTGATTCGAATCCGTTGCTTTGGGATTATTGCGCAAATTGACAATCGTCTTTTCTGGCCCCCAAGTCTGGCCGCCATCTGTACTACGGCGAATAACTGTGCCGATATCCCCCCAGTCTGACGCATGCAAGCGGCGCTGATCCGCAGCTGCAATCAAGGTGCCTTTCTGAGTCTTTAACAAGGCTGGGATTCGATAGCTTTTAATTCCTTGACTATTAGCCTGACCGCCAGCTCCACTCTCAAATACATCTGCCTTTTCACTCAGGGAGGCACCAGGAGCTAGCTGTCCTTCGAGTTCTTTCCGTTTTAAAATTTGGCTACGCTGAGCTACTTCCTCTGGCGAAAGAGCGCGGTCATAAATAGTTAGATTTCGAACGGCAAACGTTCCTGGCCAATGGTTTTGCTTACCACGCACTGTAGCACCCAGCTGCATGTTGGTCAAATCCGGCATGTCACTCAGGAATTTCCCTGACTGATAGCTGGTTCTTGATAGAACCCCATTGACATAGAGGCGCACGCGACCCTCTGGCGAATCTGGTTTTAGTCTTTCTACTGTATAGGTGATGGAGTTCCACTGACCAGCATTGACTTTCAGAGGGGCATTGTTATAATTTTCATAGAATTGCTGCCCATTGCGATCACGACCTTCGACAACTGCTGTTCCATTATTGACCGCAAGAGTAAAGTATTCGTTGACATGCGAGGAGCTAGAAGCAGAGAATACACTATAAAACTTTGGTGAGTTTGCATCTGGCTTAAACTCCAAATGAACCGTTGCATTCTTTAATTTTTTTACTTTATCTAGCTCGCTGGATAGATCCTCTTTGGCGTGATCTGTTTTGTTAATCGTAATATCTTCTTTTTCCAAGACAGGCTTGACATTCTTTAAAGAACGGGAATAATAGTCTCTTTCAACCGTTTCTTCTGTCTCAGCAGTTGCATCAGAAGGTTTTTCTAAAGTGGTACCTGTATCTGTTGATGGAGATACGGGTGTAGCTACATTTTCTGTAGATACTGGTGCAGTAGCAGTTGCTGCTGCAGGCTTATCCTCGTTTTCTACTTTCCCATTTACCTCAGAAGATGTTGTCTCTCCCGTAACTTCAGTAGCAGGAGGTGCCACACTTGGTTGAGATACCGCAACTACTCCTGCTGGGCTAGTTGTTGTATCTGCTAGACTGTCAGCCGATACTTGATTGACCCCAAACAAGATTGCTCCGATTATAACAGAGCAAACACCTAAAGTTAGCTTGCGAATCCCAAACTTACATCTTTTATCAAATAAATCTCTATCCATTTGACAACCACCAATAGTAAGCGTTTACAATAAACCTTAAAATTTTTAGGCTGTTATAAACCCCTTCTATCCCTTTCTTATTTTATGTTAATATACTCTTTTTTAATATATCAAATATTTTAAGAAGTGTCAAATTATTTTACAGTAGAAATGTAGATTATTCTTAGAAGAAAGATAGAAAAATCCATTTGAAATCTACAATCAATACTAGCTGCTAACTTCAAATGGATCATATTATTTAAATCATACTAATGCTCACTTTGCCAGTGCGATAATCAAAGACAATTCCTGATTGGACATTTGGGACAAAAACATTGAATTCCAAACTTCCATCGCTGGACTTAGCTTCTAAATGCGAGCCAGAGGACACCAGATCATTTTCTGAAGCATAGATCAAGGTGACACGATAGCGGACTCGCTTATTCTGGTCCAAGGCACGACGAATCTGAGTTTCATAGTAATTCTGCCCTGTCGAGTTATCTTTATTGGCCTGATTGGCCCAAGCTGTCTGGACTGCGATATTGGCTGGATTGCTAGTAGAGGCGTCGAATCCCTTTAAGCCACCGATTAGAGAGTAAGCTAAAAGATGCCCGCGATCCACTGCATGGTTGTATTCACCTGATAGATGTTTGACTTGGTGCCAACCAGCAGGAACCCAAGAAGTGGAAGCATTTCCCGTTTCTTCACGCGATTTATATTGGCGGGTAGATTTGGCAAGCAAGGCATTGGCAACTGTTGGAACCGTCTGCCCCTGAACCATCTTCGTTTTATTATCTGCATAAGGCGCACTCGACACTTTGGCATCTAAGTTCGTTTGATTCCCATTGATGATGAAGGCGCCAGTCCCATTCCACTCGATTTTTCCACCAAGTTGAGAACGCACTGAGTCTGTGAGAACACTCTCAGCCAGCGCTTGATCTGGTGTGCTGGTATCCCTATTTTGACTAATGGCTGACGATGTATTTACCGCTGGTGACTGATTGCCATTTCCAAAAAAGTAGGCTCCCAGTGATAAAGTCAGAGCAACCAGAAGCCCAGCTATCGTCTGAGTAGATTTAGTGCTCTTTTTTTGTAATTTCTTTTTTGGCATCTTTCCATTTCCATTTAAAAGGACTGCACAAAATTCTGCACAGTCGGTAAATTAGTGAACACTCTCGGCAGATCAATGTCCAGTGAACTTAGAAACAAGTTCATGCCAAGTATCTAGCGATAAGATAGACCAAGGATTTTCTGCATTTCCAATCACGCCATATCCGATAACCAGACCAAGACAAAAAATGATAAAAGCAACTACCAGCACCAAGGCAATGATGCCTAGTTGTCTAGCCAAATATTTCCAATTTTCACTCATCATCTTCTTCCTTTACGCGTTTGATGTTGGCACCAAGAGCTGCCAGCTTTTCATGAAATTTATAGTAGCCACGATCCAAATGGACTAACTTGCTAACCTTTGTTTCCCCTTCAGCAATCAAGCCCATCAAAATCAAGGTCGCACTAGCTCGGAGATCTGTCGACATGACTTCTGCTCCTTGCAAGCTGCTACCACCCCAAATCCGAGCGGTATCCCGCATAATATCGGAGTGAAGACCCATCCGTCGCATCTCTTCTAAGTGCTGGAAGCGGTTTTCAAAGACCGTCTCAACCATGACAGACTCTCCTTGGGCTATCGCCATCAAGGCAGTAAACTGAGCCTGCATATCGGTTGGGAAACCTGGATAAGGCAAGGTTTTGACAGAAACAGCTTTTAACTTTGAAACATCTGAGCGGACGCGAATTCCTTCATCTTCTTCCGTCACTTCTACTCTCATTTCTTGCATCTTTGACAGAAGCGGACGATTATGCTCCCAAATCGCATCCTCAATCAGCAAATCACCACCCGTCATAGCAGCGGCAACCATAAATGTACCAGCTTCGATACGGTCTTGCACGACATTGTGCTCAGCTCCATGAAGTTTTTCAACACCGATAATTGTTATATTCTCCGTTCCTGCTCCTCTGACTTTAGCGCCCATTTTATTTAACAATAAAGCCAAGTCGACAATTTCAGGTTCTCGAGCAGCATTTTCAATAACAGTGGTACCTTGAGCTAAAGTTGCCGCCATCATAATATTCTGTGTCGCACCAACACTTGGGAAGTCCATGTAAATATGCGCCCCCATCAAGCGGTCTGCCTTGGCTTCAATGTATCCAGCAGTCTGCGTAATCTGAGCACCCATTGCCTCCAAGCCCTTCAAATGAAGGTCGATAGGCCGGCTACCAATCGTACAACCGCCCGGCATGGACACTTTAGCATGCCCATTACGAGCAAGAATGGGACCCAATACAACAATCGAAGCCCGCATCTTGCTGACATACTTATAAGGAGCCTCTTCTGTCAATGGTTTAGTCGCATCTACAACTACAGTATTTTCATCTTGGTCAAAGTCTACCTGCGTATTCAAGCCGCGAACAACATTGTTCATGGTAAAAACATCCGAAAGGACTGGCACATTTTTAAGAGTTGTTTTTCCCTCACTGGCTAAAACAGTTGCTGCCAACAACGGCAACACCGCATTTTTAGCTCCTTCAATCTTAACTCTACCAACCAGACGGTTATTTCCACCCTGAATAATAATTTTTTCCATACTAACTAGTTACTCCAAATCTTAAAAATTCATCCTACTATCATACCATAAAATCAAGATTCTGACCTTATAAAGTTCCATTAAAGATTGCCCGACTCATATCATAAATACCGATAAAAAATAGGCTAGCCATGTAGCCCAAGGCAATACTTAGCAATAAAATCAAAAAACGAATTTTGATGGCATTATCAGCATTTACTTTTAAAAATTTTTCCCAACTGACCACTGTCGCCAAAAGGTGAAAAGACACAAAAATAAAGAGCAGATGACTGCATAATCGAAATATTAATTCTATCATAGATTTTATTATACCATAAGAAAAGCTGTTTCTAGCGAAAAGGAGTATGGGACAATAAAAAAGAATGGAAATTCCATTCTTTTTTCATTACATTCTTGTTCCAACGTTAATACGGTTGATGGCACGCTGGAGGGCGATTTTAGCGCGTCGCTCTTGGTCAATCAAATGCTTGTCTTGGGCTTCTTCGATCTCTTTCTCAGCACGCAGCTTAGCTCGCTCGGCACGGCTGATATCAATATCACGCTCACGCTCAGCTGAGTCCGCGATAATGGTAATCACATTATCAGCAATTTCTATGATGCCACCGTTGACCGCAATCCAGTCAATATGCTTGTCATCATCAATTCTGCGTACCTTGACTTGATCCACTTCCAAAACAGCAATTGTATTGATATGGCGAGGCAAAATCCCCATTTCTCCGTCAATCGTTTTTACGGAAACAAATGCAGCACGGTGGTCATAAATCAGACCATCCGGTGTAACGATTTGTACTGTCATTTGAGCCATCATTCACCTCTTAGAATCCCATTTTTTCAGCTTTAGCGATGACATCCTCAATCGAACCGACACCACGGAAGGCATCTTCTGGTAACTTATCATACTTGCCTTCGAGGATCTCTTTAAAGCCACGAACTGTCTCAGCTACAGGCACATAAGATCCTGGCTGGCCAGTAAATTGCTCCGCAACGTTGAAGTTTTGAGACAGGAAGAATTGAATCCGACGCGCACGCGCAACCAAAGTCTTTTCTTCATCTGACAACTCATCCATACCTAGGATGGCAATGATATCCTGCAATTCATGATAACGTTGCAATACGCGTTTCACTTCGGCAGCTACTGCATAGTGCTCTTCACCAACAATCTCAGGAGAAAGAGCTCGAGAGCTTGAAGCAAGTGGATCCACGGCTGGATAAATCCCCAATTGAACCAATTTACGTTCCAAGTTGGTTGTAGAGTCCAAGTGGGCAAAAGCCGTTGCTGGAGCTGGGTCAGTATAGTCATCGGCTGGCACGTAGATGGCCTGGATCGAGGTTACAGAACCCTTCTTAGTCGATGTGATACGCTCTTGCAATTGCCCCATTTCTGTCGCAAGTGTTGGTTGGTAACCAACGGCTGATGGCATCCGACCCAAAAGGGCAGAAACTTCAGAACCTGCCTGCGTGAAACGGAAGATGTTGTCGATGAAGAGCAAGACATCTTGACCTTCCACATCACGGAAGTATTCTGCAATCGTCAAACCAGTCAAAGCAACTCGCATACGTGCTCCTGGTGGTTCATTCATCTGACCGAAGACCATAGCTGTTTTCTCGATAACGCCGGATTCCTTCATTTCCCAGTAAAGGTCATTCCCTTCACGGGTACGTTCCCCAACACCAGTAAATACAGAAATACCACCGTGTTCTTGGGCAATGTTATGGATCAATTCTTGAATCAGGACGGTCTTACCAACTCCGGCACCACCGAAGAGTCCGACTTTACCACCTTTCAGATAAGGTGCTAACAGGTCGATAACCTTGATACCTGTTTCTAAGATTTCTGATGAAGTAGACAACTCATCAAAGGTTGGAGCTTTTTTATGGATTGGTTGACGCTCTGCATCATCCGCAAAAGGAGCATCCAAGTCAATGGTATCTCCCAAAACGTTAAAGACGCGACCAAGTGTTTCTTTGCCGACTGGCACAGAAATTGGACGGCCAGTATCTAGCACTTCCATGCCACGAGTCAACCCATCCGTTGATTCCATAGCGATGGTCCGAACCACTCCATCACCAAGCTCAAGAGCTACTTCAAGGACGATTTTTGATTTTTTTTCGTCATTTTTATAGACTACAAGTGCATTATTGATCTCAGGTAGCTTGTCGCCAGCTGCAAACGCTACATCTACAACCGGTCCGATAACCTGAGTAATTTTGCCTGAGCTCATTCTTTTCTCCTCTTTATACTATTTATTTTCTGTGACACTATTCCAGTGCACTTGCACCCGCCACAATTTCAGTAATTTCCTGCGTGATAGCTGCTTGTCTAGCACGGTTATACTGAATGGTCAAATCATTGATAACTTTTTTAGCGTTATCCGTTGCTGTCTGCATGGCTGTCATACCAGCAGCATTTTCAGCAGTTTTTGCGTCAATAATCGCTCCATAAATCATACTTTCAGCAAACTGAGGCAAGAGCTGATCTAAAATCGCGTTTCGGCTGGATTCTAATTCTAGATTGAGGATATAGTTCTCATCCGCTTCACTAGGATCCAAGTCGACGATTGGCAACATTTGCTCTACCCGCATCTGACTGGTCAAACTGTTGACATGGTGGTTATAACACACATAAAGTTCATCAAAAAGCTCATTCTGATACATTTCAATGGTCTTGGAAATGATTTTCCGAACTTCATCAAAACTCGGATGATTAGCCAAGCCGCGCAATTCATAAATCGGCTGAATGCCTCGTGCGCGGAAGAAATCCGCTCCCATTCCTCCGATCGAAATAATGACATAGTCATCCTTTTCGTGGTATTCAGAAATCAATTCCATCATGGATTTGAGGATGGTTGCGTTGTAGCCACCGACCAAACCACGATCAGACGTAATGACGATATAAGCCGTTTTCTGAACTGGTCTGCTCTTTAGCAGTGGATGGTGGCTAACATTTTCTTCCTCATGACCATGCAAAAGGTCGGTCAAGAGTTTTCGAACCTTAGAAGCATAAACCTGGAAGTTTTTTGCTGCTTCTTCGGACTTTCCCAACTTAGATGCAGAAACCATCTGCATCGCATTAGTGATTTGACTGGTGTTTTTTGTGGATGCAATTTTATTTTTTATATCATTTAATGAAACTGCCATCTGACACCTCTATTCTTATTTGAAGTTAGACTGATTTATAAATTCAGTAATAGCGGCATCCAGCACTTCTTCGCTCGGCAAATCTTTTGTCTGACGAATGGTTTCATAAATATCTTCATGATGAGCGTCAAAGTAAGCAAAAATCTCTGCTTCAAACCGAAGAATCTCATCTACTGGTACTGCATCAAGGAAGCCGTGAGTCAACGCATAGAGGATCACAACTTGCTTTTCAACTGGCAGTGGCTCATGAACTGGCTGTTTCAATACTTCTACTGTACGGCGTCCACGGTTCAACTTAGCCTGGGTTGCTGCATCGAGGTCACTACCAAATTTGGTAAAGGCTTCCAACTCACGATATGAAGCAAGGTCAATACGCAGGGTTCCTGCAACCTTCTTCATGGCCTTGATTTGTGCAGATCCACCTACCCGAGATACAGAAGAACCAGCGTCAATAGCTGGACGAATCCCTGCATTAAAGAGACCATCTCCAAGGAAGATTTGTCCATCTGTAATTGAAATTACGTTGGTTGCAATATAAGCTGAGATATCTCCTGCCTGCGTTTCGATGAATGGCAATGCGGTGATTGATCCACCACCAAGCTCATCAGAAACTTTAGCTGAACGTTCAAGCAGACGGCTGTGAAGGTAGAAGACATCCCCTGGGAAGGCTTCACGACCCGGCGGACGGCGAAGCAAGAGAGAAAGTTCACGATAGGCTACCGCTTGTTTTGACAAGTCATCATAAACAATGAGGACGTGCTTGCCATTGTACATAAATTCTTCAGCCATTGCTACACCGGCATAAGGAGCCAAGAAAAGCAATGGAGAAGGCTGAGAAGCTGACGCTGTTACCACGATAGTATAATCCAAGGCTCCATACTGACGGAGAGTTTCCACTTGTGTACGGACAGTAGATTCCTTTTGACCAATGGCAACATAGATACAGATCATATCCTGCCCTTTTTGGTTGAGGATAGCATCGATGGCAATACTAGTTTTACCAGTCTGACGGTCACCGATAATCAATTCCCGTTGGCCGCGACCAATTGGTACAAGGGCATCAATAGCTTTCAAACCTGTTTGCAATGGTTCTGATACAGACTTCCGTTGCATAACTCCTGGAGCTGGTGCTTCTACAGGGCGTGTTTTAGTTGTAGCAAGCTCACCTAAGCCGTCAACAGGACGACCAAGTGGATCTACGACACGACCAATCAAAGCATCTCCGACAGGAACTTCCATGATTTTACCCGTGCGGCGAATCGTATCGCCCTCACGAATATCTGTAAAATCACCCAAGATAATGATTCCGACATCGGTTGACTCCAAGTTTTGGGCCATACCATAAGAACCATTTTCAAAAATCAAGAGCTCGCCACTCATGGCATTATCAAGACCGTGGGCACGAGCGATTCCATCACCAATATAAGTGACGACCCCAGTTTCTGTGACGTCAAAATTTGGCTGGAAATTTTCAATTTGTTGCTTAATTAAAGCGCTGATTTCTTGTGCGTTAATCGCCAAAATTCACACCACTTTCTATTTCAAATTTTCTTTTACGAGTTGTAATTGACGTTTTATACTTGCATCAATTGTCTTATTATTGGCTGAAATGACGAAGCCACCAATCAGGCTAGCATCTAATTTCTGCTTGAGCGAGCGAACCTTAAGGCCCATTTTTTGCTCAATCATTGGTTTCAATCTTTCTTTTTGACTGTCTGTCAATGCTTGAACAGATTTAACCGTCACTTCAAATTCATTGCTTTGTTTCTCAATCTGATGCTGAATTTCTACCAACATATCGTAGAACAAATCTGCTCGATGATTGAGAATAACGACTTCGATAAAGTTATCAATCAGCTGTGAATCTGAGTTTTGGAAAAGTCGAAGAGCCTTCTCCTTCTCTCCCTCATCAACGCCAATATGTGATAAAAAGTCAGCAAGATTTGTTTCCTCAAACACGGCCCTAATTTGGCTTAGTTTTTCAAAAACATCTTGTTGCTGACCTTTTTCAAATACTAATTGAACAAAAGGCAAGGTATATTTTTCAATTACCGCATAGTGCTTTTTGTCCATTAAGCATCTCCTAATTTATCAATATAACGATCAATAAGCTCACTGTGTGCTTTTGTATCAAGCTGCTGGCTCAAGATCTTACTTGCAAGACTTACTGTTAGGTCAGCCACATCGTCTTTAATGCTATTCAAGGCTTCTGCCTTGCTTTGAGCAATTTCCTGATTGGCTTTTGCTTTCAAACGTCCAGCTTCTTCAGCTGCATCCGCTAAAATTCCAGCCTTATTTTTTTCAGCTGTTTCCTTAGCATGTTCGATAATCGTCGTTGCTTCCTGACGACTTCCTGCTAATTCATTCTCACGTTTTTGCGCAAGTTCCTCAGCCTTTTTACGGGCTGACTCAGCCCCGTCAATATCATCCGTAATCTTTTTAGAACGTTCTTCTAAGATACTGGTAATATTGCCCCAGGCAAACTTCTTTACTAAAAAAATTAATAAAAGGAAGGAACCAGCGATGAGAATAAAGTCACCAATAATGGCACCGATAGTTACGTGCATTCCTTTTCTTCCTTTCTACTTACTATTCTTCACCGTTTATTTTCTTACCGATATACATCGAAGACAGCATGGTAAAGACATAGGCCTGGATACATGAAATAAATATCGAGAAGGCTGTCCATAACATACTACCTAGGAAAGCAGCTGGATACCAATAAAATGCTTGATGTGACAAGGTAAGCAACAAGCCAGCCAAGACTTCCCCTGCAAAGATATTTCCGAAAATCCGCAGAGCTAAGGAGGCAAAATTGGTAAATTCTTCCAAGATATTCATTGGAGTCATAAATCCAGGTGTTGCAAAAGCTTTTAAGTAATCTTTAAAACCACGACGACGGATTCCTTCCACATGACTAATCAATGTAATGATAAAGGACAAGGCTAGGTCATAGCCCAAATTTGCCGTCGGTGAGGTCCAGAGATTGTAGCCATTGGTGGTTTGAATTTTAGCCATCAAACCGATATTATTGGCAACTGCAATAAAAAGAAACAAGGCAAACATAAACAAAGAATAATCTTTGATGTAGTGTTCCCCAATATTTTCTTTAGTAAATCCAATGACAAAATCATAGACGTACTCAAGTAAGTTTTGCTTTCCTTTTGGTCGGATGGACATTTTTCTACTGCCCCAGTAGATAAAGCCAAAGACCATCAAAACGGTCACAAGTGACATAGCAAGCAGGGTCAAATCAAAGGATATTGGGCCTAGCTGAATAGTCGGATTAAGACTCTCTTCCAAGGTTTGACACCCCCTTTTCTAAAATAGAAAAAACTATTTGATAATGAAAGACATAACCAAAGTAACGAAGAAAGTACCTTCAACAAAAGCGACACCCATGATGAGCAAGCTTCTTAATTGATCAACCATTTCTGGCTGACGTGAAGCTGCTTTAAACAGATTACTCATAATCAAACCTTCAGCTAATGAGACGCCAAAGCAGGCAATACAAAGTCCTAAAAATGTTAAATTCATGATGAATTCTCCTTTTATTTTTTTAAATGTACCCCATTAGTTTACTCCTAATAAAGGTAATAGTCAATTATTTTGTGATATTGTAAGCGTTTTTTGCACTTTTCTTTTAAATTTAAAACAAAACTTGAATAAAAGTGCTTTTCAAACATTTATCCTATAAAAATCCAAGCAAAAGAGGCTGGGACAAAAGTCCTAGCCTCTCAATTGTCTTTGGATTGTTGAGCAAGACGCAGTGGTTGAGTGGGCTCTATTACGCTGATTTCATCAGCTTTTACAGCCCTACTCAACTTTGCGGAGGTGGGACGACGAAATCGAATTCTAACGAATTACCGATTTCTGTCCCACTCTCATCTGTTCCGTTTGAGGTAAAAAAATTGTGAAGCGCATCCATCTATTTTCAACTGCTTCAAAGCGATAAGTGAGATGGTGCTTTTCTAAAATTTGCTGCACGATAAAGAGTCCCAGTCCAGTACCGCCATCCTTGCGATTGCGACTGTAGTCTGGTCGATAAAATGGCTGGAAAATCTGCTGAATCTGTGACTCATCCAGCACTCGCTCAGCTTCATTTTCTACAATTAATATTCCATTTTCTAAACGAACCAAGATTTCTCCACCTTCCACTGTATAATGAAAGGCATTGTCAATCAGATTTTTAATAGCCTTTAGTAAATAAGTCTTATTACCTCGGACTTTTGCTTCTGAGAGTTGGACATTAAAATGATAGTGTTTGAGGTCCGCCAGAACCTTGTATGTACTGATATTTGCTTCAAGCAGCTCTTTGAGAGAGAAGATTTCTCGCTCTGTCTCCATGGTCATTTCTAGTTTTGAAATGGCTAGGATGGACTGGACTAAGCCTGATTGCTCTTCCAATATTTCGCGGCACTTCTGTAGGTATTTGTCCCGATCTTTAAAATCGCCCACTCCATAAATCATCCCGTCAATCATTCCCATCATACTGGTGATGGGTGTCTTGAGTTCGTGGGAAGTCATTCGGAGAAATTCTGCCTTTTCGCGCTCGCTTTCTGCGACTTTCTCATTTTCTAATCGCAGAGCTTCCATACTGGTTAAGAGGTTAGCATATAAGTGATTGATATCCTGAGCCAAATCAGCAATCTCGTCATGCCCTTTCACCTGACAGGAAACATCTGGAAGCAGACTGGTCATCTGCCGAGTGCTAGAAGAGATATCCTTAATCCGCTGACTGGAGGTCCGACTATAGAGATAGGCGGCAAGCCCACCCAGACTCAGCGACAAGAATAATACAAAGGGATAGAGATTGAGCAAGATCCGACTGGCGTCCGAAACGGGTTGCAGGGAATATTCCCCACGCAGGACTACTTCTTTGCCATCTGATGTCCGAAAACTTTCTGACAGGGTCTTACTCTCATAATTGCTATTGGCAATGGTCGGAACAATGGTCAGCTGGAGAGAGCTTTCTCCATTCGTTTCGAGTGCTGGGTAAAGAATTGTATTGTCTTTTGCCAGCAAGGTGAACCAGATCTGATTGCTTTTTTTGCTATAATTACTCAAAAGCTCACTGATTTCTTGGCTGGACTTTCCCTTGACCTGCTTGGCTACCTGAGCAAACTCACGCTGGGCTTCTCCCCCCTTGACCTGCTGGTAATAAACCGGCATGGCGAAATAGAGAGTGGATAGAACGATCGTCACAACAACAAAGATGATGAAAGTCGTCAAGAGGAAGTTCTTTTTGACAATCTTCACGTGTCTTCTCCTCCAAGCTGATAGCCCATACCTGTGATGGTTTTTAGAGGGATACCTGGGATTTTCTTACGAATGTTCTTGATGTGATTGTCCAGCACCCGGCTATCTAGCTCGCTGTAGCCCCAAATGGTATTCATGAGCTGATCGCGGGTCACTAAATGATCCTTTCTCTTGGCTAGAGCCTGCAAGATCTCATACTCTTTCTTGGTCAGAGGCATCTTTTCTTCCTGCCAGTAAACGGTACAATCATCGATAGAGACGGTCAAATCACCAACAGTAATCTCTGACGCAACCGTATTTCGTCGCAGAATATTCTCAATCCGTTTAACTAAGATTAGTGGTGAGAAAGGCTTGGTCACATAGTCGCTGATGAGGTGGTTAAAGCTGACTAGCTGAGTGTACTCATCATCTAGCGCCGTCAGGATCATGACCGGAATCTGAGAAGTCTTGCGAATTTCCTTGAGGACATCCAGTCCACTCATGGTTGGCAGCATCATGTCCAAAATAACTAAGTCAAAAGACTCTGCTTCAAATTGAAGCAAAGCCTCGCCTCCATCAAAGACTGGTGTAACTGCATAGTTACTTTCTTTTAAAAATTCACAAATGACTTGATTGATCGTAGTATCGTCTTCCACTACTAAAATCTTGTGCATATATGCTTGATTCTCCTTTATTTATTCAAATCGCAGGGCTTCAATTGGATCCAGCTTGGATGCTTTCACTGCTGGCAAGAGCCCAAATACTACTCCTATTATACAACAAAAGAGCAAACTTACAAAGACTGAAAAGAGGGATAAAATATAAGGATAGGCCAAAGACTGGGTAATAGCAAAACCAGAGGCGATACCTGCTACTACGCCAATAATTCCTCCCATCAGGGTCAGGATGACCGCTTCGATCAGGAACTGCTTGAGAATGATCTTCCTTCGAGCTCCCAGAGCCTTTTTAATCCCGATTTCACGCGTCCGCTCTGTCACTGAAACCAGCATGATATTCATAACACCGATACCTCCGACTAAAAGGGAGATGCTGGCAATACCCGCTAGCAAGACAAAGTTAGACTGGTTGAGGTTATCCAATTGGCGCTCAAATTCTTGCAGATTTAGCACACCAAACATATAGTCTGACTGAGGCATCTGCTGATTGAGGTAATCACTGACCTTCTTGGCCACCTTCTTCAAATCATCGGCTTTGTGGGTCTGAACGGTGACTTCTGGGCTGACATTGATGGTATCAAAAATCCGATGCCATTGTTGCAGAGGAATATAGGCTACCTTTTCCGAACCAGAGGTTAGGCCACTCTGCTCAGTAGACTCAAAGACGCCAATAACTTTAAAAGGATTGCCCTTGACTTCTACATACTTACCGATGCCGTCTCCCTTAGGAAAGAGAGTATCATAAAGAGACTTTTCTAGATAGGTTACTTGTTCTTGATTTTTGAAGGCTTCAGAGTCAAAGCCCTCCCCTTCCAACAGCCTTTGCTGCTTGATGTCAGCTACCGACTGGGAAACTGCCTGAACCTTGCTAGATGACTTTTGACTGAGATAGTAAATTTTTTCGTCCGCCCCATAGGTCATCAAAGCATTTTTAACTCCAGGAATTTCCTTGATTTTGGACAAGACATCCTCTCCCATGAAGGGAATGTAGGAAGGCTTCTGCGCTTGGGATTTTTCTGGAATAGAGGGATCGATGGCGCTTTTCTTGTCGTAGACGACTTTGATGGTATTATTGCTACCACCGATCAGCTGACGCTTAGTATTTTCTGTATTTCCTTCAATGATGGAAAAGATAGCAATAATAGCGCCAATCCCGATGATAATTCCTAGCATGGTCAGCATAGAGCGCATTTTGTGGGACAGGATGGAGTTTAGAGCTACAAAAATATCTTCCATATAGCCCCCTTCTATCCTAATGCCCGAGTCTCTATATTACCGTCCCGCAAGACAACCGTTTGCTTGCAAAGCTGAGCCACTTCCGGCTCGTGGGTAATGATGACAATGGTTTTGCCTTGTTCGTTAAATTGCTTGAACAGCTCCATGATCTGAACACTGGTCTTGGTATCCAGCGCTCCAGTCGGCTCGTCTCCCAGAATAAAGCTGGGATTGGTTACCAAGGCACGCGCAATGGCTACCCGTTGCTTTTGACCACCGGACAGCTCCATAGGCTTAAAGTCGCTTCTCTCTTCCAGACCGACCAGCCGCAGCATTTCTAAAGCGCGCTCACGTCTCTCTTTTTTAGGAACTTTCATGTAAGTCAGAGGCAGTTCAACATTTTGACAGGCTGTCAGCTTAGGCATGAGGTTGAAATTCTGGAAAACAAAGCCAATCTTCTGATTACGCAAATCAGATAGTTGGTTGTCGGACAGGTCAGAGACGTCAGTCCCTTCGATATGATAAGAACCTGCGCTAGCCTTGTCCAAACAGCCGATAATGTTCATCAAAGTGGACTTACCTGATCCAGACGGCCCCATAATCGCTAGAAAATCCCCCTCTTTCACATGCAAATCAATTCCTTTCAAAATCGGAAATTCCTGACTGCCCTGTTGATAAGATTTGTGGATGTTCTTAAGCTTTAACATTCTGTCCTACCTCCATTCCGTCTTTCATGCCTTCTCTAGGCGTCGAAATGGTATCCTTCATAGTCAGACCTTCTGTAATCTCTACCAAACGGTCAGAGACTTTCTTGGTCTTAACTTCCTTCATTTTTACCTTTTTACCCTCTACCTTCCAGACATAGGTCTTACCATTTTTACTGAAAGTATAGGCCTTGTTGACGACTACCTTACCGGCCTCAGGAGCATTTTCTACGACATTGACATAAGAATGGGAGCCTACAAGTGGCATTTCACCGCCTTGGTCCAGCTCGACAGTATAAGGGAACTTGCCTTGGTTGGGATTTTCCTGTTGTTTATTTCCACCATTGCTATTTCCAGTATTTGCAGTTGTCAAGGTGCCGACTTGCGTCACGGTACCACTCCAGCGTTTCTTAGGATCCTTGCGGTCCACAACATCTACTCTCTGACCCACACTCAGCTTCTCACGGTCAAATTCACTAACGCTCCCTTTGATCAAAGTTTTGGACTTGTCCATGATTTCGATAAAGGTTTCTTCTTCCTTTTTAGCCTTGGATTGAGTCGGAAGATCTTCGTTCATAGAGGTAATGGTTCCCGCTGTATCAGCCGTCACGGTGTCATATTTCATGCGGTCTGATTCCGTCTGAGCTGTCACCTGAGCCTTCTCAGCCTCAATCTGAGCATTCGTTACTTCATTGTCAGCAGTCTTAGCATCACTTAGCGCTTGAGCAACTTCGTCTTCAGCAGATTTTATCTGATCTAACAAAGACTCATCCTTACTAGAATTGTATTTATTCTTAAGAGTATTGAGATTAGCTAGCTTCCGGTTATACGTTTCCCATTTGATTGATGCGCTAGTTTGAGCAGCCGTAATGCTATTAGCCTTAGCTTGAGCATCATACTGAGCAGACTGGGCTGTCAATTCCTGCGAGGTCACATAGGAAAAGAGGGGCTGCCCTTGCGTAACAGTATCGCCATTCTTGACAAATACTTCCTTAACTTCACCTTTAGATGGGTCAATTTTGACCTTACTACTATTGTTAGCAACTACTTCTCCAGATAAAACTAGGCTTGTCTTTTTACTGTTATTAACAGCATCTTGGACCGTCAGTGAATCAATCTTATTATCGACCATTTTCATGGCTTGTTGTTGATTAACCTGATGAAGAAGTACATAGCCTCCCAGCCCTGCACAAGCAAGAATGACCGTGCTTCCCAATAGAATGGTTTTACGATTCATTTTTTTTATTTGAAACATATTGCCTCCAACCTACAAGTTCTAACTTTTATTTATCAGTTGATTCAGATTCATCTGTTGGTAATTCTTCTCCATCCGCTGGAATTTGAATTACATTTCCATCCGGCATGGTATACTCTGTCACTTCCTTGCCGTCTACTGTTTTCGTTTTTTGATCAACAGCATCTTTCTTAAAATCTACTTTTTTCCCATCACTAATTTCTTTATTGTCAGCAGTCTTAGAACCACATGCAGCTAGGAAGAAGACAGACATTCCGATAAGAGTTACAAGCATAGCGAATTTTTTTACGTTCATTTGATTTCTCCTTTGTTTTAGAAAACAGGAATTTTGAGCTTTCCTGATCGTATTTGTTTTTTTGAACAATTCCATTCTATCAAAGTGGTCTATCCCCTTCCTACCCACCATCTGTTTTTTATCTATTTTTTAATAAAATTTGAGATTGTCCTCTAGATACAGGACTTTTCCTATCCAAACAGCTTCTTAAGTCGTTTTATGGTATAATAGATTGATTTTAAAAAATGAGGTGGAAACATGACTCAAACAGTTTATTTTGGAACATACACCCGACGAGTTTCCAAAGGAATTTACAAGGCAGAGTTTGATACTGAAAAGGGACAACTCTCAAACTTAGAATTAGTAGCCGAAGAACCAAGCCCTACTTATCTAGCCTTTGACCAAGCTGATCATCTGTACACAGTTGGTGCAAAAGACGGACAAGGCGGGATTGCTGCCTATGATCAAGAAGGGCAGCTGCTCAATCACGTGGTTGAAGAAGGCGCTCCGCTTTGCTATGTCGCTGTAGATGAGGAGAGAGGACTCGTTTACGGAGCCAACTACCACAAGGGGCAAGTGCTGGTCTACAAGCAGCAAGAAGATGGCAGCCTAAAACTAGCTGATTCAGACACCCATGTTGGGCAAGGACCTCACGCCAATCAAGCCTCTGCCCATGTCCACTATGCTAGCTTGACTCCCGATCAATATCTAGTTACCTGCGACCTCGGAACAGATCAAGTCACTACCTACGATGTGACGGAAGACGGACAACTAAACAAACTGGCCACCTACACATGTGCTGCTGGGGCCGGGGCACGTCACATTGTCTTTCATAACCACTATAAAATTGCTTACCTTATCTGCGAACTAAATTCTACTATCGAAGTATTGATTTACGATGGCGTTGGTCAGTTTGAACACATGCAGACCGTCTCAACTCTCCCAGAAGGATTTAAAGATTTTAACGGAACGGCAGCCATCCGCCTTTCAGCAGACGGTAAATTCCTCTACGGCTCTAACCGTGGCCATGATTCAATAGCTGTTTATCAAATTCTAGCTGATGGAAGCCTACAGCTCGTTGAAATCACGCCAACAAAGGGCAAAAATCCACGTGATTTCAATATCACCCCTGACCAAAACTACCTCATCGCTGTTCACCAAGACTCGGACAATGCAACTATTTTCAAACGCGATCCTGAAACAGGCCGATTAACAGAAATCTCTCATGATTTCTATGTGCCAGAAGCTGTCTGCGTAACCTTCCAATAATCAAAAGAAAATATCAAAGGAACATTCAAAATGAATCCAGTAGAATTGTTTAACCAAGTCAAAGAATTGATCGAAAAGAAAGATTTTGATGCAGCTAAGAAGTTTGTTGAAGACCACAAAGATGAGCTAGGCGAATACTTAGATAAAGCAAAAGATTTAGTAGCCAATTCAAAAGGGCTCAACGACGTCATCAACAAAGTTAAGTCTATTTTCTAAAATCTTAATTAAAAAAGCTGTTGGATAAAATTCCAACAGCTTTTTTATTTGATCGAGCCTTATTTAGTCCATTTCCGATTCATAGAATCCTCTAATTCTTCCAATCGCTCCCTTGTCAAAGGTTGAGCAAGAAAAACGTCCTTATCGACATCTTTGTCCTTATTAAAATCATGTAAAGCAACCCTTTTATAAACTATCTTATTGGCCAGAGGGAGTTGACCATTTACATAGGTCATGATTTCTATATCGCTTTCACTAAAAAATGCTCCATAGTAATCTTCCCGAACCACTACTGTCTGACCTCTTTCCTCAAGATGGGCATACCGGGTCACTGGAACATAAACCGTGAAAAAATATCCAAGAATAGGAGAAAATGCCACTAACAAGGCTCCTAGAGCAAGGGCAGGATAAAGAACCCACCTATATTTTTTTACCAATAAATAGGAAACAAGAAATAAAAAGGGAAAAGCAAACCATGGGCTGAACTGAGGGTACCAGAATATACTGGTGATTGTAAGAAATAAAAGAACTGCCAAAAGCGCCAGAGAGCTTGATTTGTGTTTATAAGCCAAAAAGAGGCCTATAAATAAAACAGTAAGAGCTGGCCACTCTCTGCTTAGGATATACAAAATGAAATAAAACATCCCAAAAGTCTCCCCTTATTTATTAAAAATCCCTTGAGTTAGCCTCAAGGGATTTGCTTCATTCCATTAGAATGAATTATTTTTTCAAGTTGTAGAATGATTTCAATCCACGGTATTCAGCAACTTCACCAAGTTGATCTTCGATACGAAGCAATTGGTTGTATTTAGCAATACGGTCTGTACGTGAAAGTGAACCAGTCTTGATTTGTCCTGCGTTAGTTGCAACTGCGATGTCAGCAATTGTTGAATCTTCAGTTTCACCTGAACGGTGTGATACAACTGCAGTGTAACCAGCTTCTTTCGCCATTTCGATAGCATCGAATGTTTCAGTAAGAGTACCGATTTGGTTAACTTTGATAAGGATTGAGTTGGCTGCGCCTTCTGCAATACCCTTTTCAAGGTAAGAAGTGTTTGTTACGAAGAAGTCGTCACCAACCAATTGAACTTTACCACCAAGACGTTCAGTAAGAGCTTTCCAACCATCCCAGTCGTTTTCGTCCATACCATCTTCGATAGTGATGATTGGGTATTTGTTTACCAACTCTTCAAGGTAGTCGATTTGTTCTGCAGCAGTACGTACAGCAGCTCCTTCACCTTCGAATTTAGTGTAGTCGTAAACTTTACGTTCTTTATCGTAGAATTCTGATGAAGCACAGTCAAATCCGATAAATACGTCTTTACCTGGAACATAACCAGCAGCTTCGATAGCAGCAATGATAGTTTCTACGCCATCTTCAGTTCCTTCGAAACGAGGAGCAAATCCACCTTCGTCACCAACAGCAGTTTCCAAACCACGAGATTTAAGGATTTTCTTAAGAGCGTGGAAGATTTCAGCACCCCAACGAAGAGCTTCTTTGAATGATGGTGCACCAGCAGGTACGATCATGAATTCTTGGAAAGCGATTGGAGCGTCTGAGTGAGAACCACCATTGATGATGTTCATCATTGGAGTTGGAAGAACCTTAGTGTTGAATCCACCAAGATAGCTGTAAAGTGGGATTTCAAGGTAGTCAGCAGCAGCACGAGCTACAGCGATAGACACACCAAGGATTGCGTTCGCACCCAATTTACCTTTGTTTGGAGTACCGTCCAAAGCGATCATTGCACGGTCGATAGCTTGTTGGTCACGAACATCGTAACCGATAATAGCTTCAGCGATAACGTTGTTCACGTTGTCAACTGCTTTTTGTGTACCAAGACCGCCGTAACGAGATTTGTCGCCATCACGAAGTTCAACTGCTTCGTGTTCACCAGTAGAAGCTCCTGAAGGAACCATACCACGTCCGAAAGCACCTGATTCAGTATAAACTTCTACTTCAAGTGTTGGGTTACCGCGTGAGTCGAGGACTTCGCGAGCGTAAACATCAGTAATAATTGACATTTTGACTCTCCTTATTGTTTAAAATTATTTACTAGTCTATGATACCTCAAAAGCGCTTTTTTTTCAAGGAAAAACAGCAGCTTTGCTTGAAAAATCACAATTTTTGAAATGCAATCGGTTACATCCTATCTTTTTCTTAACGGTTTGAAAATCAGAAATCCTTTATTTATGATATACTAGAAATATGACAGATCTAAATAATATTATCATGGAAAAATCTCAGGGAAATGCTAAGCTCAATCCTGATGAACAACGCAAATTTCTGGAAACTTTTGAAGAGCGAGTGATTGCTTACTGCTCTATTTCGGATGCCAATTCTTCGCTTCTAAAACAGCATTTTAAAGAAATAGTTGAGAAGATAACTGAAAGCTACCAGCCCGTCACAGTCAAAATATCGCCTGAAGTCATATCCAGCCAGCAGGTTTTCTTCCTAAAAACCGCCAAAGACTTAGGCTGCGAGGCTACCATCGTCTCTGCTTTTTGCCAATCCTCTCCTTTCGGTTTGGTTATCCATAGTGATCGTCCTGTGACCGTGGAAGAAAAGGACTTGAGCAAGCAATTTGCCGACGTCCTCCACCCAGCAGATAGTAAACCATCTCCCCTCAAGA
Organism: Streptococcus sp. 27098_8_73; assembly: GCF_041432495.1. Lineage (NCBI taxonomy): Bacteria > Bacillati > Bacillota > Bacilli > Lactobacillales > Streptococcaceae > Streptococcus > Streptococcus sp. 27098_8_73. The sequence continues at coordinate 28,331 of NZ_JAPVZT010000005.1, forward strand.
AGACCTCCCTTTGGAAAAAAATGTTTCATAAATGACGAATTTAGAGAAATTATTTGCCTTTTTCGAGGCGGAAAATCAGCGTGACTGGGACATTTATCAAACTTGTTTAGACGAGCATGTCGTCTGGGAGCTGCATGGAGAATCCTCAGAAATCATTCAGGTAAAAGAAGCCTACCTCCACAGGATAAAGGAGGCCTATCAGAACAGTTCCGCACAGTTTAGTTGCCAATACTATCACAGCAATTCTGAGCAAAGTCGGATTCTAACAATTTTGGTTAATGACCACGGGGAACTTTCCTGCGATCTATTTGAATTTGCAAACGGTTTAATTGTCAAAGAGATCGAATATTTACTGAAAAAGAGGCTGGGACAAAAGTCCTAGCCTCTTAATTGTCTTTGGATTGTCGAGCAAGACGCAGTGGTTGAGCGGGCTCTACTACGCTGATTTCATCAGCTTTTACAGCCCTGCTCAACTGTGCGGAGGTGGGACGACGAAATCGAATTCTAACGAATTACCGATTTCTGTCCCACTCTCTTTTTTTGATGGCTAATAGGTTGCCAATATTGCGAGCTGTACGAACCAGATTTTCCCTCGCTTGAGCTAAGGTTTCATCCAAATCCGCAACTCGGGAGATAATGGGAAAAGCTGCTTGAATATTTTCCCTAGGAAATGGAGGCAAATCATCAGCCAAACTGCCACAGATCGCAAGAACGGGAATCTCTTTTGGCGTCCTCCTTGCGATTCCAACTGGGGCCTTTCCCGCCAAAGACTGCTTATCCATGCGCCCCTCACCGACAACAACCAAGTCCGCTTCTTTAACCCTGCGGTCAAAATCCAACAAATCCAGACAGGTATCAATTCCTGACACGACTTTCCCCTTGGCAAATGTGACCAGCCCTGCTGCCATGCCTCCTCCGGCACCAGCACCAGCTTGGGTGAAAATCTGCGGATTGGCCAGTTCATAGAACTTCCTCATTTCCTGATCGACAGATGAAAGAAGCCACTCAGACAAGCCTTTCTGTCGTCCAAAGACCTGAGTCGCTCCCTGCTGCCCACATAAAGGATTGGACACATCTGTCAAAATTTCGATGTCAATATTATTCAGGAAAGTTGGAACACGTTCCGCAGAAATTCGGGCAACTCTCCCTAAAGAAGAACCGACAGGCCGCAGTCGATGATTGTTTTCATCAAAAAATTCATAGCCCAGACCTGCTGCCATACCGATTCCACCATCATTCGTTGCCGAGCCGCCAACACCGACCAGAATCTTCCTGACCCCATTTTCAGCTAAATAAAGGATCAGCTCCCCCAGCCCTCTGGTTTCTAAGCCTAAAGGATTGCGTTTTTCCTTAGGAATTAAAGCCAGTCCCACTAAATCTGCCATTTCAAAGAGAGCTAGCTGGTCTTGTCTTGCATATTTCATTTCGACTGGCTGGCCGAAAGGTCCGGTCACCCAGTGACGAAACTCTTTTAGCTTCATAGCAGAAATCAAGGCAGTTACAGTCCCCTCGCCGCCATCTCCGATAGGCAGCAAATCAAAAGTAGCCTCTGGCAAGGCTTGGGAAAAACCTTCTTTCAAGGCTTCTGCTACCTGAACGGCAGACAAACTTTCCTTAAAAGAATCTGGTGCTAACAAGATATGCATAATGCCTCCTATTTTTCCTTCCCATCTAAAATATCCATTACTTGATAGAGGTCATAAACATTGATTTGATAGGGTGCTTGCTCTCTTACAATTTGCTTGGCATTAAAAGCAATTCCAATGCCGGCTGTTTGAATCATAGGCAAATCATTTGCGCCATCCCCCATAGCAATAGTTTGATTTAATTCCAAATTATTCTCTTGAGCCCATTCTTTCAGCATCTGAACTTTAATATCTTTGGTAACAATATCTCCCAAAACTCGACCGGTCAGGAAACCCTTTTTACTTTCCAAGCGATTAGCTTTTACATAGTCAATCCCTAGCTGATCAGCCAGCCTATCCACCGTTTCATGAAAACCACCTGAAACCAAACCAATCTTGTAACCACGCGCATGCAGCTCATCTACTAATTTTTTAGCACCAGGCGTGAAATGAATCTTGTCAGCTATTTGAGAAAAGATAGTTTCTGGAAGCCCCTCCAAGAGAAAAACCCTCTCCCGTAAGGCAGCCTCGAAATCCAGTTCCCCGCGCATGGCTCGCTCGGTAATATCAGCCACTTGCTGCCCAACTCCAGCTTCCTCGCCCAGCAAATCAATGCCCTCTTCCATAATAAGCGTGCTATCGACATCCATCACCAATAAGCCTTTGACCCGACTCATCTGTTCACCTCATATTTTCTGTAATTTGTTGTATTATACAGGATTTTCAGTGACAAGACAAGCTAGATTGCAAAGAAAAAAAGTTCCCGAAGGAACTTTCTTAGAAGCGAATATTTTCGCGTGTTTTTTCATATGAGTTGGTGAAACGAGCTGAAACTCCAGGCTCGACAATATCCAAGGCTTTTGAAATAATTTCCAAAGATTTTGCATAGTCAAATTCAGCTTCAAAGGCATGAAGGGATTCATTGAAGGCTGCCTGCACATTATCATCGAAGGAACGATAACGGTTAGAGTATTGTAGCAACTGCTCTGTTAAGGTAGAATTTCGAACGATTCGATATGTCTCTTCTTCCAATTCATTCATTGTATTTGCCAGAATCTCTAACCAGCGGTTAACAGATTCGATATTCACACGAGTTGCCTCCAACTCTCTAGCCAGCTCCTCAATATAGTCGCTTGCTCCAAAGAAAATTGTTAAGAAGGACTCTGGAATACCCGGTAAATTACGTTTTCCCATAAATCGCTTAATCGTATGCAATTTATTGGCGTAAATCGTAACTTTTTGACGGGCATTGACATCGTCTTTTTCGATCTTTTCTAGTTGCTCACCAAGTTCAATCTGTTCATCTTCGATTTCTTTCAATCGGTCTTGAATAGCTTCCAACTCTTCTCTAACCAATGAGAAAGGTTTCTTCATTTCAGCTGTATCTTCAAGTGAAGAGTGAACGACTGCTTCTTGAGCAGATAATTCAGATTTCAAATCCTTGATATGATTTATTTCAGGTTCTGGTAGCAAGAAGGAATGTGATAAACGTTCCATTTCGTTTTGAAGCTGTTGGTTATTCTCTTTAGTGTGTTCTAAATAGTCAGGAAGGTAGTTCACCAACTTCTCAACGACTTTATGAGCCTCAATTTCTCGAGTAAAGATGGCATACAGAGCATCGATTTCCTCTTGAATTTGTTCATTCTCATACAAGGCATTATCCAACTCCAACGCCGCAAGATTTTCTTCATTTCGTTTCAAACTAGCACGAAGTTGTTGGAAACGCGCCTCTAAGTCAGTCTCAATAAAATGATAATTGGTTTCCAATAATTTACGGTAGCCAGACTCCAAATCTTCTAATTGATCTGGTAATTTCTCAGTCAAGTCTTCTACAATTGCTGGAACTTTTTCGACGATCTGTGTCAGTGCCAAGATACGATCTTCTGTTTTGTCTAAGATCTCTGCCGCTTCCACAGGATCCCCTGAAGAATTGAGAGTTACAAATTGAGAGAAATCAGACTCAATATTTTCCATTTGCTTCTGAATTTCTGCAAGAGCTCGTCCATAAGCGTCAGGATTGCTAGCTACAGTATGCTGCAAATTTTCAAACAGATCTAGGGCGTGTAAAACTCGTCCGCTATTTTTAGATTCTTGTTTTTTGAGATCTTCTAAAGCCTGACGAATCGCATGAATATCTTCACTGATTAAATCAATTTGGCTTTCAATATTTTCGATCGCGTGCTTGGCTTTGAGGAAACGGAAAGAATTATTGTAGCCCTCTGCCTCAAAGAGATTATTCTCAATATCAGCAAATGAATTTAAAGAGAGGTCTACCCATTTTTGATTCCATTCACGGAAAGTCACTTGACTTTGCCCGATCAAATGTAAATTTTTAACTTCTTCCACTTCATCATTCACGGGAAGATTGTAAAGTTCCTCTTTTTTCTCCTCCAAACTTCGAAGCTTCGCTTCATTTCGTTTTCTCATATAGATAGCAGTAAAATAGCCTAAAATTAATAGTGCTGCTACTACAATAATGAGAATAATCAGTCCATTAGACATATAAAACTCCTTCATTCTTTTACTAAAAAGCAAACATATTGATTATATCACAAATTCATTTGTAATGGTTGTTTTTTCTAACTTTTTAGACATCAAGTGTGCTATATACTGCATTTTTTTCGATAAAGTCACGACGAGGCTCTACACGATCTCCCATCAGCATATCAAAAATCTTATCAGCTTCTGCTGCATCATCGACAGAAACTCGCGCCATTAGACGGTGTTCTGGGTTCATGGTCGTTTCCCACAACTGATGGTCATCCATTTCTCCCAAACCTTTGTAGCGCTGAATCGTCGGCTTAGAGCGACCTTCGCTATAGCGCTCGAGAGCAGCTTGCAGTTCTTCTTCTTGATTAGCACCTGGCTGGATGTATTCTTTTACCTCGCTGCCGACCTTGACACCATAGATGGGTGGTTGGGCGATGTAGACATAGCCTGCTTCCAGAACCGGCTTCATGTAGCGGTAAATCAAAGTCAGGAGCAAAGTCCGAATGTGAGCTCCATCCACGTCCGCATCAGTCATGATGACTAATTTATGATAGCGAGCCTTGCTGACATCAAAGTCAGCCCCAAAACCAGTTCCCATAGCAGTAAAGAGACTGCGGATTTCTTCATTAGCCAGAATCTTATCCATGCTGGCTTTTTCAACGTTGAGAATTTTACCGCGAATCGGCAAAATAGCCTGAAATTCACGGTTACGCCCAGACTTAGCTGAACCACCCGCTGAGTCCCCCTCCACGATGAAGAGTTCTGTTTCCTGTGGGTTGTTGGACGAGCAATCAGCCAATTTCCCTGGCAGATTAGAGATTTCCAAACCAGACTTCTTGCGGGTTACTTCCCGAGCTCGCTTAGCAGCAATTCTTGCCTTAGAAGCCAAAATTCCCTTTTCAACGATTTTCCGAGCCACCGCAGGATTTTCCAAAAGGAAATCAGAGAAGGCTTCACTGAAGAGGCGGTTAGTAATCTTGACTACTTCACTATTGCCCAGCTTGGTCTTGGTCTGACCTTCAAACTGAGGGTTGGGGTGCTTGACAGAGATGACCGCTGTTAGTCCCTCACGCACATCTTCCCCAGTCAGATTATCTTCGTTCTCTTTGAGAAGTTTATTTTTCTTGGCATAGTCATTAATAACCCGAGTTAGGGCTGTCCGGAAACCTTGCTCATGCGTTCCACCCTCGTGGGTATGGATGTTATTGGCAAAGCTCATGACTGTTTCATGGTAGCCAGTCGTGTACTGCATGGCCACTTCAACCGTAATATCGTCCATTTCGCCATCAGTGTAAATCGGCGTATCAAAGATAACATCCTTGTTTTCATTGATGTATTGAACATAGCTGGCAATCCCACCCTCATAGTGGTAATCCTTGACCTGCTCCATTCCATCTCGCTTATCAGTGATGGAAATTCTGAGACCACGATTGAGGAAAGCTAATTCCTGCACCCGTTTATTAAGCTTCTCAAAGTCAAATTCTACTGTTTCAGTGAAAATCTCTGGATCTGGCGTAAAGTGAACGGTCGTACCTGTACGATCCGTCTCGCCAATGACTTCTAGATCCGCGACTACATGACCACGACGGTATTCTTGGTAATGAATCTGGCCGTTTTTATAAACGCGGACATCCAGCTGAGTGGACAGGGCATTTACAACGGAAGACCCTACACCGTGCAGACCTCCTGAGACCTTGTAGCCGCCACCGCCGAATTTTCCTCCTGCGTGAAGGACAGTAAAGACGGTTTCTACAGCCGGACGGCCTGTTTTTTCCTGAATATCAACGGGAATTCCTCGACCATCGTCAACAACTGTAATAGAATTATCTTTTTCAATAAAGACTTGAATGTGAGTGGCAAAGCCAGCCAGGGCCTCATCAATCGAGTTGTCAACAATTTCCCAGACTAAGTGGTGCAGACCTTCCTTGGAGGTCGAACCAATATACATACCAGGACGCATCCGAACGGCTTCTAAGCCCTCCAAGACCTGAATCTGACTGGCGTCATATTCTTGCGCTTGTATGTCTTGTTGCTTTTCTTCTGTCATGTTATTCCTTTTCTAGTTCAATATCTACAAATTCTTCAAGATTTCTCATATTATCAAAGAGATAGCAGCTAAATCCTGCCGCCTGACCAGCTTCGATATCAATCGGTCGATCTCCTATAACCAGACCAGACTCAATCTGGTATTTATCTTTTAAATACAGCATAGACTCAGGGTCTGGCTTGCGTTTAAAACCATTAGTAGCTGTCACTACTTCTGTAAAATAGACACTGATCTGCGTCTTCTGCAAAATCTCTAACACCTGATCATCTCGGTGAGAAATCAAAAAATTTCTGCCACCCTGCTGGATAATTTGTGCTAATAATTCTGAAGCTCCCTCAAACAAGATCGGATGTTCTAATTCCTTGGCCTCGTTCGCCTTATAAGCCTTTAAAAATTCCTTATTTCCAGGGGCAAACTGGCGGACTGCATAATCTGTTGAGACCTTGAGAGCCTTATAAACTTCATCATGACTCGCAGTCAGACCAAGGTCCTGCAAGGTATGGACAAAAGCTGCGGTTGAAGTCTCATAATTATCCAAGAGAGTTCCACCCAAATCCCAGATGTAATCTTGATAATTCATACCCTCTATTATATCATATTTTTTGAAGAAAAGGGCTTTTATTTATGATGAAATAGCATATTTTCATAGATTTTTCATCCAACTTAGACAGAAAAGATTCACCCGAAAATCGAGTGAATCTTTTACTTCTCAAAAACATCTTTAAAAAGCATAGAACTTGCCAATTGATCCGCATCTCCGCCTAGCTGGTGAACCAACTCATAGGCAAAAGGAAGGGCTGTAGATGGACCACGGCTGGTGATTAGCTTTCCATCTACGACAACGGTCTGCTTCTGATAGCTACCCTTCTCAATGTTTGCTTCCACTCCATCGTAGCAAGTAAAGTTCTTGCCATTCAGCAGACCTGCGCGGTCAAGAGCAATCGGAGCGGCACAAATCGCTGCGACAAATTTACCTTCTGCTTGAAATTCCTGTAGAACTTCCATCAAGCGGTCATCATCTCGCAGATTTGTTGATCCTGGCATACCGCCTGGAAGAACGACCATATCATAAGCAGATAGATTCCCATTCCAGACTTGATCGGCTTTGACAGTAATCTGGTGAGAGCCTGTCACAGACTTCTCAAAACCAATCATATCACAGATAAAGCCTGCGCGACGCAAGACATCGACAACAGTGAGGGCTTCAATTTCTTCAAAGCCATTGGCTAACATGAGAGCTACTTTTTTCATGTACAACACCTTTCTAGGATACAAGGTATCCACTTCTTATTTTATTTTTCTAAGTACAATTTTTTTACGAACAGGCGGAGTCACCGCATGCTTCTCCTCTTCTAAGCTATTTTGATAAGAGACAGACAGTAGGAGACCGATTCCGATGAGATTGCTGACGATGGAGGAGCCACCTTGAGAAATGAAAGGAAGAGGAATCCCTGTCAAAGGCAAAATCCCTGTCACAGCACCAATATTTTCAAAAATATGAAAGAGCAGCATCATAATGAGACCGGTCGAGATATAGGTGTAGAACTGATTGTTGGACTTAATAGTAATCTGAAGCATACGATGAATCAAGAACAGATAAATAACAATCACCAAACTCGAACCAAGAAAACCAAAATCCTCCGCAATCACGGTGAAAATCATATCACTTTCACGGACAGGTACTAGAAGATTTGAGACATTAAATCCTTGACCTAGCAAACCACCACTTCCAATAGCAATCTGTCCTTGTGCCTGCTGATAGGTTACTGTCTGAGCATATTCAAACGGATGGAGCCAGGCTGAGATCCGATTAATCTGGTAAGTCGGCATCCCTAAACCATGGAGAAAAGCGCGGCCACCATTTGAAATAAAGATCAACATAAAGACAGTAAAAAGAAGGGATACTGTCAAGAAAACCGGTAGAATAATCTTCCACGAAACACCAGATAAGAGAACAATGCCGCAGTAAATTGCAGCAAATACTAGGGCTGTTCCTAAATCACTCTGCAAGGCCAAAAGCAACAAAACCGGCAAGGTATATAATGCTAATTTTACAATCAAAAAGAGATCTAAAGCAATGGTCCGCTCATAGTTCTTATTTTGCTGCAGAAACTTCACTACAACTCTCGAAAGCATCAAAATATATGAGATTTTCATAAATTCAGATGGCTGAAAGAGAGTAACACCGCGAATAGATATCCAGTTTTTCGCCCCTGTAGAAGCCACTAAGCTCTCACTATAAAATACAAGCGGAAGAACCATAAGTCCTAAGCCTAGAATATACAGAAAAGGTGTCATCTTCCAAAGAAACTTAGTGTTAAAAAACATAACGATAAAGCTAATCAGAAAGCCTAATAAAATCCAAACAACTTGCTGACCAACAATCTGCAAGACATTATTTGGATAATCATGACTAACCGCTATATAAATAGCCGTAACTCCGATTGATAGTAAGAGCAAGACAGGTAAAAGCAAGCTGTAATCAATCCGAGACTCAAATGTTCTTTGCTGTGAAGGCATAATTTTCCTTTCTTACAAAAAATATTGGATAATCAAGCTAGAAACTGCGACGCAGAACCAAGCAAAAGCTCCGGTTAATAAAGGACCCGCTCCAGCTTCCTTGAACTGTTTGAATGAAACCTTGGCTCCAATCCCGGCTAAGGCCATAGCCATCAGCCATTGGGACAACAGCTTTGTGTAAGGAACTAGATTTGATGGAAAAATTCCCAAACTGCTCACTACAGAAGCCAGGACAAACCACAAAATAAACCATGGAAGAATCTTCTTCAAGTCTACTTTTTGAGCTGACCGCTTATCTCGAACATATCGATAGCCTGCAAAGATGAGGCAGGCTGGTACAATCATCAAGGCTCTGCTTAGTTTGACAATAGTTGCCAAATCTCCCGCTGCTTGACTGTAAGTATAACCCGCCGCAACGACTGACGAAGTATCATTGATGGCCGTCCCTGCCCAAGTCCCAAAATAGGCATCAGACATTTGCATGAGATGCCCCAGAAAAGGAAAGATAAAAACAGCTAAAATATTGAAAAAGAAGATGGTTGAAATGGAAAGAGCAATATCCTCTTCTTCTGCTTCTAAAATAGGCGAAGCTGCTGCAATAGCTGAACCACCACAGATTGCCGTTCCAAAGCCAATCAAAATAGTTAAAACACGTCTCATTTTGAAGAATTTCCCAGCGGCATAAGCCGCAAGAAAAGCGATCAAAATAGTCAAAATACTAATCTTCAAAGAAGACAAACCCGTTGCAGAGACCTTGCCAATTGACATGGAAAAGCCTAAAAAAATAATAGAATATTGAAGTAGTTTCTTTCCTGCATAGGTCAATCCCGACTGAAAAGAGTCAGGCAGTTTCCATAAATTGCTAAGCAAAATACCTAAGACAATGGCAAACACACTGGATCCTATCAGCGGAAACCAATTCCCTAAACAAATGGAAACAGCTGCTATCGCAAACGATAGAGCAATTCCTGGTAGATTCTTTTTCACGTCATAACCTTCTTCCTATTCTTTTCATTATAGCAGATTTTTGGCATCAGTAGCCGAGAAAATTTGCAATCATTTAGAAAAACAGCCAGATAAAATTGACTGTTTTCAAGCAGTTTTAGTCGAAAAATTCTTTTAATTCCTTTACAATATCCGGCTGAGAAAGCATTTCTAGAGATGCCAGCTGGTTTAGATTTTGCTGGATCTGCCGACCGTAGCGCTTGGTTGAAATACGCTTGTCTAGAAGAATAACCGCCGACTTCTGGTGTTCATTGCGACGGGTTCGCCCCATGGCCTGCTTCAATCGTAAAATAGCCGACGGCAACTGATAATCGTAAAAAGGATTTTTGCCTTCTGCCTTCAGATGATGATTGATCTTTTGCACAAAGAAGTCTCTGGGATTATCAAAAGGAATCCGCGTGATCAGCTGAATGATTTGCTCTTGCTGAGCAAAATCCGCTCCTTCCCAGAAACTGCCTGTTCCCAGCAAGATAGGGGCCTCTCCCTTGTCAAAACGACGCTTGATATTGGCTGGCTCGCCGTTCTTATACTGGGCCAAATGCGTCAAGGTCAGCTGGTCTGAAGTGGCCAGCAATAAATCCTTGGAAGTAAAGAGAACCACCATCGGCAGATTCAGTAGAGCTAAACTCTCCAAGCTTGCGACAATACTCTCAGCATATTCCTGCGTTGATAACTCTACCACATCTGGAAAATCTAGATCTAAAAAAAGTTTCTGCAGGGGCTTTTTTTGCTGAGGAAGTTTATAAAAATGATAATCCTCAAAACCTAGTAATTGAGGCAAATTTACCTTGGAACTAATCTCCAAAGTAGAAGAAACCAAGATCACCTTGACTGTCTCAGGCAGGAAATCCTTAAATCTCATGAGTTCTGAGCGCCCAGCATGAAGCCTTGTCACCCGATGGTCTGCAAATTGTTCTTCCGTTAGCCAATAGTATTGGTACTTGATTGAAAACAATTCCCTGAGCTCTGGCAGCAAGCTCTCATCCAGCTCAGACACATCCTGACGTAGCTTGGCTATTTTCTTGGAATCCAATTCACTGGTCTTACCCCGCTGCTTTTCAGCAGCATCCGCCAATTCAAATTGGATGCTTTGCAGGATGCGTTCTTGTAAAATCCGTTTTTCTGTCTGTAGAGCCTGACTGATAGTTTGCAATTGCTTGGTCAAATTGATGCAGGCCTGCGATAAACTTTCCAAGGCAAAAAACATTTTTTGAGCCTCGTCCACAACCAGCATCCGATTGTCCAGCAAAGACTGGTCATCTTCAAGGCGCGTCAAAAGATAAGCATGATTGGTAATCACGACACGACTGCTAGCTGCCTTGACCTGCCCCAGTCGCCAAAAATCCTCTTGATAAAAGAGCGAATGCTTGCTTAATTTCCCATCATGGCGTATCTGGCTAAAATAAGACTCGAAACGATAAGCCTGACCGATTTCATTTAAATCACCCGTCTCGGTCTCTGTCAGCCAGATCAAAAGCTGCATTTTGCAACGATTAACAAGTCGATTATCATCCAAGACCGAGAGACTTTGATAAAAATGATCTAGTTTCAGATAATTTTCGGGACTTTTGAGATTATGAAAGGAGATATGAAAGACTTCCTCTAAGAGTCGACCTTCCTTTTGTATCAGTTGATCCTGTAAAATCTTCGTTGGAACGGTCACCAAGACTCTTTCCCGACCATGAGCCAAAATAGGCAATAAATAGCCAAAGGTCTTGCCAAGCCCTGTCTGGGCCTCCAAAAAGCTAGCCGCAGTCTGACTAAGCGCCTCAGTCACATATTGCGCAAATCTCAACTGCTCAGGGCGCTCGTCCAATCCCAGCAGATAAAGGTTGGTCAGAAAGTCCTGAGAAAGTTTCTTTTCAGGCGGCAGGATTCTCGGCTTTTTCAAAAAGATACCGTACGTCTCCTGCAAAGCCTGACCAGAATAGTCTGGCATCGACTGAAAAATCTCTTCGATCGCTAGCCGTGACTCATAGATGAGACTATCGGAAAATTCCAGAACCTTCTCTAGCAAAGTTTTTGGCAGTCCTGCCATCTTTTTCTGGATTTTTAGAAATAGCTGAGCTGTCGCCTGAGCATCTGCCAAAGCGGTATGAGCATTTTCCAGAGGAATCTCCAGAAGTTCGCACAGGTTCCCCAAGGCATATTTATCAAAAGTCGGATAGAAAACCTGAGCTAGTTCCACCGTATCTACTCTTGGAGTCAGCAGGTCAAAACCTTCCCAAAAGAGAGCTTCTGCCAATAGATTGGCATCAAACTTGACATTATGGGCGACAAAAATCGCATCCTCAATCAGCTCGTAAACTTCACGGGCAATCTGTGAGAAGTCCGGAGCTTGGCGCAAGCGTTGATCATCCAATCCTGTCAGCTGTTTAATATGCTCATCCAGAGTCTCATGCGGATTCACATCTGTTTCATACGTTTGGCAAATCACCCCGTTTTCAATGATGACAATGCCGATTTGAATAATTTTTGCATTGCTGTTCGCACTTGTAGCCTCCAAGTCGATGACAGCATATTTATAGTTCGATTGTGTCATACTGCTATGATTATATCACAAATGCCAGCCTGAGACATCTGAAAATAAGCTGAGCCCCAAAATTAATTTTGTGCAAAATTTCTGCTTTTTTGTTACACTCTTTATTGAGAAAACATACGCAGAGGAAGCCCAATGAAAGTTCACAAAATTGTCAATATCATCGCTTTTGAAAATACTTATATCCTTGAAAATGACCGTCATGTCATCGTAGTTGACCCCGGCAGCGACTGGCGGAAAATCCAACGCAAGCTAGAAGAAATCGCTAAACCCATCACTGCTATTTTGCTGACTCATACGCATTACGACCATATTATGAGTCTGGATAAGGTCCGAGATAACTTTGCCAATCCACCCGTCTATGTAGCGGAGAGCGAAGCAAGCTGGCTCTATACTCCGACAGATAATCTATCCGGTCTTGACCGCCATTCAGATTTGGAAGACGTCATTCTCAGACCTGCCGAACATTATTTCGCCTATCACCAAGACTACCAACTGGACGACTTTCATTTCTATGCTGTGCAGACACCTGGTCATTCTATTGGAGGAGTTTCCATTATTTTCCCAGAAGAGCAGGTCGTCCTGACTGGTGATGCTCTCTTCCGTGAAACCATCGGCAGAACAGATCTACCAACTGGTAATATGGACCAGCTCCTTGCTGGCATCCGCGAAGAATTATTTGTCTTGCCCAAAGATTATCGTGTCTATCCCGGCCATGGAAATGACACAACGATTGGCCACGAAAAGAATTTCAATCCATTTTTCTAATAAACTGATAGTGGGGCAGATAACAAGATTGCCTCATTTTTTATATAGTAAATAACTGTTTCTATGTAAGAATGAAAAAAGGGCTTTTAGAAAAAGTCAGGAAATTGCCTCTACAATCTGACTTCCATGTCATGTCACTTTTTGCTTATTATGATATACTTAGTTCATAGAAAATAAATGATGGTCTTCATGATGGATAAAAGAAAAATTTTGTTAATTCTGCTGGCTATTTCAGCTATACTAACTCTCCTTGGATTAGGTTTTTCTGCTTATAATTTTTATGTTTTTGACAAGCCTTTTCTAAACAGTACCACAAAAGGCCTCCTGTCTGCATTCTTTTTTACCCTCATTATAATCAGCCTTGGCCTATCGAAAACAAAGCGATAGTAGTAATTTGTATGAATAAAATTATGCTACTTTACTCCTTGCCCCTCTCTCCAATTTATTAGTGCAATAAAAAAAACAAACACCAATTGATGTTTGCTTTCAATCCGAACAGCCTTTGTAGGCTGTTTTTTTATTAAATCTTCAAGAAGCGTCTCATAGAAATGGATGAGCCAAGTGAACCGATAAAGATTCCCAATACTGATACAGCCCCAATCATAGCAGGGACAAACAAGTGTGGCTCAATCATGGAAAGATTTTGCGCAACGAGATTTTTATTCATGGTTTGATAGGCCATATTATAACCAAAATAAACTAAAACTACTGGTAAAACTGAACCTAGCAAACCAATCCAAGCGCCTTCAAAGAGGAAGGGACCGCGGATATAGCTGTTTTTTGCACCCACTAAGCGCATAATCTGAATCTCACGACTCCGTGAAATAATAGTAATCCGAATGGTATTGGAAATCAGGAAGACTGCAATAAAGATGAGCAAGCCTGCCCCTACCAGTCCCCATACTCGGATAAAATCAGATAGGGCAAAGAGTTTTTGCGTATTAGCTCCACCATCCTGCACTTCCGAAACGCCTTCCAGTTTCTTGGCTTCTGCCGCAACAGAATCTACGTATTTATGCTCTGTCGTATCGACAATGTAAGCATCATAAAGTGGGTTTGAATCTCCCTCAAAGACCTTCCATTCACTTCCCATTGTCTCTGTCAGCTTTTCGTACTGCTCTTCTTTACTTGAGTAGGTAACCTTTGAGACATGGTCCATCGAAGTTAGGGCGTCATAAATCTTATGGTAATCATTATTTTTAACGGTCTGACCTTCTTTAACGATTGTTTTGCTGTTGTCAGCGATGTCTTTACGCATATAGACAACAATACGAACGTTGTTTGAAATATCAGACGCTAGCTCTGCGGTATTTAAAATAACAGAGGCAAAGATAGCAACTAAACTGAGAGTAATCGTAACTGAACTCACAGCTGCGACTGTCATCCAACCATTCCGCTTAAGGCTCTTAAGCGATTCAATCAAATGACGGAAAAACCTTCTAATCATCGTATCCGTATTCTCCTTCCGCCTCATCACGCACCACACGACCATTTTCGATAGCAATGACGCGGTGACGTAGGGTATTTACAATCTGACTATTGTGAGTCGCCATCAGGACTGTAGTTCCTTGCAGGTTAATGCGCTCCAGCAAATTCATGATTTCCCATGAATTATCTGGGTCCAAGTTACCAGTCGGCTCGTCAGCAATCAAGACCTGAGGGTTGTTAACAATGGCACGCGCAATTGCAATCCGCTGCTGTTCCCCCCCTGATAACTCATTAGGGAAGGAACGAACCTTGTGCTTAAGGCCAACCAGATCCAAAACTTCCATGACGCGTTTCTTGATATTTCTACGACGCTCACCGATAACTTCCATGGCATAGGCAATATTCTCATAAACGGTCTTTTTAGGAAGTAGTTTATAGTCTTGGAAAACCACACCGACTCTACGGCGCAACATTGGGATATCCCGTTTCTTGATTTTCCCCAAGTTAAACCCTGCTACAGCAAGGTTTCCTTTATCGATTTTAATTTCACGATAGAGGAGTCTAATAAAGGTTGATTTACCTGCTCCTGATGGACCTACAATATAGGCAAATTCACCTGGTTCGATATGTATAGATACACCACGTAGAGCAGTTGTCCCGTTGTCATACTTTTTAACAACGTCTTTCATTTCAATCATTGACATGAATTAGTACAATTCCTTTCATCAGAGTTTTTATCTAGCGATTTCACTCTGTTTTTAGTTGAGTCTCCATTTTAAATAGGCATCAATAAAGCCGTCTAAGTCTCCGTCCATAACCTTATCTACCTGAGCTACTTCATAGCTGGTTCGATGATCTTTGACCATGGTATAAGGAGTAAAGACATAAGAACGAATCTGACTTCCCCAAGAAATCTCTTTTTTATCTCCCTTAAGCGAATCAACTTCTGCTGCTTTTTTCTCTTGCTCCAACTGATAGAGCTTAGCCTGCAGCATTTTCATAGCCCGGTCACGGTTGCCATACTGGGTCCGGTCAACGGTAGACTGTACGACAATTCCTGTCGGAATATGGGTCAATCGCACACCAGTTGATACCTTATTGACGTTTTGTCCGCCGGCTCCGCCTGAACGGAAAGTATCCATCTTAATGTCATCATCACGGACTTCTACTTCAATAGTATCGTCCAACTCTGGCATAACCTCTACTGAGGTAAAGGAAGTATGACGACGTTTCGCTGAATCAAATGGCGAAATCCGAACCAAGCGATGAACGCCCATCTCTGACTTGAGTAGACCATAAGCATGCGGCCCTTCAAATGAAAGGGTTACTGACTTAATCCCAGCCTCATCACCAGCCTGATAGTCCAAGACTTCTACTTTGAAGCCCTTGGCATTGCCGAAGCGCGTGTACATTCGCAGCAGCATATCGCCCCAATCCTGAGCCTCTGTTCCACCAGAACCTGGGTGAATTTCAAGAATGGCGTTGTTATTATCATAAGGCTCTGACAGCAAGAGAGTCATCTCATAGCTAGTCATCATCTTCTCAAGCTCGGTCAACTTTTCTTCCAGCTCTTCCTGAACCGAGTCGTCCTCAGCCAGAAAATCAAGCAAGATTTCCGATTCATCAAAAAGCTCGGTCATCTGATGGAAATTTTCATAGGTTTGCTTGAGTTCATTGAGCTCTTGAGATGTCTTCTGGGCTGCAATGTTGTCGTCCCAAAAGTCAGGTTCTGTCATCTTATTTTCTAAGATGGCAATTTCTTCTTCCAGACCTTCTAAGTCAAAGAGACCCCCTGAAAGAAGCTAATTTTTCACGATTTGCGTCAATCTTTTGACGAATTTCTGAAATGTCCATAAATACCTCTTTTCATATATCGTTTTATTATAACACATTTTCAGACATTTGCCTAATCAGATAATGAAGCACCTTCATTTTATACAATTTTTAATGGATAGGCAAGAATGGGAGCTGCTTGTTACGGAATTGTTAAAAAAGTAATATAATGACATGGGTTGCTAGGATTTTTTCGAGACTTCCCAGCCTTTATCCACGAAAATGAGCTGTTTTTTGGTCAGATCCATAACCGCCACCAAAGCCATATTTACGCAAAAAAGCCATCCGTAGATGACTTTTGCTGTTAAATGGCATTCTTGTCCATACCTAATTTACGTTGGATGAACTTAACAATTTCAACAATGACAATCATGGCAAAGCTACCAATCAGAACAACTGTCCATTGTGACAAGTCCAGCTTGGTCACATGGAAAATCTTTTCAAGTGGATCAATGACAATGGTTGAAATCAAGAGGATGAAAGAAACCAGAATAGACCAGTTGAAGGTCTTAGACTTGAATGGGCCAACTGTAAAGATAGATTGGTAAACAGATTTTACATTGTAAGCATGGAAGAGCTGGATGAGCCCCAGAGTCGCAAAGGCCATGGTAAGGGCATCAGCATGGATAGCCTTCATATCACCCATATGGACTGGATTTGAGATGGCATAACCATAAACTGCCAGGACCAAAGCCCCTTGAAGGACACCTTGGTAGATGATAGAGCTCAGAACTCCGCCTGAGAAGAAGCTAGACTTACGGCCACGAGGCTTGTGAGTCATGACACCTGGCTCAGCAGGTTCAACCCCCAGAGCAATAGCTGGGAAAGTATCCGTTACCAAGTTGATCCAAAGCAGATGAACAGGCTGCAGCACATCCCATCCAAAGAGGGTTGCCAAGAAAATAGTCAGCACTTCAGCTGTATTGGCAGAAAGCAGGTACTGAATGGTCTTTTGAATGTTTGAGAAGACCTTCCGTCCTTCTTCAACTGCGACGATAATGGTCGCGAAGTTATCATCCGCCAGAATCATATCAGAGGCACCCTTAGAAACCTCTGTACCAGTGATCCCCATACCGATACCGATATCGGCTGTTTTCAGAGCTGGTGCGTCATTGACACCGTCACCTGTCATGGCAACGACCTTACCTTGGTTTTGCCAAGCTTTGACAATCCGTACCTTATGCTCAGGAGAAACCCGCGCATAGACAGAGTATTGACCAACCACCTTTTCAAATTCTGCATCAGAGAGCTCATTGAGCTCAGCACCAGTCAAGACATGGTCTTCAGTATCTCCTGCTTCAATGATTCCCAAGCGCTTAGCAATCGCTTCAGCTGTATCTTGGTGGTCACCAGTAATCATAATCGGACGAATACCTGCTTCCTTGGCTACACGGACAGCTTCTGCAGCTTCTGCACGTTCTGGGTCAATCATACCGATTAAACCTGTAAAGATTAAGTCATTTTCCAGATTTTCAGATGTCAAGTCAGCCGGAACTGCATCAATAAACTTGTAGGCGCCAGCTAGCACGCGCAGAGCTTGGTGAGCCATTTCTGAGTTATTAGACTTGATCAGCTGTGATGTAGCATCATCAATCGCTGCAACATCTCCAGCCTTATCACGTGAAACACAACGTTTCAAGAGTTGGTCAGGAGCACCCTTGACAGCCACCAAGAATTTCCCATCTGGCAATGGATGGACAGTAGACATGAGCTTACGGTCTGAATCAAACGGCAGCTCAGCCACACGAGGATATTTCTCTAAAAATCCTTTAACATCATAGCCCTTGTCCAAGGCATACTGGATAAAGGCTGTTTCTGTTGGATCACCAATTAGCGTGCCTTCTTGGTCAATCTTAGTATCATTGGCTAGGACAACCGAACGTAAGAGCGGCAGCTCCAAACCAAGCTCAATATCTTGCCCAGCTTCATTCAGGACTCCGTCGTAAAAGACTTTTTCGACCGTCATCTTATTCATGGTCAGGGTACCAGTCTTATCTGAAGCGATAATCTCAGTTGATCCCAAAGTCTCAACAGCAGGCAGCTTACGGACAATCGAATTTCGCTTAGCCAGAACCTGAGTTCCCAAAGCAAGCACGATGGTAACGATAGCTGGCAATCCTTCTGGAATAGCCGCAACCGCAAGAGCAACTGATGTCATCAGTTCACCAAGTGGATCTTTTCCTTGAATGAAGACACCGACTACAAAGGTCACCGCAGCAATCACTAAGATCGCATAGGTCAGAACCTTAGACAGGCTATTGAGATTTTGCTTGAGCGGTGTGTCAGTTTCATCTGCATCTTGCAACATACCTGCGATATGACCGACTTCTGTGAACATCCCTGTATTGACAACAACCCCTACTCCTCGACCGTAAGTGACATTGGAGTTTTGGAAGGCCATGTTGACCCGGTCTCCGATACCAGCATCTGCCGCTACTGCAACAGTCAAATCTTTCTCAACTGGCACAGACTCACCTGTCAGAGCTGCTTCTTCGATTTTCAGAGAATTAGCTTCCAAAAGTCGCATATCTGCCGGTACAACATCGCCGGCTTCCAGTCGGACAATATCACCAGGTACTAAGTCCTTAGAATCGACTTCTGTAACATGGCCATCACGCAGGACACGCGCAGCTGGGCTGGACATAGATTTGAGAGCCGCAATGGCTTCTTCAGCCTTGCCTTCCTGGTAGACACCAAAGATGGCATTGATGATGACCACGGCTAGGATAATGATAGCATCCGCAATATCCTCACCACCTGACGTCACAACAGACAAGACAGCTGCTACCAACAAGATGATAATCATCAAATCCTTGAACTGCTCAATGAATTTCATCAAGAGAGTCTTTTTCTCCCCTTCATCCAGTTCATTGCGACCGTAGTCCGCCAAACGTTGCTGGGCTTGGTTGCTGGTCAACCCTTGTTCGGAAGCTTCCATTGCTTGCAAAACTTCCTCAGGACTTTGCGTATAAAAAGCTTGGCGCTTTTGTTCTTTTGACAAAATGTCTCCTCCTTTTGATGGGCCTCTTTCAAAATAAACAAAAAAGAGACCTGTTTATTAACAAGTCTCGCTATTTCATACAAGGCCGGAAATTTCTTTCGTATTGACGACCTTGTAACGGTAAAACCGTTAGCTACTCCCTTGAGTGTATTTATTATACCAAAATTTTTGTATTTTTCAAGGCAGAGCTGTTATTTTTCAATTTTTTATTCTTGCCATTCGATTTTCATCTGATAAGAGGCGAAGAGCTGATCATCGTCGGCTCTTTTCAAATCATAGTGAAGTTCCAAAGCCTGATTTTCTGCATCTAAGTGATAGTGCTGAGTATCCGTCACAAACTGTTGAGCACCCAGCGGAGTCGGGATAGATACTAAATGCTGACCATTCTTGATAAAATGAAGAATGGTTTTCGGATCAGAAAAGCGGGTCATGGTCAGCTTGTCTTCATTAAATTTTAGAAGAACCTTTTCCTGCTCCTCGCTCTGATAAACCAAATAGTGATTGCTTCCTTTTTTTGTCCATTCTACATCGTAGACCTGGTCAATCAACTCCATTTGTTCATCTAATTTGATTTGATTTCTCATTCTAATTTTCATGATTTTCTCACATTCCTTGTTTCTTTCCTCTATTTTACCAAAAATTTCTTGAGAATTCTTCCTTTCTACTTCAGGCTTTGAATTTCGTCCACTGAGCATTTATGATATAATAGGACTATGATTGAAAAAGTATTTCGAGATCCCGTCCATAATTATGTGCATGTGGATCATCAGGTCATTTATGATTTAATCAATACCAAAGAATTTCAACGGCTGCGTCGCATCAAACAGCTGGGCACTTCCGGCTATACTTTCCACGGCGGGGAGCACAGCCGTTTTTCGCATTGTCTGGGAGCTTACGAGATTGCCCGACGCATCACCAAGATTTTCAATGAAAAATATAGCGATGTCTGGGATAGTCACGAAAGCCTGCTAACCATGACAGCCGCTCTCCTGCATGATTTGGGACATGGCGCTTATTCACATACTTTTGAACGCCTCTTTGATACCGATCATGAGGACATTACGCGGCAAATCATCACCAGTCCTGAGACAGAGATTCATCAGGCCCTGGTACAGGTTTCGCCGGATTTCCCAGAAAAAGTAGCCAGCGTCATCAACCATACCTATCCCAATAAGCAGGTGGTCCAGCTGATTTCCAGCCAGATAGATGTGGACCGGATGGATTATCTCTTGCGAGATTCCTTCTTTACTGGCGCTTCCTATGGGCAATTTGATTTGACCAGAATTTTACGAGTGATTTGTCCTGTAGAAAAGGGCATCGCCTTCAAACGCAATGGCATGCATGCTGTGGAGGACTATGTAGTCAGCCGCTACCAGATGTACATGCAGGTCTATTTCCACCCGGCTAGCCGTGCTATGGAAGTTCTGCTGCAAAATCTGCTCAAGCGGGCCAAGTTTCTCTATCCGGCTCAGAAGGATTATTTTGCGCTGTCATCGCCCAATCTCATTCCGTTCTTTGAAAACAGAGTGACCCTGCAGGATTATCTGGCCTTGGATGATGGTGTTATGAATACCTATTTCCAAGTTTGGATGACGAGTCCCGACAAGATTTTATCTGACTTGGCTCAGCGTTTTATCAATCGCAAGGTCTTTAAGTCTATCGTCTTCTCTCAGGAAAACGAAACACATTTGGATATCATGCGAGACCTAGTTGGACAGGTTGGCTTTGACCCTGATTACTATACTGCTATTCATCGTAATTTTGATTTGCCCTATGATTTCTACCGGCCTGACGTTGAAAAACCCCGGACTCAGATAGAAATTCTGCAAAAAGATGGCTGCTTAGCAGAACTGTCCAGCCTGTCTCCTATCGTTCATTCGCTAGCCGGAACTAGACAAGGCGATAATCGCTTCTACTTCCCCAAGGAAATGCTGGCAGAGACCGGACTTTTCAGCGAAAAAAACCAGGCCTTTATGCATTATATCAAAAACGACCAATTTACCTACGGAGAATAAATATGTCTATCAAATTAGTTGCCGTCGACATTGACGGCACCCTTTTAAATAACCAAAAAGAAATCACTCCTGAAGTCTTCAGCGCTGTTCAGGATGCCAAGGCTGCTGGCGTCAAGATTGTCATTGCAACCGGCCGACCTATTGCTGGTGTTCAAAGGCTTCTCGAGGAGCTAGAGCTTAATCAGCCAGACAACTATGTCGTGACCTTCAATGGCGGACTGGTGCAGGATACTGTCACAGGTGAAGAATTAATCAAAGAAACACTGACTTATGAGGACTATCTGGATATCGAACTGCTCGGGCGAAAATTAGGCATTCACATGCATGCCATCACAAAAGACGGCATTTATACAGCCAATCGCAACATCGGCAAGTACACTGTTTACGAATCCAATCTGGTCAACATGCCGATCTTCTATCGCACACCTGAAGAAATGGCTGATAAAGAAATCGTCAAATGCATGTATATTGATGAACCAGAAATTCTGGATGCAGCCATTGCCAAGCTACCACCGGAATTGGCCGAAAAATATACACTGGTCAAGTCCGCTCCCTTCTATCTAGAAATTGTCAAAAAAACTGTCAATAAAGGGGCTGCTATCCTCCATCTGGCTGAAAAACTTGGCTTGACCAAGGAGCAAACCATGGCCATCGGTGATGAAGAAAACGACCGCGCCATGCTAGAAGCAGTCGGCTCTCCTGTTGTCATGGAAAACGGCAGAGAAGAACTCAAGAAAATCGCCAAATACATTACCAAGTCGAACGAAGAATCCGGCGTAGCACACGCTATTAGAGAGTGGGTTTTAAAATAATGTTTAGCTACAAAATTGGAATTTCAGCTCAGGAACACGATGATTTTGTCACAGCTCATCCGCAGGCCAATCTCCTTCAGAGTGCAACCTGGGCTCAAATCAAGGACAACTGGGGAAATGAGCGCTTGGGCTTCTACAAAGATGGCCACTTGGTTGCTGCAGCCAGTGTCCTGATCAAACCACTGCCTTTGGGGATGACCATGCTTTATATCCCGCGCGGTCCTATCATGGACTATAGTGACAAGGAGCTGCTGACCTTTGTTTTGGCGTCGCTCAAGAAATTTGCCAAGGAGAAAAAAGCTCTTTTTGTCAAATTTGACCCTAGCCTCTTTCTGGCAGAAAGCAAGATGGGTGGCGAATTGCAAGACAAAGCCGAGACGGTTGAGCTGATTCAACAGTTACAGGAAGCAGGAGCTGTCTGGGTTGGACGGACTGAGTCTCTGGACGAAACCATCCAGCCTCGCTTGCAGGCCAATATACATAAAGAAGATTTCAGCGAGGAGCTGCTTTCTAAGAGTACTCGCCAAGCCATTCGTACAGCCCGTAACAAAGGCATTCAAATCCAATTTGGCGGAGCAGAACTATTGGATGACTTTTCAGCCCTGATGAAGAAAACGGAAAATAGAAAAAACATCCACCTGCGTGGCAAAGACTATTACCAAAAACTCTTGGATACTTATCCTGAGCACTCCTACATCACCTTGTCTAGCATTGATCTAAAGGCACGCTTGGAAGACTTGCAGACTCAGCTGACCAAGACACTCAAGGAAGCAGAGAAATTTACCGAGAAAACCAAGCCCGGCAAGATTGAGAATAACCAGCAAGAACAGAAACGCCTCCAAGAAGAGATTGACTTTCTGCAGGACAAAATCAGCCAAGGGGCTGCTGTCGTTCCCCTGTCTGGCACACTGGTCTTGGAATACGGCAAAACCTCTGAAAATATCTATGCCGGGATGGACGAGGAGTACCGCCGTTACCAGCCAGCCATCATCACTTGGTACGAAACAGCCAAACATGCTTTTGAGCGCGGAGCTGATTGGCAAAATATGGGCGGAATCGAAAACGACCTCAAGGGTGGTCTCTATAGCTTTAAATCCAAGTTCAATCCGACCATTGAGGAATTTGCTGGTGAGTTTAACCTTCCGACCAATCCCCTCTACCATCTTTCCAATTTCGCTTACACCTTCAGAAAGAAACTGCGCAGCAAGCATTAACAGAAAGGAAGCCTATGACCTTTAAACTTCTCAACCAAGAAGAATTCATCCAGCATACCTCAGCTAGCTCCCAACGCTCTTTTATGCAGACCGTGGAAATGGCAGAGCTGCTGAGTAAGCGGGGCTTCAGTACCCAGTATGTCGGCTATACCGACCCGCAGGGACAGGTCGTGGTGTCTGCTGTCCTTTACAGTATGCCGATGACTGGCGGCCTCCATATGGAAATCAACTGCGGTCCTGTCTCTACTGATGCTCAATACTTGACTCCTTTCTATCAAGCTTTGCAGGCCTATGCTAAAAAAGAAGGCGCCCTAGAGCTGATTTTCAAGCCCTATGAGACGTATCAGACTTTTGATAGCAATGGCCAGCCCACATCTGATGAAAAAGCCGAGCTTATCCAGCAACTGACTGATTTGGGCTTTGACTTTGACGGCTTACAGACGGGCTATCCAGGCGGGGAGCCTGATTGGCATTATGTCAAAGACTTAACTGGTCTGACGGAGAAAGACTTGCTCAAATCCTTCAGTAAAAATGGCAAGGCGACCGTCAAAAAGGCGAATACCTTTGGTATCAAGCTAAAAAGGCTGGAACGTGACCAACTCAGCGTTTTCAAAGATATCACAGCTGCTACTTCTGACCGGCGAGAGTACGATGACAAGCCACTAGACTACTATCAAGATTTTTATGATAGCTTTGGTCAGCAAGCAGACTTTATGGCAGCCAGTCTCAACTTCAAGGACTATCTTCAGAACTTACAAAAGGATCAAGAGAAACTGGGCCAGAAAATCCAGAAACTGCAGGCGGACTTGGAAAAAAATCCTCAATCTGAAAAGAAGCAAAACCAGCTGCGAGAGCTTTCCAGCCAGTTTGACAGCTTTGAAACCCGCAAAGCAGAAGCCCAAGAACTGATTGCCAAGTACGGCGACCAAGACCAAATCCTGGCTGCCAGCCTCTTTATCTATACCCCCCAGGAAGCAACCTATCTCTTCAGCGGCTCCTATCCTGAGTTTAATAAATTCTACGCTCCAGCCCTGCTGCAGGAATACGTTATGACCGAAAGTATCAAGAGAGGCATTCCATTTTACAATTTCCTCGGTATTATGGGAATTTTCGATGGTTCTGACAGCATTCTGCGCTTCAAACAGAACTTCAACGGCTTCATCATCCGAAAAATGGGAACTTTCCGTTATTATCCTAACCCTCTCAAATTTAAGCTGCTTCAGTTCATAAAGAAAATTCTAAGACGTTAAAAAACCAAGGTTTCCCTTGGTTTTTTGTGTGTTTATCTATAACGAGGTGATGCAAAACCACGGATATTTCCATGACCGATACGGTAAGTATTGCGTTTAACTTCGTTATTACTGTTACCTTCAATCGTATGAATGATGCCATTTTCGACTTTTTCGACAATACCGATATGATCAGCCCAGCCATCATTTTGCTGGGTATCTTTGTCCCAGTTAAAGGTGATAATATCGCCGGCTTTAGGTGTAGAATTTCCATCTTCATTCCAAATACCTAGACGTTTAAAGATATGAATATGGCGCTCAACACCACATTCACGACCGATGAGATCGCTCAAGCCTTCTCTTTGGAAAATAACTGTCGTGAAAATATCGCACCAGTCATCTGAATTCTTCACAGCATAACCGACTGGTAGCGGTCTAACGCTATTATAGTCATTGACCAAACGGTGGTGCTCAGCACTGCCTCCCTTGACGCCAACCATCGCTGCTGCTGCTGCAAGAACACGATCACGCTGACTGCTAGGCGATTGAGGATGTTTAATAGAAACCGTAGTTTTCTCTCCACCAGCTCCTTGCAGCTGATTGCGATTGTTCAAGTAATATAGGTGAACATTGTACTCGCCTTGGCTATTTTTATGGTCTCTTGCATAAACATGCTTGCGATAAGTACCATCAGCTTGACGTTCCGCCGTATACCACTGAATATCATCTTGTCCATTTTGACTGGACCAAGTCGGCAAATAGACAGTTTTGACACCTTCTGGAGCTACAACACCAGAAACGACGATATCAAATTCACCAGTTTCATTGTTTTTATTTTGGATACTGATTTTTCCCTGTGGTTTCTCCCCTGCCGCAATGGACACCTTGGTTGTTGTACCACCAACACCGACCATCTTGCCGTCATTTTGAACATAGTACAAGTGGACACTGTAGTCACCAACGGAATTCTTGTGCTCGCTGGCACGAACAGTGAATTTATATGTACCGTCTGACTGTTTCTGCGCCTTGTGCCATATCAAATCATCCTGACCTTGCTCATTTGACCAAGTCGGAAGCAAGACTTCACGAAGGCCTTGCGGGCTAGAAACCTCGGATACGATCACGTCGAAAGTACCGGTCTTTGGATCGTTGTTGGCAATAGTCAGCTTGCCTTCTGGCTTAGCAACTGAAATCTTAGTCGTGGTACCACCGACGTTTACCAACTTTCCGTCACCTTGAACGTAATACAAATGAACACTGTAGTCACCAACGGAATTCTTGTGCTCGCTGGCACTAACGGTAAATTTATATGTACCGTCTGACTGTCTTTGAGCCTTGTGCCAGATAATATCATCCTGACCTTGCTCATTTGACCAAGTCGGAAGCAAGACTTCACGAACCCCTTGCGGGCTAGAAACCTCTGACACGATCACATCGAATGTACCGGTCTTTGGATCGTTGTTGGCAATAGTCAGCTTGCCTTCTGGCTTAGCAACTGAAACCTTGGTCGTTGTACCGCCAACACCGACCATCTTGCCGTCATTTTGGACATAGTACAAGTGGACACTGTAGTCACCAACGGAGTTCTTATGCTCGCTGGAACGGACAGTAAATTTATAAGTACCATCTGACTGTTTCTGTGCTTTGTGCCAAATGATGTCGTCCTGACCTTGATCATTGGACCAAGTCGGAAGCAAGACTTCACGAACACCTTGCGGACTAGAAACTTCGGACACGATCACGTCGAAAGTACCGGTCTTAGGATTGTTGTTGGCAATAGTCAGCTTGCCTTCTGGTTTATCAACGGAAGCAAGACTAACCTTAGTCGTCGTACCACCAACGCCAACCATCTTGCCATCGTTTTGGACATAGTACAAGTGAACACTGTAGTCGCCGACAGAATTCTTATGCTCGCTGGCTCGAACCGTGAATTTATATGTACCGTCTGACTGTTTCTGCGCCTTATGCCAGATGATGTCATCTTGGCCATTCTCATTTGACCAAGTTGGAAGCAGTACTTCACGAACCCCTTGTGGGCTAGAAACCTCGGACACGATCACGTCGAAAGTACCGGTCTTAGGATTGTTGTTGGCAATAGTCAGCTTGCCTTCTGGCTTAGCAACTGAAACCTTAGTCGTCGTACCACCGACGCCGACCAACTTGCCGTCGTTTTGGATATAGTACAAGTGGACACTGTAGTCGCCGACAGAGTTTTTGTGCTCACTGGCACGAACGGTGAATTTATAAGTGCCGTCTGACTGTCTTTGTGCCTTGTGCCAAATGATGTCATCTTGACCATTCTCATTTGACCAAGTCGGAAGCAAGACTTCACGAACGCCTTGTGGGCTAGAAACCTCGGACACGATCACATCGAACGTACCGGTCTTGGGATTATTGTTGGCAATAGTCAGCTTGCCTTCTGGTTTAGCAACTGAAACCTTAGTTGTTGTACCACCGACACCGACTAACTTGCCGTCGTTTTGGATATAGTACAAGTGGACACTGTAGTCACCAACGGAATTCTTATGCTCGCTAGAACGGACGGTAAATTTATATGTACCGTCTGACTGTTTCTGTGCCTTGCGCCAAATCAAATCATCCTGGCCATTCTCATGTGACCAAGTTGGAAGCAAGACTTCACGAACGCCTTGTGGACTAGAAACCTCAGAAACAATCACATCGAATGTACCGGTCTTGGGATTGTTGTTAGCAATAGTCAGCTTGCCTTCTGGCTTCGCAACTGAAACCTTAGTCGTTGTACCACCAACGCCGACTAACTTGCCGTCATTTTGGATATAGTACAAGTGGACACTGTAGTCGCCGACAGAGTTTTTGTGCTCACTGGCACGAACGGTGAATTTATAAGTGCCGTCTGACTGTCTTTGTGCCTTGTGCCAGATGATATCATCCTGACCATTTTCATTTGACCAAGTCGGAAGCAAGACTTCACGAACACCTTGCGGACTAGAAACTTCGGACACGATCACGTCGAATGTACCAGTCTTAGGATTGTTGTTGGTAATAGTCAGCTTGCCTTCTGGTTTCGCAACGGAAACCTTAGTCGTCGTACCACCAACGCCGACTAACTTGCCGTCGTTTTGGACATAGTACAAGTGGACACTGTAGTCGCCGACAGAGTTTTTGTGTTCGCTAGAACGGACGGTAAATTTATATGTACCGTCTGACTGTCTTTGTGCCTTGTGCCAGATGATGTCATCCTGACCATTCTCATTTGACCAAGTCGGAAGCAAGACTTCACGAACGCCTTGTGGGCTAGAAACCTCAGAAACAATCACATCGAATGTACCGGTCTTGGGATTGTTGTTGGCAATAGTCAACTTACCTTCTGGTTTAGCAACTGAAACCTTAGTCGTTGTACCACCGACGCCAACCAACTTGCCGTCACCTTGAACGTAATACAAATGAACATTGTATTCGCCCGTAGAACCTTTATGGTTGGCAGCATTAACAGTCAGCTTATAAGTTCCGTTGGCTTGCTTCGGTGCAGTGTACCAAACAATATCATCTTGCCCACGCTCACTGGACCAAGTCGGAAGTTTAACTTCCTGAACTCCATGTGGTGCGGAAACTTCGGAAACAACAACATCAAATGTGCCAGTTTTTGGATTATTATTTTGAATACTAATCTTACCTGTCAGCGGTTGTTTGACCAAAGTAGCTCTAGCTGTAAATCTACCAGAGTAGTCAATACTTTGGTCGAAAACATGCTTACCAGAAAGCAGCTGCGCTTGAGAAGTAAATTGCCAAGCTCCTGCTCTGCTATTGTACTTCAAATTTTTAGCATCATTTGCACTTAGCTTCGGTGCTGGATACTGAGCAATCCAAAAATTATCAAGGCCAAAGAGAGATGTATTGATTGAACCTTTGTGGCGTAGGTTGTTCTGGTCAACCCAGCTAGCGCTCGTGTAATACATCAGATTTGCATATCCCTGCTTGCGCATTTCATCTGCCCAAGCCTGAGTATGCTGGTTGATCCCCGTTTGCATTTTAGGGTCTTCCATATCACTGACCATGACTGTATTTTTAGGCAAGGACAGTTTATTAGCAAAAGCAGCATAGTAACGGGCCTCTGCTCTCGCTTCTGCATCATTTGTATAATGCGAGAAGGCATAGGTTGATACTTGCAAACCAGCTGCTTGCGCATTTCGAACCTGAGACTCAGCATAAGGATTAGTATAGTGGGTTCCTTCTGTCAGTTTGACAACGACACCGCCAACACCTTTGGATGCTAATTGGCGATAGTCTTCTACGCTGATATGGCCGTTATGACTACTCACATCCACAAAGGTAGAGCCCTTGATTTCTGCTTGTGAATTCCCACGCGCTGTTTGTCCAGATGAAGAAGCTGCATTATAAAAAGAAGTACTGCCTTTTTTGGATGCAGGACTGGCGCTGATCGCTGGGGAAGTCTGCTCAGCCTTTACTGGATTCTGAATCTCTTCAGAAGCAGCTGATTTTGCTTGTTCACTCGCTTTATTTTCTGGCACATTCTCCTTGACCAGACTAGCAGCAGGTGCCAGATTTTCTGGTGCCTTGTATACTGGACTAGCTTCAGCTTTTGCGACCGAGCTTTCTTGTTTGACTTGACGATCTGTGGATACCGCTTCTGGTAAGGCTACCTGCTGAGGTTGATGATCCTTTTCTACTTGAAGTTCTGCCTTAGCTACTTCATGGTCTGTGGTTGTCGGCGCATTTTCTTCTGCCTGTACTACGTTAGCCGTTGCTGCTAGCAATATAGCTGTACTGGCTAAATAGATAAGTTCCTTTGATTTCACCTTTTATCTCCAAACTTTTAAAAAGCTTGCCACCTTTAAGGCGACAAGCCATTTAATGTTATTCTTATTTCACAAAATCAAGAAGAGCTAGGAAGCTTTCAGCTTCAAGTGACGCACCACCAACAAGGGCACCGTCAACGTCTGGGCAAGCCATGTATGAAGCAACATTTTCAGGTTTAACTGAACCACCGTATTGAACGCGAACTTTATCAGCAACTTCTTGACCAAAGTCAGCAGCTACAACGTCACGAACAACTTTACACATTTTTTGTGCGTCGTCTTGTGAAGCTGATTTACCAGTACCGATAGCCCAGATTGGCTCGTAAGCGATAACTGATGCAGCAACTTGTTCAGCTGTCAATCCAGCCAATGCAGCAGATACTTGAGCACCTACGAATTCAGCAGCTTTACCAGCTTCGTAAGTTTCAAGGCTTTCACCACAACAGATGATTGGAAGCATACCATTTGCAAAGATTGCTTTAGCTTTTTTGTTGATATCTTCGTCAGTTTCATGGAAGTAGTCACGGCGTTCTGAGTGACCGATAACAACGTAGTCAGTACCGATTTCTTTCAAAACTTGTGGGCTTGTTTCACCAGTGAAAGCACCTGCATTTTCAAAGTAGCAGTTTTGAGCAGCAACTTTAAGGTTTGAACCCTTTGCAGCAGCAAGAACAGTTGTCAAATCAACTGCAGGAGCTGCGATACCTGCTTCAACAAGGTCTGATGAAGGAAGTTTTGACGCAACTGCTTCAACAAATGCTTTTGCTTCTTCTGGATTTTTGTTCATTTTCCAGTTACCAGCGATAAATGGTTTACGTGACATTTCACATACCTCTTCTATTTTTATTTATATGGGCTATTATATCATAAGAAAGCAAATTAATAAAGGTTATCCACAATTTTTCATCAAATCGTAATGTTTCTACGAGTTATCCACAGTTTTGGCTGTGAATAAACCATTTAAAGACCTCGAAGTCGTCTTTTACTTCCTATTTTCCAGCAGTTCTTCTATATCTGTAATGACTCTGGCCTGCATTTTATTAAGCTTATTTATCTCTGCAGCTGAGTATGGAAAGGTGTTCAGCAAAACGCTATCAATTCCAACAGCTTGAGCAATAGCCATATCCGTAGAAAAATCATTGCCAACCATCACCGTAGCTTCTGGATTGAACTGATTCTCCTCCAGTACGAGTTCTAACCATTCTGCTTGTGGTTTTTTGATCTGATAATCCGAAGAAATATAAACTTTGTCCAGATAATCGGCACAACCCGTCAATTCAATTTCTGGCATTGTAAAAGCCTTTTGAGCATTAGAGAGCAAAATAACATCGCCTCCCTGCTCCTTAATAGCCTTTAAAACTTTCAGGGTATTGGGATAGGCATGGAGCTGACGACGGGACAAACTCCGAAACGTTACGGCCAACTGCTCTCCCCAAGCCTGCAAATCAAGAAGCGGAGTCTGGGTTTCATGCTTAGTTGGAGCTTCCTGCAAAAGCTGAATGAAAACCGCCACCAAATCAACCTCTGGATAGGCAAGGCCTTTCTCTTGGGCTATCTTACTTTCTTGCTCTACTACCAATTGCCCATATTTCTTTTTCAAGTCTTCTGGCTGATAATCTGCTCCACATGCTGCATAGATGCGAGAAAGATACAACCATAAAGTCGGATCATCTTCGTCAGTCCGGATATCTACTAGTGTTCCGTAAAAGTCAAAAAGATAATGTTTATATTCTAACTTGTGCATTTTCTCCCCTTTCGCCAGTGACAAACATGGTAAAGGTTCCCTTGCAGACATTCTTTCCATCTTGATTGACAATATCCACATCCACCACTCTAGTTGTCCGGCCGGCATGGATACAGTTCCCCTCAATGCTCAGAGTATCGCCTAGTTTGGCCGCTTTTAGATAATTGATGGAAGATTGCAAGGTCACAGCGTCAGCTCCTTGTGAAATGACAACCAAACCACTTATCTGATCGCATAAAGTGAACAAGTAGCCTCCATGTGCATTGCCATAATAGTTTAGAGAAGAGGGGACGACCTCTGTCGTTACTAAAACATGGCCATCTTTGGCCTCCTCAATTTTATAGTTTTCAAATGCTGAAATCGCATCAAAATGAAAATCTTTCATTCCTCACTCCATTAATTTTGCTTATACTTCATCATACTACTTTTACTAGCAAGGAACAATGATTATATGCACATTCCGATGGAAAAAATTTTTCTACCAGCTATTCAAATCTCTAGCACTCCTAATCTATCAGCCAATTGGACTAGTAGCTTGGAAAGAAACTTCTAAGCCAAATTAGGCTGGTAATGAATTTAAAAATTCTCAGCTGAAGATTTGCAAGACAAAACATTAAACTAGGTTAGAAATCACTCCAACCTAGTCTCTTTGTATTCTCTTTTGATAAAGGTAGGAAATCAAAGCCAATCCCATCACTCCAAAACCAATCAGGAGAAAGGAAAGAGTGTGGACACTCGGTAGAATCGTCATCAGAAAAGTCGCAGGAGGCATGAAAAGAATAGCCAACGTGTAGATTGTTGAGAAAACGCGGCCTAGATACTGCTTGTCCACCTTGGTCTGAACCTGGCTGAAGAAATGAATGTTGAACACAGTCATAAAGAGCTCGCAGATAAGATTACCAGAATAAGAAAAATAGGGATGAACCGGTAGCAAGGCAGAGATGCCCATGACAGCGACTCCAACACCGGTCAATAGCAGGGCTACAAGTAAATTTCCCATACTAGCCTTAACCTTGCTGGCTAGTATGGCTCCAACGATTGAGCCTATAGCACCCAAACTCAAAACAGTTGCATAAGAGCCAGTCTTACCGTAGAGCTGATTGGTAAAAGGCAGCAGGTAATTAAAGGCCGCAAAGAAAAAGTTGACGGCAGAAGCTACCAAGAGCAGAAAGAAGATTTCCTTTTGCTGGCGGATATAAACTAGCCCTTCTTTGATATCTCTCAGGATATTACCAAAATTGATGGGAGACTGCTGCTTGCTTGGCTCATGATTAGGCAGAAAGTAAACCAAGGCAAAAGCCAGAAAGAAGCTCAGGGCATCCAGCTGAAGGGTCACGCGCAGATTTGCATACTGCATCACGATAAAAGACAAAACTGGAGCTGAGACACTGATAACCTGCAAGGCCAATTCCAGATGAGAATTGTAGGCCACGATGTCTTCCTTATCCACAATTTCGGTAATATAAGACTTATTAGCTGGCCTAGAAAAAGCAAAGGCTATAGCCTGAACCACATTGGCAAAAATCAGCGCTCCAATCATAAACTGGTCATTAGAAATAAAAGAAATCAGCAGACAAAGCCCAGCACAAACCAAGTCCGTTACCATCAGTACCTTACGTCTAGAAAAGCGATCTGTAATGGCCCCACCCAAAGGATTAAATAAGATAGAAGTAACTAGCTCTGATATCTGGTAAATGCCCAAGACCGTCTGTCCCAGAGCTCCCAAAGAAGCAAGCCAGATGCTATTCCCATAATCATAAAGCATATTCCCAATTTTATTAATAGCAGCCCGTGTAATCAGCTGTGCTGCATGTCGATTCATAAAAATACCTCCTTCCATTTCTGAAACTATTGTATCAGGAATGGAGGGAGGTTCTATATTTTTCCCATATTTGGGAAATTATGCTTTTACAAACTTATCGAAATGCTCTTGATAATAGGCGACTTGCTCAGGTAAATTCAGCACTTCAAAGATGTGCATGGCTTCCTGCATTTGCTTGATTCCCTGCTTCTTCTGTCCCTTCTGATAAGCCGCAAAACCCTTGAGATAGAGGAATACATTGCGTTCATAGAGTTTAATGCCCTTGCCAATGATTTTCTCTACGTAAGCCCCAAAATAACTAGCCTTATCAAAAGAACGACTTTCCAAACAATGCTGGTAGCAATTGAGAGCTAGAATCAAGACTAGTCTCTTATGTCGACCGATTTCTTTGTAGTAGTCCTCCCGCTCCATAACTTCCTTGCCCAGACGGTAGACGTAGTCCACATCATAGAAGCTGTAGAGATTGCCAAAGAGGATCAGCTCGTACATGGTCCAATCTTCCACTTGGAAGAGATAATCAGCCACCTTATCTAAATCTTCTTGCCTCATGTGAAACTGACTGTCTCGCTGACAAATCAAGCCCTGCATCAAAATCCAATTCAGCTCATAGTAAAGAGGCGCACTGCTGGCCTCGGCCTTTTCCAACTGCTCCGCTTGCAAGTCTTGAAATCCCTTGATGTCATTTGAGTAGTAAAGAGGGATAATCTTACCCATCATGGCCACATGCTCATGCTGCTGGAAATTCCGGTCCTTGTCCATAAAATTTTCAAGGGTCACATGTATATTATCTAAAAGATCTAAAAATTTCGAGAGAGTCATATCCGACTCACCCAGCTCAAAACGAGATAGCTGAGAGGTTGAGCAAACCTGACCAGCCGCTTCCTTCAAAGAATAATGCCCATTTAAACGAAAATCGCGAAAAACTTTGCCTAAATCTTCCATTTGTTTACCACTTAAATTCCTTTAATTGCTGTTTCACTTCCCTAGTCGCTCTTTCAAAATTACCTTCACCGCCCCTTGTTCGGATTCTACTTTCGGACGAGCCTCATTTCGTCAAAATCTTCTCGGCCGAAAATCGGAAAAGGCTAATTCTACAAAAAGAACTCGTCCGAAAATAGAAAGTTCGGGATTTGCTCTCAGACTAACCGTCCGAAAATCTGACAGAGTCATTTTGCTCCAAAATAGCTTTTCAGAAAATCTGACGGGCTGACTTTTCTTTAAAAGAACTTAGATTACATGAAGAATGCTTTCTTTTCCTCGAAAAAATCTCAGAACACATGTAAAAGTTCGTCTTTTGCTCTCAGGGAAACAATTCTTCATGAAGGATTTATATTTTTGTCACAGAATCAGAGATTTCACATGTAAAAATTCGTTTTTTGCTCTTTTAGGACTGATTTCACATGTGAATTAAGCATTATGAGCTCTGGTGAACTCATTTCTAACGGAAACTACACACTCCTACACCTTCTCCGCTAGTTCTTCCCATTCTAGCATGGCTTCTTCTTGGGCGACGGTCAACTGGTCGATTTGCTGCTGGCTCTCCATGAGTTCGGCGGCGTCATTAGTGGCCTTCATGGCTTCCTGAAGCTGACTGATCTGACTGTCCAAATCCTCGATTTGCGCTTCCAATTGCTCTAGGCGGCGGGCCAGTCGGCGCTGTTCTTTCTGGTTTTCCTTTTGAAGCTGATAGTCATTGGCAGGTGCAGACTTATCAGAATCAACCTGCTCTATCTCCTCACGCAAGGCTTCCTGCTCTGCCTTTTTCTCCAGATAGTAGTCATAATCACCCAGATAAAGGGTGGAACCTGTCTCAGAGAGCTCGATTATCTGGGTGGCCACACGGTTGATAAAGTAACGGTCGTGGCTGACAAAGAGCAGGGTGCCGTCAAAGTCAATCAGGGCATTTTCCAGCACTTCCTTGCTGTCAATGTCCAGGTGATTGGTCGGCTCGTCGAGAATGAGGAAGTTGTTGTTTTCCATAGACAGCTTGGCGAGGAGCAAACGCGCCCGCTCTCCACCTGATAGCATGCCGACAGATTTCTTGACATCGTCCCCCGAGAAGAGGAAAGCACCTAAGCGATTGCGAATTTCGACCTCTGGCGTCAGCTTGAAGTCATTCCATAGCTCGTCGAGAACCGTATTGCTGGGAGTCAGTTTGCTCTGGGTCTGGTCATAGTAGCCCACTTCCACATTAGCCCCCAGCTGCTCCTTGCCTCTGATGAAGGGCACTTGACCGATTAGTGACTTAATCAAGGTCGTCTTTCCAATCCCATTTGGCCCGACAATAGCTACCGCATTAAACTTGCGAATGTCAAGGTTAATTGGCTCCGACAGGACTTCCTCGCCATAGCCAATAGCCGCATCTTCCAAGGTCAGAACAACATTGCCTGAAACCTTATCCGATTTGAAAGTCATATTAGCCGAGCGACTGCCGGTCTCCGGCCTGTCCAAACGCTCCATCTTTTCCAACTGCTTGCGGCGAGACTGAGCCCGCTTGGTCGTAGAGGCCCGGACCAGGTTGCGGTTGACAAAGTCCTCCAGCGCAGCGATTTCTTTCTGTTGCTTTTCATAGTTCTTGGCTTCAGTGACCAGCTTCTGCTCCTTTTGGACCACAAAGCTAGAGTAATTGCCCACATAGCGACCCAGACTGTGCCGGGTCAAGTCTAGGGTCATAGTCGCTACCTTGTCCAGAAAATAGCGGTCGTGGCTGACGATAATCAGGGCACCGCTGTAGTTGACTAAGTAAGTCTCTAGCCAGGCAATGGTCTCAATATCCAAATGGTTGGTCGGCTCGTCCAGGACCAGAAGTTCTGGCTTTTCCAAAAGCATCTTAGCCAGAGCTAGACGGGTATTCTGCCCGCCTGAAAGCTCAGAAATCTTCATCTGCCACATGGACTGGTCAAACTTGAAGCCATTTAAAATCGCTCGAATATCGGCCTCATAGGTAAAACCACCCTTTTGTCGAAAGTCCTCTGACAGCTGATCGTACTGGTTCATGAGAGCAGTCAGGTCTTCCCCTGACAATTCTCCCATTTGCAGCTCCATCTGCCGCAA
The DNA here is from genome assembly GCF_041432495.1 of Streptococcus sp. 27098_8_73. Taxonomy (NCBI): domain Bacteria; kingdom Bacillati; phylum Bacillota; class Bacilli; order Lactobacillales; family Streptococcaceae; genus Streptococcus; species Streptococcus sp. 27098_8_73. The sequence goes on from NZ_JAPVZT010000005.1 coordinate 64,273, forward strand.
GCGTTTTTCCTGCTGACGCAGACTATCAAAGACCAGCAGCATCTCGTCATAGATGGTATTCTCCGACTCAAAGCGGCTGTCCTGAGCCAGATAGGACAAGGATAAGTCTCGTTTTTTATTGATTTGACCAGAAGTCGGCTCTTCCTCGCCCACCAAAATCTTGAGCAGGGTTGACTTACCAGCTCCGTTTTTACCGACCAGTGCAATCCGGTCATTCTCATCTACCTGCAGGTTGATATTGTCAAAAAGTAGCTCCCCTGCAAAAGAGCGTTCAATCTTGTTTGCTTGTAAAATAATCATAAAACCATTATAGCAGATTTCCAAGTACAGAGCCATTGGCTGTCATAAAAAATGAAATCCAAACTGTCTATCTCTCAAGCCAATTCAAAGGAGAATTTTAAATTTTTCCGCAAGCACTCAGACCAGAATATCCTGTCTAGCGATTGAATACCATCAAATCAGACTTCTATGGATTAGCATGCCCAAAAAAACCGAAAGAGCTCAACTCTAACGGCTTTATTTTTTATTCAATGATTTGTGTTTCAGCTAGTTTCTTATACCAGTGAGCGGATTTCTTCGGATAGCGCTCCTGCGTTTCGAAGTCTACGTAGAATAAGCCGTAGCGTTTTTCATAACCGTTAGACCAAGAAAAGACATCCATCAGAGACCAGATAAAGTAGCCCTTGACATTAGCCCCGTCCGCAATCGCATCGGATAAAACTTCCAGATGCTGCTTGACGTAATCAATGCGAGCATCGTCGTAAACCGTATTGTCCACAAATTCATCTTTATAACCCAGACCATTTTCTGTGATATAAATCTTCTTGTAGTTTGGATAATCTTTCTTAATCCGCATGATTTGATCATAAAGACCTTGCGGATAGATAATCCAATCCCAATCCGTTTTCGGTATATGGGTCGGAGATTCTCTGCGTCCTACACCCTTAATCTGGTACTTAGAGCTTCCCTTTTCGCCTTTTCCGTTATGGATAATTTCTGTTTCACCGTCAAAGTCGCGCATCCAATCACTCATATAGTAGTTGATGCCAAGGAAGTCATTGAGGTCTTTAGCTGCTTCTAAAGCCGCAAAGTCTTCATCTCGTAGATCCAGCTGACCACCATTGACCTTAAGGATATGGTTTACTCCTGCCAGAGTTACATCTGAATAGTGCCCCAGATAAGTCGCATCAAGGATAAATTTATTATGAATAATATCTTCCAACTCTGCCGCTCTGACATCTGCTGGATTTTCTGGATCATAAGGATATTTTGTCGGAAGTGCATGAACGACACCGATTTCACCCTTGTAACCCTTGTCCTTATAGAGCTTAACAGCACGGGCATGTGAGACCATCATATTGTGATGAGATTGGAAAACCTTGGCCAAGTCATACTGAATACCTGGGGGGAATTTTCCGACCAAGTACTGCCCGTCACCAATGGGACCAATTTCATTGAAAGTCGTCCAATAGCGAACTTCTGGAAATTCTTCAAAACAGAAAGCCGCATAGTCCACAAAGTGCTCAATATTTTCCCGATTGAGGAAATCGCCATTTGAATGAAGAGCCTCTGGTGTATCAAAGTGGTGAAGGGTCACAAAGGGTTCTACATGATGTTTGTGGCATTCTGCGAAAAGATTATGGTAAAACTCTACACCTTTTGAATTGACCTCGCCATAGCCCGTCGGGAAAATCCGTGACCAAGCAATAGAAATCCGAATACCATTGACACCATATTCTTCAGCCAATTTCAGATCCACAGGGTATTTGTGGTAAAAGTCGCTGGCAGGTTCTGCCGTGTACCAGTAGTTATCCTCTAGATACTTATCCCAGGCAACAGGTCCTTTTCCATCTGTGTGGGTTGCTCCCTCAGCTTGATAGGCTGCTGTTGCACCACCGAAAATAAAATCTTTAGGTAAGCTTTTTGTCATCTTATTTTCCTTTCAATAACATTTGGAGAGTGGTACAAAAGTCCTAGCCTCTCAATTGTCTTTGGATTATCGAGCAAGACGCAGTGGTTGAGTGGACTCTACTACGCTGATTTCATCAGCTTTTACAGCCCTACTCAACTGTACGGAGATGGGACGACGAAATCGAATTCTAACGAATTACCGATTTCTGTCCCACTCTCTATCAAGTTGCTTCATCTCAAATAAATAGATTTAGTTCTTGAATTGCTCCTGAACGAAGGCCAGTGCTCCTTTGCCATCACGCGTTAGTTTGATGTATTGGCCACCTTCAGTCTTAGCCAGCTTGATACCCAATTTATCAGTTTCTGCCTTCATGTCTTCAAAGTTGGAAGCAACTTGAGGAGCCAGAATAACCAGGTCAAACTCAGGCAGCATTTCACGGTGAGCACCGTATCCACCCGCTGCTGCTTTGACAGGAACATTGTATTCAGCTGCTGCTTTATTCAAAGCGTTGGCCAGCAATCCGCTAGTACCACCGCCTGCACAGAGCACCAGAACATTGGTTTCTTCGCTAATATTGTTTTGAGTTGGAGCTTCTTCATCCACTCCTGCTTTTTCAAGGATAGCGTCTGCTTTAGCAGTATTAAAGTTAGCTGCTACTTTTTCTTTAAGAGCATCGTTGGCTTTGCCAGAACGTTCTTCTTCTAAGATTTGTTCGTCATAAACCTTGACAAATGGATAGTAAATAATCACATCCACTACGACAAGAAGGGCTGCAAGAACAAAGGACAGAAGCTGGAAGTTGGTACCCAGCACAATTCCCAGAGGGCCAGGTGTCACCCAAGGAAGGTTGGCTGAGAAGGAGTTCATGTTTAACGTATCAACAAAGAATTTGAAAATCCATACGTTTGCGATAGGTGCAAAGATAAATGGAATAAAGAAAGTCGGATTGAGTACGATTGGTGCACCAAAGAGAATAGGTTCATTAACACCAAAGAAAGTTGGGACAACAGATGCTCGTCCAATCGCACGGTTACGCTCAGACTTACAGATCCACATGAAGAGGAATGGAACAATCAAGGTCGCACCAGTACCACCCATAGTAACGATGAACATTTGAGTACCAGAAGTGATGACCTTATCCGCATGTTGACCAGCTTGAAGCAAGGCCAAGTTGGCATCGATATTGGCATAAGTAATGGCAGCAATGGCAGGCTCAACAATAGACGGACCGTGAATTCCCACGAACCAAAAGAAGGCATAAGCACCAAAGATAAGAGTGATTCCCAGATAGCCATCTGCTGCTGAGAAGAGAGGAGCAAGAAGCGTTCCGATGGATTCAGCAACGGTTACTCCCAGACTTGCTTTAACAAGCAGTTCCAAACCATAGAGCAGAACGACTGAAACAGTAAATGGAATCAAGTCTTTAAATACTTGAGAAATATTTGGTGGAACTTCTTCTGGCATGCGAATGGTGACATTATTTTTCACACAAACCTTGTAGACATTAACGGTCACAAAGGCAGCGATGAAAGCTGTCAAAAGTCCTTTTGTTCCCATAAAGGCTGTCAGGAAGCCACCATCCTTAGCAGGCTCAGCCGCCATGAGGAGGAAGCCAACCATGGAAGCCAGCATAGTAGACAAGAAGTTAATCTGGTTGGTCGCAGGCAGGCTGCGATTGACAGAGTCCGTCAAAGCCTTTGCAGTGGTCCCGCCCACAAAGAAAGCCAGAATCCCCATTGAATAGCTATAAGGAGTCATTAAGAAAGTTTCAATATCCTTAGACCAGTGGAAACCCCAAGCATTTGGCACATAGGCAATCAAGATAAAGATAGATGAGAAGAGGATGACTGGCATACCAGCGATAAAACCATCCCGAATAGCACGGAGGTAGATGTTCCGAGAAATCTTCTCAAAGAAAGGCTTCCCTTTCTCAATAAGTCCGATGAGTTTATTCATTATTTTACTCCTCTTTTGTATAGTTCAATCATGTGTTTCATCAAATCCTTAAGCAACAAGGTTGTCATCAGGTGGTCTTGGCCGTGCATCATCGTCACGCTATAAGCCAAGTCCTCACCAGCAGCTTCTTTGGTCAAAAGGCTGGTCTGAGCATGGTGCGCTTCGACAATACAAGCATTGGCTTCTTCCACCAAACTTTCTGCGCGGTCAAATTCTCCAGCCTGAGCTGCATTTAGTGCTTCCAGCAACTTGGAACGAGCGTCACCTGCGTAGGCTACGATTTCAAAACCAAGTAATGTTACTTCTTCTCTATTCATGATAGATCCTCCTTTTAATGTTCCTTATAGTAATCGTTGAATATGTAAAACCAGATAAACTCGCTCACTATGATACAAATATATTCCAGTTTTCTGGGCAATAATCTCATATAGACTACTTCCGATTTGATAAGCTTTGGGATAGGTCAGTTTAATCTGACTTTCCATTTCTAACAGTGAAACATTATCATCTCGGCTTCTGTTTAAGTAATCTAAGAAGTAATTAAGATGAATCATAAACCGATCATAGAAGTTGCTATTATCCGATGTTCTTTTTATTCCCTGTTTTCTTAGCTCTTCTTCTACAGCAGATAGAATTTCCTTTCGCTGATCCAAATGACCCTGACCTGATGGACTGGAGACCCCTTCTGCATTGATAAAGTGATAGGCAATTCTATTTATTTCATCGTCTGGAAAAGCTTCTAAGAGTCGTTCCCGATAAATAGCCACTGCTTCTTGTGCGATTTGATAAGGAATGGGATATTTACCTGAAGCATCTGGAAGGTCACTGCTCTTGTACCGCCCCTGCTGAACCGCTTGATAAGAACAGTAGATATGGTCTGTCAGCGTGACATAGATATACTCCTGAACTGGGTAATGGTATTTCTTGGAAAGCGTGTCAATCACATCATAGGTCACTGTGATAAAGTCCAGCGGAACATCTTTGAGCAAGGCCACAAAGTTTTCCTTGGACTCTTCCGTTCTCATACGAAAGACTTTCTCAATCTTACTTTCCAGAACAGGATCACCCTTTTTCTTATTGAATGCTATCCCACTACCAATCAGAACAACCTCTTCACCATTTTCATGTTTGGCTAGAGCAACATTGTTATTCATAGGAAGTATGATTCGATACATAGTTCCCTCCTTATCATTTTCTTGGGTTTTCATGAAATAAAAATGACCGCAAATAAACGGAAAATACAAGAGCACTTGCCTCTTCCAATTCATTTGCGGTCACGCCTAATCCAACTTAGTAACGCTCACCCTATTCAATTATGATTTCATTATAGCACATCAAAACGTGAATGTAAACCCTTTCTTTTGCTTTTTTAAAAAATATTTTTTAGAAGCCCACTTTTTTCTAAGCATGACCAACGCTCTTCAAGCTTTTTCAAGCTTGAATCCTCGACTTTAGATAAAAGCAGGAGCCAAGAGCAGACAGTGCAAGACTTCCTAAAAACTTCTCGAAAGCTTGCACTGAACTTGCCATGAAAGACTTGCTCTCACTCGATTAAGGCTCTTCATATCATAAGTCTTTTTCTTCTATAAATTGCTTGTAGTTTACAGAAAACTAGCTAAAACTTCTTGATTTTGCATGACCAAGTAAATGCCCAGCAAAATAATCAAAACAAAGAGACTTAGCTTTATCATCCCTTTGACAAAACGAACAATCCAAAGAATAATCATGGAACCAATCAGCCACATAATGGCCGAATGCTGGAAAAATCCTTGAACGGTCTCAACATTCTCTCCAAAGAAGGCCTGAATGGGCGCTGGAACATGAGTTTCCCAAGCTGCTGTCACGCCTAGCTGGTTAGCAATATCGCTGCCGCTTTTCCACAGCCAAGCAAAAATTCCCGAGTTAAAAAGAAAGAGGAAAACTTGCTCTGGGAAGCGTCTAATAAAATTAAAAATCGTTTTTAGCATACCTTTATGATTGATACAAGTCTTTTACAGCCTGGATATCTGCTGGCTGAATACTATAAAATGAGCCTGCCGACTGCATCACTGATTCCTCCTCATTATGGTCTAATCCGATAGCATGGCCCAATTCGTGCGCTGCTGTATTGACAATCCGCTCATGAGAATAACCATAGCGTCTGTCCAACAAGTAGTAACTATTGAGGCGAACAGTCACATGGGTGAAACGATTGGTCAGCAGGTTGGTCTTGGACTCTGCCTCACCAGCTGCACTGACACTGCCGTCATTCATTTCCGTCGCAACGATATCCGCTTCTTCTTTGTCATTGATGATTTGAAAGGTGAAAGCTCCTGTCTGGTTCCAGGAACTAATGGCCTCCTGATAGGCTGAACGTAAAGTTTCATTCGTGGTATCGATATATACCGTAGCACCAGCCTTCTCCCAGCGAGCTCCCATCCCTTTATGCTCATCTGTCAGCTGATGGGGCTGAATTCCCTCACTAGTCTGAAGACCAGTGGAAAGTCCTTGATGCGTTAAGAATTGATCCACTTGAGTAACAGTAGTTCGAAGAGCCTGCGATAATCCCTCAGCCCCCGTCTCTGTCGAAGTAGTAAAATAAAAAACACCTACAAGAACAAGAAAACTGAGTGCCACAGACCAAATAAGCCCCCAGATGAGCTGCCAAAGCAAGCGAACTATAAATCTAATAGAATTGAAAATAAACTTCACGGCAAGCTCCTTTCTCATAGAATGCACGAGAGATTTAGTCTAGCATCTTTCGCTTAAATAAAACTGAATATGCATAAAGAGCAAGTATCGCAATAAATAACTCGAATGCAAACTCCCACTTGAAAAGACGAAAAAAGAAGCTGAGAAACTCAGCCTCTTCTTAAGTAAATTACAATTCGATATCACCGAAAAGATCAGCCATTGAGAAACCAGTTTGAGTTTCTGGAAGCTCGAAGTCACGTTTTTCTTGACGACGTGGACGACGTGGACGAGATTGACGTTTTTCTTCTTTTTGGCCTTCTTCTTGAGCTGGACGCTCTTCAAGAGCCTTGATAGAAAGCGATACACGCTCAGCAGCAGCATTCACTTCAAGAACTTTAACAGTTACTTCTTGACCAACTTTAAGAGCATCTTTTGGATTTTCAACACGTTTGTGTGAAATTTGTGAGATGTGAACAAGTCCGTCGATACCTGGCAATACTTCAACGAAAGCACCGAAGTCAGTCAAACGTTTTACTGTACCTTCAACTACATCGCCAGCAGCAAGTTTTTGTTCAACACCATCCCATGGTCCAGGGGTTGTAGCTTTAAGTGAAAGAGACACGCGGCCTTCTTCTTCGTTCAAATCAAGAACCTTCACTTCGATTTCGTCACCAACTGAAACAACAGATTTTGGTGAAACGTTACGCTCGTGAGAAAGTTCAGTCAAGTGAACCAAACCATCAACACCACCAAGGTCAATGAAAGCACCGAAGCTTGTGATACGAGCAACTTTACCAGTTACAACATCACCAACATTCAATTTACCAAATACTTCTGCACGCGCTGCAGCAGCTTCTGCTTCTACAACTTCACGACGTGAAAGGATGAAGCGGTTTTCTTTTGGATCTACTTCTTTAATCTTAGCGTCAAATTCTTGACCTACAAAACGTTCAGTGTTGCGAACGAAACGAGTATCGAGCATTGAAGCTGGAATAAATCCACGAAGTCCTTCAAACTCAACAGAAAGTCCACCTTTAACAGCACGAGTGCCCTTAACAGTAACGACTTCTTCTTCACGACCAACCAATTTGTCCCATGCTTTGCGAGCTTCTAAACGTTTTTTAGATACTAGGTAAGTAACTGTATCTGTATCTTTACCTACTACTTGACGAAGAACAAGCAATTCAAGTGTGTCACCTGGTTTTACAAAGTCATTGATGTCAGCATCACGATCATTTGTCAACTCACGCAGAGTCAAAACCCCTTCAACACCAGTACCAGCAATGGCAACATTAGCTTGGTTAGCATCCACTGTTAATACTTCAGCAGTAACGACATCACCTGGCTCGACTTGGCTAACACTGTTTAGCAAATCTTCAAATTCATTCATCTAAAAAAATCCTCCAACAATCAAGTGTACTACTTGACATACTTATAATTATTTTCCTAAGCACCCGCAAACGACATTGATTTATCTTTACCGTTTTCCACCCTATAAAGAAATAAAATATCCGACGATATTTTATCCTTTATCTGATATATTACCTAAGAACTGGGGTAGCTGGATTCGAACCAACGCATGAGGGAGTCAAAGTCCCTTGCCTTACCGCTTGGCTATACCCCAATGATGAAATGGAGAGAGAGGGATTCGAACCCCCGAACCCGAAGGAGCGGATTTACAGTCCGCCGCGTTTAGCCTCTTCGCTATCTCTCCGACAATCAACGATACCAATTATATCATTAATCTAATAAAAGCGCAAGCCCTTATTTTCCTAAATTGTAGGTTTCAATCAAAGTTTCTACCGCTTTTTCAAGCTTTTTATATAAACTTTCAACATTTCCATTCTTGACAATAGCAAATTGGCCGTCAAACTCAGCAATCTCGCCAATGACTTTTTTCCCAATAGAAAGGGTGTAGCCATCAAATTGATCCGCGCCAAGCTTCACCTTACTATCTGCAATCTGAATCTCAATTTTTTTGTCTTTTTTACTCATTCTTCTACCTCTTTCAAGTTTCTATTTTACACAAAAATAGCAAAGCTGGCAAGTGATTTCCTCAATAAAAAGAGCCTCGAAAGGCTCTTGGGTTATTCGTCTACTTTAACAATCCAACCTTCTGGGGCTTCCACATCACCAAATTGGATACCAGTCAGCTCATCGTAGAGTCTGCGGGTCACTGGCCCGACTTCTGTCTCGCTATAGAATACATGGAAGTCATCGCCGTGCTGGATTCCTCCAATTGGTGAGATAACTGCTGCCGTACCACAAGCTCCTGCTTCAACAAAGCGATTCAAGTTATCAATCGGAACGTCGCCTTCAATCGGCGTCAAGCCCAAGCGGTGCTCTGCCAAGTAAAGCAAAGAATATTTGGTAATGGACGGTAGAATGGAGGGACTCAACGGTGTCACAAATTCATTGTCCTTGGTGATTCCAAAGAAATTGGCTGATCCAACTTCTTCAATTTTGGTATGAGTTGACGGATCTAGGTAGATAACATCTGAAAAGTTACGAGACTTAGCCATCTTACCTGGTAAAAGACTAGCTGCGTAGTTACCACCCACCTTAGCAGCACCTGTACCATGTGGAGCTGCGCGGTCAAATTCGTCTTGGATCAAAAAGTTGGTTGGAACCAAACCACCCTTGAAGTAGTTTCCGACTGGCATAGCAAAAATCGTAAAAATGTACTCCTCTGCTGGTTTTACCCCGATGATATCTCCGATACCAATCAAAAGGGGACGAAGGTAGAGAGTTCCCCCTGTTCCATATGGCGGTACATATTCTTCATTGGCGCGGACAACAGCCTTACACGCTTCCACAAACATTTCAGTTGAAACTTGTGGCATCAAGAGACGATCGCATGTGCGTTGCAGGCGCTTAGCATTCTCATCTGGACGGAAAAGCTGAACACTACCATCCTTGGTACGATAAGCCTTTAGACCTTCGAAAGCCTGCTGGCCATAGTGAAGACTTGGTGAAGACTCAGAAATATGCAGGGTCGCATCTTCTGTCAGCTGTCCTTCCTCCCACTGACCATTCCGATAATAAGCGATATAGCGATAGGGCAATTTCATATATGAAAAGCCAAGATTTTCCCAATCAAGATTTACTGTCATAGTCTTTTTCCTCTTTTCCTTATCTTTCAATTTATAGATACTCCCTATTGTACACCTTTTTCTGAAAAATTCAATCATTATTTTCAATTTTCTGAAAATTTATTTTTAAAACAAACCAGTTCGTGTGAACTGGCTTGGTGATTACTTGATATAAGCTGAGAAGACTTCTTCATCTGAAATGGTATCAGAAATGAAGCTGCCGTTGCTAGTGCGCTCAGACAGGCTGAGGTCAGCTAGATTAATCTCATAGGCCGTTCCTTTATTAGAAAGCACCTGCAAAATCTGCTCCTCACTGGCTTCTGCTTCAGTAGTAAAGAGATCAAAGTCCACTGCTTCGCCAAAGACTGGTCCAGCTACAAAGACACGATGGGGCTTGGTCTTAAGCTCTCTCAGAACTTGAAGACCCCGATTTGCCCGACTAGTAACAGGAATATCTGCGACTGCCATACGCTTGAGTGAACCGCGCTGAGTCAGGATGTAAAGCGAGTCTGTGTTGGCGATAAAGGCCGCTGCTAGGACGTCGTCTTTCTTGAGGTTAATGGCTTTAACCCCAGCTGCCTTAGCTCCGATGACAGGTACTTCCTCAATATTGAAGCGAAGGGCATAGCCGTTCTTGGTCACGAGCATAACATCATCCAGCTTAATCGGCGCCAGAGCAATGACCTGATCGTCTTCATTTTTCAACTTGGCAAACTTGAGTGACTTAGACTTGTAGGTCCGCCAAGGACTGAATTCCTTGCGCTCTACACGCTTGATTTGACCTAACTTGGTCGCTGCAAAGTAAGTGCCCTCCTCAAAGCTGTCCAGCAATTCTGTATAGATAACCTCTTCTTTGGTATCAAAGTTACTGATGGTCTGGCTGAGGTGTTCTCCGATTTCTTTCCAGCGGATGTCTGCCAGCTCATGAACAGGCCGGTAAATAACATTTCCAAGACTCGTAAAGATAAGCAAGTGCTGGGTCGTCTTGGCTGGACTGACAAAAATCAGTCGGTCATCATCACGCTTGCCCATCTCTTCTAGGGTCGAAGCTGAGAAGGAACGCGGACTGGTCCGCTTGATATAGCCAGAACGTGTCACGCTGACATAGGTTTCTTCCTCAACAATAAGACTTGCAGTATCAATCTCAATAGCGTTTGCTGTATCCTGCAGCTCGCTGAGACGCGGATTGCCAAACTTCTTCTTGACGTCACGGAGCTCACGCTTCATAAGATTATACATGGTGCGCTCATCACCGATAATGGCTGCCAGCATGGCAATCTTCTCGCGCAGCTCTGCTTCTTCCTCTTCCAGAACCACTACGTCTGTATTGGTCAAACGGTAGAGTTGGAGAGTGACGATAGCCTCAGCCTGCTCCTCAGTGAAATCATAGCTAACCTTAAGATTTTCCTTGGCATCTGCTTTGTTTTCAGAAGCACGAATCAAGGCAATCACCTCGTCCAAGATGGAAAGCACCCGAATCAAACCTTCCACGATATGAAGTCGTTTTTCAGCCTTGGCCTTGTCAAACCGGCTGCGAGCCAGAATAATCTCCTTGCGGTGGGCAATATAACTGGTCAAGATTGGTACAATCCCCACCAAACGAGGCGTGAAATTGTCAATAGCTACCATGTTGAAATTGTAATTGACTTGTAAATCAGTGTACTTAAAGAGGTAGTTGAGAATCAGCTCGGTATTGGCGTCTTTCTTGAGCTCGATGGCAATGCGAAGCCCGTCCCGGTCCGATTCGTCCCGCACCTCAGCAATGCCGGCCACCTTGTTATTGACCCGCACATCGTCAATCTTCTTGACCAAGACCGCTTTATTAATCTCGTAAGGAATCTCGGTAATAACGATTTGCTCTTTTCCGCCCTTCAGCTTTTCAATCTCAGTTCTGGAGCGCACCACGACGCGACCTTTTCCAGTCTCGTAGGCTTTCTTGATCTCATCACGACCTTGGACAATGGCTCCTGTCGGGAAGTCTGGACCAGGCAGAAACTCCATAAGTTTGTCCACCTTGGCAGACGGATGGTCAATCATATAGATGACCGCGTCAATGACTTCAGCTAGATTATGGGGTGGAATGTCGGTCGCATAACCAGCGGAAATCCCAGTTGCTCCATTGACCAAAAGATTAGGAAAGGCTGCCGGTAGAACAGTCGGCTCCTTCTCAGTATCATCGAAGTTCCAAGCAAAAGGAACGGTATCTTTCTCGATATCCTGCAAAAGATAACCAGCCATCTCAGACAAGCGCGCCTCGGTATAACGCATAGCCGCTGGTGGATCACCGTCCATGGAACCATTGTTCCCGTGCATCTCAACGAGAATCTCACGGTTCTTCCAGTCCTGAGACATGCGGACCATGGCATCGTAGATGGAGCTGTCACCGTGAGGGTGGAAATTCCCCATGATGTTCCCGACTGACTTGGCAGACTTGCGGTAGCCCTTGTCAAAGGTGTTGCCGTCCTTGTTCATGGAATAAAGAATACGGCGCTGCACAGGCTTCAAGCCATCTCGAATGTCCGGCAAGGCCCGCTCCTGAATGATGTATTTGGAGTAGCGACCAAAGCGCTCTCCCATGATGTCCTCAAGGGACATGTTTTGAATATTGGACATAATAATTCTCTTTTTAGTGTTTTATTGTAAAGTAAATCTATATTTTATAAATTTAACTGTTTCTTTGTAGGTAGTGAGAAAAGAAGAGCAATCCTACTAATCCTATAATAAATAAAAGATTAATTTTAATAACAAATAAGCTAAGTAGGGTATTAATTAAGCCGTGAAAAATGGCGCAATAAAGGATCGACTTAGTCTTTTTGAAAACAGCTGCTAGAAGAATACTGAGATAAATTGCAAATAGACTGAATAATATAAAAGGCATCCTACTTTGAGAGCTTCCAATCACAAACCATAAAGGTACATGCCATACTGCCCAAATACAACCTGTTATCAAACCGGAAATCCAAAAGGAGAATCTAGTTTCCAAAGTTGGTTGCAAGATGCCTCGCCATCCCAATTCTTCTTCGCCACCATAAACACAGACTGCACTCAAAAAAACAACAAACAAATTTCCTAGTGGAAAAGCCGGATTAAGCTCCTTAGATGAGAAAGCAATGACACCTGTCTGCACGAAAATTAGTAAAAGAAATAACAAAATATATTTCTTTGAGTCCCCTAAGATAAAAGAGACTATGCTTTTAATGGATTTTTGAGGCAAACAAGAAATGGCTGCAATGGTTGGACCGAAACCTCCTAGTAAATGGAGAAAAACTCCTAGTGGACTTGTTAGACTTAAGAGGCTCATTTGCGTCAGAAAAGCGAGCAATCCCCAACCAAGCCCCCAAGAAATGAGAAAACTAATCAGTAAAAATTTTGTTATCTTATTATTTTGTAAATGTTTCATTTGTTTCTAGTCTTTCCTCAGCATACTCAATCATCTTCTCAGCTACTTCCTTATCGTAATCAAATCCCATCTTTTGAGCAAGGATTTGAGCTTCTTGGTGGAAAAGTTGCATCGTAGCAAACAAAGACTGAGTGATTTTCTCTATATTTGAAAATTCAAGCAAATTTGAAAATTCTTTCTCTTTCTCAGCAGGCAAATACTGAAAGAGATACTTGTAGTTCTTGCCGACGTCGACAGTCCCCCGATCACCTGCGACCTGCCAAGCCAAGACCTTCAAGAGTTCTTGTTGGCAAATACCGTAGAGATGGTCAGTCGCATAGATGAGTTGCTTGCGATGAATCCCCTTAACCACGTAGGCTGATACCCACCAAAATTCATTGCAGGATTTATCAAAGTCAGTCTCACTGGCTTGTGCCGTCCAATAGCGCTCAGGTGTCGGTGCATAAGAAGCAAACAGCCCCTGCGGGTCATCCAGCACCGTGAAATCCGCTTCGCTATTCACCCACTCTTTGATGTGCTCCTTTGGGCAAAGAGTCAAATCTATCCGATTGCCATCTTCAAAGAGCATGAGATAGAGGCGGCGATGGTCTAGTAGGATATGCTGCTCAATCATGCGCTTTCCAAACTTTTCCAACCAAGCAAGGTCAGCCGCCAGAGTGTCCAAATTCTCCACAATGTAGACCACATCATAGTCTTGGAACTCGTCCTTGGGAACCTTTGGATTTGTCCGCGAACCAGACATAGCGACAGCCTCGACTTTTAGAGTTTTTGCGGTTTGTAAAATTAAATCAAGCATTTTGGGTTCAGTTCTCATGGAAACACCTACCTTTTTAGTGGAAACTCTCGATTCTGTAGAGGGTATGTCTATAAAGGGGACTGTTTGCTGGAACTTTTTCATTATCAAATTCTTTGACAAATTCCATGCCTAGCTTTTGCATGACTTTTTGCGAAGGGAGATTGAGCAAGGATGTAAAAGAGTAAACTTCTGACAAGCCAGCTTGCTGGAAAGCGAAGTCTAGACAGGCTTGGGCAGCCTCCGTCGCATAACCACGATTCCAAAACTCTTTTCGCAGACGCCAGCCGATTTCTACAGCTTCTTTTCCAGCAAAAATCCGTAAATCCGAATGGTGCAGACCTACCAAGCCGACAAACTCCTGACTGTCCTTTTCTTCAACAGCCCAAAGACTGTATCCATAAGCCTTAACTTCATCTTGAATGCCCTGATAAAGCCGCAAGGACTCCGCTTGACTATATGGCTTTGGGAAATACTGCATGACCTCCGGATCCTGATTCATAGCGATCAAAGCCGGCAAATCAGATTCCTGCAAGTCCCGTATAATGAGACGGTCTGTTTCAAGAATAGTCATCTAAACACTCCTCTACAAACTTTCTTACCTAACAACTCCTCAGCTTTATATAAGCTGTACCCTTCGTAATAATATGAAGCATCCACACCCTTAAAGAAACGGGCCTGAGTTTGTAATGTCTAGTTTATTTTCCAATACCATGTTTGTTCCCATTTCTATTCTTTTTAGAACTTCAAAACTTCGCCTTATGTTGCAAAAACTCGTCTATCTGTGAGGGACTTCTTCAGAAGAAAGCTACTTTTCCTCACCTACTGCTTCTTGCTTGCTTTTCTTTGGTGTTAATTTTTTATAGCGACTACGGATAGCGTTGAGATGGTCACGGAGATCGGCATACTGCTTTTTATCTGGATAAGCATAGGCGTTGATTGCAGTAAAGTCCACAAGGAAGTCATAGATTTCTTGCAGTTTCACACGGACTTCCTTGTTTTGACTAGGTGCCTTGCCTTTTTGCTCAGCCAAGCGCTCCTTATAGACTTTTTCAAACTGAGAGTGCGCCTTTGTCAAGGTTTCTACATGAGTTGTCAAATGCAGAGTTGAAAGGGCAGTTTGGTAGTCACTATCTTTTAGCTCCTTGAGCAAATGGTTAATAGCTTCTGTCTCTTTTTCGTAGCTCATACTCGTTAGCCCAGCATAATTTTTGAAAAGTTTGCTGAGTTTGTCGTAAGCTTCCTTGCTACTTGCCTCTTTCACACGAGAGAAGGCCTTGACCAAACCAGACAAGGTAGAAAGCGCATCATCACGCTCACGATCAGACGCTTCCAGACTAGCCACCGTTTGACTGGCCTTGGAACGGTGCAAACCAGCTTGCAAGTTCTCAAGGAGTTTCTCCATATCCCCAAGCTTCGTTGCATAAACCTACTCAGACTTATTTGCTTTTGTAAAAGCATTGACAGCCTCAAGACTATCGCTCAGCAGTTGGAAGAAACTCTTTCCTTCCAATCTGGTCATATCTAAATTTGTAATCTTATATTTCATTTTTTTCTCCTAAAATTTTATTAAATTGTTTCTCATAATTTTGGTGGAAGGTCGTCCACTTGGCAGTGTTGATGTCGGATTTTCCGATCTTCTCCCTGTCAGCCAGGCAGCTCATCGGAATTTCCGAAGAGACTTCTCAAATGATAGGGAGGTCGTCGGAAATTCCGACAAGCTCCCTACCACTTAAAATAGATCAGCGGATTTCCCGATGAGGGGGTGGGGGGGCTTTTTTAGTGAATTCTTTCCTCTAATAGTCAGGGTAAAGAGGATCTTTAGCAGGGATAACCTTATCAGAAAGTTCCCTACCGAGAGAATAAAAGTTATCCTCACTCGGCTTCGCATAATCAAGAATATCCTTTTGGGGATCATATTTCATATCCCAGCGATTTCCCATAAGAGTATAAAACCTTTGCTGTTCTTCATTGTTCTTAAACCCCTCCTTTAACATTGGAATGAATTTAGAAATTTGTGAATCTAAATATGCAAAAGCAGTATCATAAATATTATCATCTCCAACAATTTTTATTTCGTTCTCAGGAAAATGAGCAATATTTCTTGTATAATTTTCTAAATCATTATATCTAGTATCTGAAAGAGGCTCCTTACTCCACGGAGTAGTCACAAAATTCTCTGATAAAGGTTTTTCCGGTTTATCTTTGTAAGAATAATTTAATTTTGTAGCTATAGCCAAAAACGGATATACTCGTAACTCATAAGCGATATTATCAATACCGGGACGACCATAAAATCTAGACCTTAAATCCCTGGCTCCTAGTTTTCCATAAAAATTTTTCGGAAGAACTGAGGTAGTAATTTCGTCAATAGTTTTACCTGTACTTGATTGACTGATAACATTATCATAAGATACAGGTAATAAAATTAAATTCGAGAAACGCCTACCGTCTTTAAAAATCCAAAATAGTTTAGCAGGGATATACATATAGTAAGACGGTTTGGGCGGTATAGTTAATGGTTTTGTAGATTCGTTATACAATGTATAGCTTGGATTCTCTTGCCAGAAATTTTGAACAATATTAAAATTTGTTGTATCAAGATATTTGCTTCTATCCTGGTTAATTTTATTATTTTCCTGATTTTTGATATTATTCTCTTGGTTCTTTTCATTATTTTCAATTGTCCTAAATCCTAGAAACATCGTAAAGCCTAACGATATTATAGAAATCACTAAAGGCAAAAACTGAATAATTTTATCAAAAACAGTTTTATCATTATTCTGATTTTTTATAAGTAAAGGTTGAGGAATGGTGAAACTTGCGTTATCAGTTTTGTTTTCAATATCATTTGTATTTCCCTTTTTCTGATTAGTTTTACTAGATAGATTAACCTTCGCAACAAATTCTTTTTTAATATCTTTTTCTGGAATACTCTTTTGTTTTTTCTTTTTATTTGCCATACACTTCTCCTCCTACGACGTGAGAAAAGCAAAACGTTATTTTTTGCTTTTCGAGCTAGTAAGGGAGTTAGCTTGTCCGCCTGATAGCGGCAAGCGTCTTTTCATTAGGAGCTTTTGCTCCAATGAAAAGTACTCCGTTAAAAAACTGTCTGCTCCTCCAAAGTAAACTTGACATTGTCCTCAATCCACTTGCGGCGTGGTTCGACCTTGTCGCCCATGAGGACATTGACGCGGCGTTCGGCGCGGGCCAGGTCCTCGATAGTGACACGGATGAGGGTGCGGGTTTCGGGATTCATGGTCGTCTCCCAGAGCTGGTCGGCATTCATTTCACCGAGCCCCTTGTAGCGTTGAAGAGTAGCTCCTTTGCCAAACTTGCGGCGCAGGTCGTCCAGTTCGCCATCGGTCCAGGCATACTCGACGACTTCGCTCTTGCCCTTACCCTTGGACATCTTGTAGAGAGGCGGCAGGGCGATATAGACGCGGCCAGCCTCGACCAGCGGGCGCATATAGCGATAGAAAAAGGTCAGCAGCAAGGTCTGGATATGGGCACCGTCGGTGTCCGCATCGGTCATGATGATGATCTTGTCATAGTTGGCATCCTCAAGGGTAAAGTCTGACCCAACACCAGCTCCAATCGTGTAAATCATGGTGTTGATTTCTTCGTTCTTGAGAATGTCAGCCATCTTAGCCTTGGCGGTATTGATAACCTTACCACGTAGGGGCAGGATAGCTTGGAACTTACGGTCACGGCCTTGCTTGGCAGAGCCACCGGCAGAGTCACCCTCGACCAGATAGAGTTCGTTCTTGGCTGGATTCTTGGACTGGGCCGGAGTCAGCTTACCAGACAGCAAGCCCTTGTCTTTTTTATTCTTCTTGCCATTCCGACTTTCGTCACGCGCCTTGCGGGCCGCTTCTCTAGCATCTCTGGCCTTGATGGCCTTGCGGATAAGGTTAGATGCCAGCTCACCATTTTCCAAGAGGAAGAAAGTCAGCTTGTCAGAGACGATGGAGTCCACGGCCGGACGAGCTAGAGGGCTGCCCAGCTTGTCCTTGGTCTGTCCTTCAAACTGGAGGTGTTCTTCTGGTACGAGGATGGACAGGACAGCAGCCAGACCCTCACGGTAGTCCGAGCCTTCCAGATTCTTGTCCTTTTCCTTGAGCAGACCTGTCTTTCTGGCATAGTCATTCATGGCCTTGGTAATGGCTGTCTTGAGTCCCGTCTCATGGGTACCACCGTCTTTGGTGCGGACGTTATTGACAAAGGACAGGATATTGTCCGAGTAGCCATCGTTGTACTGGAGAGCCACCTGAACTTGGAAGCCGCTCTCCTCGCCCTCGAAATAGAGGACAGGCGTCAGGGTTTCCTTGTCTTCATTGAGATAGCTGACAAAGTCTTCAACCCCGTTTTCATAGTGAAACTCTACTTCTTCGCCAGTCCGCTCATCAGTCAGCGACAGACGGACATTCTTGAGCAGGAAGGCTGATTCCTTAAGCCGCTCCGCAATAGTGTTGTACTTGAAGTCTGTCGTTGAAAAAATCGTATCGTCCGGCATGAAGGTCACCTTGGTTCCAGACTTGGACTTAGGCGCGGTGCCGATTTTCTTGAGCGTAGTGACTGGTTTTCCACCATTTTCAAAGCGCTGCTTGTAAACAGCTCCGTCGCGCGTAATTTCCACTTCCAGCCAGCTGGACAGGGCATTGACAACAGAGGATCCTACACCGTGGAGTCCACCCGAGGTCTTATAACCACCTTGACCAAACTTCCCTCCAGCATGGAGAACGGTGAAAATAACCTCAACCGTGGGAATGCCCATCGCGTGCATGCCGACTGGCATACCGCGTCCGTGGTCTGCGACAGTCAGACTGCCGTCTTTGTTGATGGTCACATCAATCCGGTCACCGAAGCCTGACAAGGCTTCATCGACTGCATTGTCCACAATCTCCCAGACCAGATGGTGAAGTCCCGCTCCGTCGGTCGATCCGATATACATCCCTGGACGTTTGCGGACCGCATCCAACCCTTCTAATACCTGAATGGCATCGTCATTGTAATTGTTAATATTGATTTCCTTTTTTGCCACAAGGAACCTCCTGCATGATAGTCATCCTTATTATCTTACAAGTTTTTAGTAAATTTTGCAAAGTTTTTTTCTACAAAATACCCTTTAAAGGCTGATAGAATCTGGATTTTAAGTGATTTTGGAGAAAGGCAGCTTAGCTGCAGGCGTCAGACTAGACAATTCACTTAAAATATTCTTATCATAGTCCTTTGTCCACGTTCCAAATCATGGTATAATAAAATCATGATGAACACGATACTTGGATTATTACTAGCATATTTATTGGGCTCTATTCCGACAGGTTTGTGGATTGGACAGATTTTCTTTAAAAAGAACCTCCGCGAATACGGCAGTGGCAATACTGGCACGACCAATACTTTTCGGATTTTGGGAAAGACGGCCGGCACTGCCACCTTTGCCATTGACTTTTTCAAGGGTACACTGGCAACGCTACTGCCGCTTTTCCTGCATATTGAAGGGATTTCACCACTGATTTTTGGCCTCTTGGCTGTGATTGGACATACCTTTCCAATCTTTACTGGCTTTAAGGGCGGCAAAGCCGTGGCGACCAGTGCAGGAGCTGTTCTGGGCTTCTCACCCGCTTTCTTTGTCTATCTGATATTGATCTTTGTGACAACCCTCTATCTGGGAAGTATGATTTCCCTTGCCAGTGTGATTTCTGCAAGCGTGGCTATCCTGTCTGTCTTGATTTTTCCTGCTTTAGGTTTTATCCTACCTAGCTATGATTTCCTCTTTACCCTGATTATCATTCTCTTAGCAGCCATTATCATCCTTCGTCATCGGGACAATATCCAGCGAATTCGAAATAAAACTGAAAACCTAATCCCTTGGGGCATCAACCTGACCAAGCAAAATCCAAAAAAATGAGAGTGGGACAGAAATCGGTAATTCGTTAGAATTCGATTTCGTCTTCCCACCTCCGCACAGTTGAGTAGGGCTGTAAATGCTGATGAAATCAGCGTAGTAGAGCCCACTCAACCACTTCGTCTTACTCGACAATCCAAAAAACAATTGAGAGGCTAGGACTTTTGTCCCAGCCTCATTTTTTTTAATCTTTTTGAGTTTTTTTCAGGCCTGCTGCACCCAGCATTCCGAATACCAAGCCAAACATAGAAAGAAGGAAAGGATTCTTGCTTCCTGTTTTCGGAAGAGTTCCTTGTTTGCTTGCTACTTCTGTCGGACGAACCTGTGCTGGAGCTTGATAGGTTGCCTTATTAGCTGCTGGCTGAGCTGTATTTGGCTTTTCAACAGCAGGTTGTTCTTGTGGTTTTGTCTCGGGCACAACCGGATGATTAGGTTGGCTTGGAACCACTGGATTGCTTGGTCTTGTTGGAACTGTTGGATTAGTTGGGTTGGTAGGATTGGTTGGATTTGCTGGGTTGCTTTGTCCAGGCTTAGAAGCGGCATCTTTTGGATCAGTACCCTGCTGGATTTCCTCGATATCTGTGTAACCATCTCCATCTGTATCCTTGCTAGCAGACATAGAAATCGTGCGAGAATTTGGATTGATTGCTGCATAAGCTGTCAAATCTGCACTTTCCAGATATTCTGCAAAGGCCACGTCCATAGATGGACCTTCCTCACGCGCACCACCTAGCATGGTATAACCATCACCACCAGCTGCTAGGAAGTCATTGGTTGTCAGGTAATAGGTCTTAGCCAAGTCAAGGGCTTCATAAGCACCTGTTTCTTTATTTTTGATTTCAATGCGAAGAATTCGTTTCTCTGCTGGCAGAGTTGTGTCATAGTAAACTTTAGCACCAGAGACTTGCAAGAAACCGCCGCTTGGCTCTAGCAATGGTTGGCCGTTTTCATCCAAGACAGGTTTTCCATCTTTTTCTTGCAGGATTGAGCCTAAAGATTTGGCAAACATATCTGCGATATTCTGACCTGTTACCTTGATTTGAGAAATGGTATTTCCAAAAGGCAATACAGCGATGACACTTCCCTTTGTAATTGGCTTGTCTTTGGCAATGGTTTCCCGTAGGCCACCGCCGTTGGTCACAGCCAAGTCTGTTTTGTTGGCAAAGCCTGTTTGGCCGTATTTGTAAAGGGCATCGGCTACCACATTCCCCAGATTGGTTTCTCGAACGCGGACATTTTCACGGTCCCCGTTAAGCTCCACAGGACTCTTGGCTACAATTACCTTGGCATTTTCTGCATCGTATTTTTCCTTAATTTTCTTAACCATCTCTGCTACAACTGGATCTGGACTAGCTTTTTTAGCTGTTGCAGCTGGGATTTGCTGAGGATCACCCAGAAGTTGGTTGGCCTTGAAAGTAACTTTACCGATATTGTGCAAATAGCTACCAGTCTGGTTGTAGGTCACATTTTCACCGTAAGTAGTGGACTCTACTGTGTGAGAATGGCCGTCAATCACTGTAACGCGCTTGCCCTTCAGCTTAGCATTTTTAGAAAGGGCTTCAGCCAAGGTAGAACCGCGCCATTCAACTGGTGTCGTAGTATCCACACCCAAGTGAGCCAGAACGACATAGTTTTTATAAGTCTTGCCTTCAGCTGCTGCACGCGCTTCAACTTCGTCAATCACTCGATTAACCTCTGTGATTGGATCCGCGAAAGTCACACCTTGAATATTTTTCGGGTGCGTTTTTGTAGCTGTCTCAGGAGTGGTCACCCCAATCACGACAAACTCATCACCTTCTACATTCTTATCCTTGTCCACAATAGTTGATGCTTGGAACACACGGGCATTGTTGGCATAAGTATTAGCACTGAGAAGTGGGAAATTGAGGATTTCTTTGTATTTTTTAGCCTCATCCAAACCAAAGTCAAATTCATGGTTACCGACCGCCATAGCATCATAGCCGATTTCATTGAGGATCTTCGCGCGCTCTTCCCCTTTGGAGCTGTTAGAAATTGGCAGACCTTGGAAAGCATCTCCTGCATCTACAACCAGTGTTTGAGGATTTTTCGCACGTTCTTCCTTGATAACTGTTGCAAGTTTGGCATCTCCGATAACACCTTTTTCTTCGACGATACGACCGTGCACATCGTTTGTATGAAGAATGGTAGCTTCAGGCAAGCTTGCGTCGGACGCTCCTGATACATCTTGAGCATTAGCTGCGATGGCCGCATTAACACTAGCTTCATCGGCAGAAACTCCACCTTCTTGCGCCAAATCCGTTTCAGCCGGTTTTTGAGCTGGTTCGTCCACATTTGCAACAGCAGTTGCTGGCTGAACCTCATCCGCAGCAACTTGATGGTCCAAAAAGGCAGGTGCCAACAGAACCGTTGACAAAACAGGTAAAATAAGATGCTTCTTTTTCATAAATAAAAGCTCCAGTCTATGTTTTTTCTATTATTATACTGTTTTTTTTGTAAAAAGGAAATGCTATTTCAGGCTAATCTTTTTTCTGATAAAAAAGAGGCTGGGACAAAAGTCCTAGTCTCTCAATTGTCTTTGGATTGTCGAGCAAGACGCAGTGGTTGAGTGGGCTCTACTACGCTGATTTTATCAGCTTTTACAGCCCTACTCAACTGTGCGGAGGTGGGACGACGAAATCGAATTCTAACGAATTACCGATTTCTGTCCCACTCTCTGACTTTATATGAATACCTACTAGGCTTGGAAGACGATTTCTCCATTGCAGATGGTATATTTGACTTGGCCTTTCAGCTCTTCGCCAACAAAAGGTGAATTGGCTGCCTTGGAGGCAAAATGGTCGGAAACCAGACGGTCAGCTTTAGGATCAAAAATAGTGATATCCGCTGGGCCTTCTTCGGCTAGAAAACCAGCATTAAAATCGTAGAGACTAGCTGGATTGACTGTCATTTTCTCCAAAAGTTCCATCAAGCTTAGATGACCAGCCTCAACCAAGTAGGTCAGCCCCAGAGAAAGCGAGGTCTCAAGACCAGTCATACCAGAAGGTGCTTTAGTGATGTCTTCAACATTTTTCTCATCAGCGTGATGTGGAGCATGGTCCGTTGCAATGACAGAAATAACACCAGACTTGAGCCCTTCGATAACGGCCAGACGGTCCGATTCTAAGCGCAGAGGCGGATTCATCTTAGCATTGCTGCCCTTGGTCAATAGCAATGCTTCTGTCTTAGAGAAGTGCTGAGGTGCTGCTTCAGCGGTGACTTGAGCACCTAGCTTCTGAGCGAATTCCACTACCTTTACACTCTCAGCCTTGGACAAATGCTGGATATGAACATGAGCCTTGGCATCATAAGCAATCATGACATCGCGGGCAATCATACTGTATTCGGCCACACCTGTCGCGCCACAGATATGAAAATGCTCTTTGGCGATATGCTCATTGAAACCAAGGATGCCGTTGAGATTAGGATCTTCCTCATGCAAGCTGATAAAAGTATCGTTTTTGCGTGCTTCTACGAGGGCTTGGCGGACAATCCCAGCGTTAGTCAGCGGAATTCCGTCATCTGAGAAGCCAACGGCACCAGCTGCCAAGAGCGCTTTAAAATCTGTCAAATGCTGGCCATCAAAATTCTCAGTAATGGTCGCGACCGACTTGATATGGATATTTTCACGACTAGCCGACTCTAGCACTTCTTTCAGGGTTTCAACTGTAGAAATAGTCGGATTGGTATTGGCCATCATAACAACCGTTGTGAAGCCGCCCGCTGCCGCTGCCAAAGCTCCTGTGTGAATGTCTTCTTTATGGGTCTGACCTGGCTCCCGGAAATGAACGTGAATATCGACCAGACCGGGGGCAACGACCAAACCACTAGCATCTAGGACTTGGGCATCAGCCGCTTCCAGATTTTGGCCAATTTTAACAATTTTCTTGCCCTCCACCAGCACATCACACACTTGATCCAGACCAGTTTTAGGATCCATCACACGGCCATTCTTGATTAGTAGCATTTTGTATCTCCTTTATTCGTAAAAATCGACCTGCGTGTCGAGCAGTTTATCACCATCATAAACAAATTTGGCTGAAAAGAAGGGCTTATCCTCCAGCAGCCATTCAACAAAGGTATGATCCCCTTCCCAAGTCGGCTTTGAAAGAACTTGATCGTAAGGCACCCATTCCAGCGTCCCTTCATTGCAGTCAATCAGTTCCCCCTCAAACTCAGTCACCTTGAAAACATAGGTGTACCAGTCCAGGTCAGGAGTGAATTCTGGAAAAGTAATAACACCTTTTAAGACAGGTTTAGCCTTTAGACCTGTTTCCTCTAGAATTTCACGTGCCGCGCATTCCTGCGGGGTTTCTCCTCGCTCTAGCTTGCCACCGACTCCAATCCACTTTCCTGCATGGACATCATTGGGCTTTTTGTTGCGGTGCAGCATGAGAAACTCACGCCCATTATCGATATAACAAATTGTTGCTAACTGAACCATACTACCTCCTATGCTAACCAATCAATTGGCTCCAAGCCCTTAGCCACTAAGAAATCATTGGTTCGTGAAAAGGGTTTGCTGCCAAAGAAGCCTCGGTAGGCAGACAGCGGACTTGGGTGCGCTGACTCGATTATCAAATGTTTCGAATTGCTTATCAAGACTTTTTTCTTGCGGGCGTATGACCCCCAGAGGATAAAGACAACTGGATCAGTCTTCTCATTGACGACCTTGATAATCGCATCCGTAAAAGGCTCCCAGATTAAACCGGCATGCGCATTGGCCTGACCAGCAGGCACTGTCAGTCCAGCATTGAGTAAGAGAACACCTTGCTGAGCCCAGGAAGTCAAATCATGTGACTCTTTCACTCCGATATTGTCAGCCAGTTCTTTGAGAATATTCTGCAAAGAAGGCGGAGCTGGAATGTCATCAGGAACCGAAAAACTCAAGCCTTGCGCCTGTCTCGGTCCGTGGTAGGGATCCTGCCCCAAAATAACCACCTTAACATCCGCTAAATCCGTCGTCTGAATTGCATTAAACACCTTTTCTCGAGGTGGGTAAATGGTTCCCGAAGCATACACTTCGTCTAAAAAATGATTGATTTTTGCAAAATAACCTTCTGGCAGTTGCTCCTTAATCAAAGCATGCCAAGCTGAATGCTGCATATATGTCTCCTCTCATTTCCTACGCTAAAATTCTCTTACCTAATCCACCTAAGCGCTCTTCTTAGTTCTGTGGTGCCATTTTCCAGAAAACAAGAACCATGGGCTAGGATAATTTTTTTTGCTTGCCAAGCTAACATCCGCTCCAAGCACCCCTTGGCTTCTTTTTGATGACCGATAAAGGTCATACGGTAGTCAATAGGCGTCTGCCCATCCGGAGCTGCAACTCGAACTAGTTTATAAAACTTACTGCGAAGTGGACTTGGAAAACGGTCTGTTTCAAAATTCTCTATCAAATCTGTCAAAATCAGGGTTTGACTGTCCCTATGAAAAAAGACAACTTCCTCAATATAAGAACTTCCCTTGAAAACTAACTGATCTATCTGGTCTGCCCAAGCTTCAGGAGCCTCATCCGCCAGCTTTTCATCAAAAGAAACTGGTATTTTCTGCTTGGCTGCTCTCTCCTCAACTCCTGGGCTAGACCAAGCAATTGCCTCAGGATAACGCTTCTTCCAGTCAGCTATATAGGCATAGTGAATCTTATTAGGTGAAACGAGGTGTGCGACTGGTCCCAAAGTGTCCAACTGGTCAAACAAGGCTTGATTTGGCTGGATTGGTGAATGACACCAGAGCTGGCCATTTGCTAACTTGATGACAGTCATACGGGTTGAAAAGGGCAACTTTGTCAGCACCGCGTCCATCTCAATCAAATCGCCGTCGACAATCCAGATATTTTCAGCAATAGGCTTCAAGCTATAAAGCGGTTCATAGATAGGAACAGGTCTTATCATTTCAAAGACTCCTTCTTTCTAGTCCAAAAGCGAAACTTCCCTAGAGCTTGAGGATACTGGGCTAATCCTAGGGCGGATAGAATCAGAATCTGTGGCAAAAACTGAATCAGATAACGGGTCTTGCCTCCTTCGAAAATTTGCAAAAAGAGAAGACCACCAAAGACTGACAAGATCAAGAAATTCAAGGAATCGTTTGGTCGGTATTTCCAGAGGGCAAAGACCAGCCCCAAAGCCATGACAATCCAAACTGCCTGCTTGAGCAGCGAATAAAATCGAAAACTATCCTTATCAGAATTGAGGAAAAAGTCACGGATAAACTGGGCGAATGCATTGTCTTTTGTGAACTCATAAAGCGGTGAAATATAGGGTGTTTTTTCATTTTCAACACTGCGATAGAGCCAACCCAAGTTCCCTTCAGCAACCGTCAAAGAGTGTTTATAATACAGGTGTTGTAGAAAGGTCAATGGGGTGTATTCTTTCAGACGGCGCTTGATTTCTTTGATGACATTTTCCCTTGCAAACATGCCGTTATTGTAGTCAGCCCGCTTGTCGGGTTCCACGTATTGCAAGAGCCCTTCCTTCATGTCTTCCTGATCGTGACCGATATTGGTTAGGCCCAGATTGATGAAAAGCAATGGCCCTTTGGCCAGTCCTTCACCTTGGATGATCGGCACTTCGGTCTGATGAGCTAGGCCATAATGAAGGGGAAGGTAGCCTGCTGAAAAGCTTAAAGTAAAGACTGCAGCAGTCAAGAAAAACTTTTTCCAGTTCTGTCTCAAAAACAAAACTCCAAAAACAGCAATCAGCAGAATCATCACTGTCGGACGAATCAAAAAGGCAAGACTGGTCAGAATTCCTAATAAAAAGCTTCTAGAAATGATTTGGCGACTATTCCCCTTATTTTCCAACAGACTCAGAGCCAGAAAAATCTGCAAACTAATCAAAGGCAAGGGGGGAATGTCTGTGTACATGGACATGTAGTAAGGCGAAAATCCGACCAAAGCCACATAAAGGATAAAAACCGCATCTGCTGTAGCCTGCGAAAAGTATCGCTGACAGCCTTTGTAGAGGATCCAAGTCGCAATATTGACGTAAAAAAGATTGAGTCCCTGCATGATCCAAAGAGCTGCTTCGCCAAAGAGATTAAAGAAGAAACGCTCATAGAGAAAGAGGGGCAGATTATTAGGATTGCGCGTCAGGTAGCTGGAAATAGAGGACTCCTTCAGGTACTTAAAAGCCCCTGTGAAAACCACCGCTGCATCCCGTCGAATCAAAAGCTCAGCCGATAGGAGCATGATGAGCTGAAAAAGGAGAGCTGCTAAAGCAATGGCCAGCTTGTGCCTCATCAAAAAATGATAAGACTTTTTAAGCTGAAACCGATAGCGATTCGCTAAGATCGCCAAGACTCCAAACAAAATCAGAGCCAAGCTACTCAACTGCGACACATGAAAAATAGCTGTAAACAGCCAATGAAGACTCAATACCAGCATGATTTTTTGTAGAATCAAAAAAGTGATATGATAAATCTTAGACATGGCTTTATTATAACAAAATCAGGCACTTTTTGCTATTTTAAAAAGTGAGCATAGGCCAAGTAAATCCTAAAAAGGAGACAGGAACATGCTAGTCCCGCCTCCTCGTACCTTCTTAATTTTGCCAGTTTTCTTGATCGTCTTTAAACTTCTTCAGCAAAGTCAATCCTTCTGCATTGATGTAGCCTTCTTGCTCAGCCAAGTGGATAAGTTCTGTGTAGTTTGATAAAGTCACCAACTTCACGCCTGCATCCGCAAAGTTCTTATCCGCCTTTGGCAATTCGTAGGTGAAGATAGCTGCAGCACCGATTACATCTGCTCCTTCACGCTTGGCTGCCGCAATAGCATCCAAGACAGAGCCGCCAGTGGAAATCAAATCTTCAATCACAACCATCTTTTGACCAGGAGCTACCCGGCCTTCAATCTGATTGCCCGCCCCGTGATCTTTTGGTTTACTGCGGATATAAGCAAAAGGCAGATTCATCTTGTCGGCAATGATAGCACCGTGAGGAATACCCGCCGTTGCTGTCCCCGCAATCACTTCCACATCAGGAAATTCAGCACGAATTTTTTCGACAAAGCCATTTTCGATCAAAGTCCGAGTCTCTGGGTAGGCCAAAGTCACTCGGTTATCTGTGTAAATCGGTGATTTAATCCCAGAAGCCCAAGTAAAAGGCTCCTCCGGTTTCAAGTAAACCGCTTTGATTTTTAACAAGTCGCATGCAATATCGTTGGCTAAAGTCATTTTTCACTCCTTATACATCTGTTATTCGTTTCATTTAAAATTCTTATTTAGCTATTCCACTGTTTCTTAATTTCGTGATAAGCATCCCAAGGATTCTCAGCCTGAATAATCGGGCGACCAACTACAATATAATTGCTGCCAATTTGGTGGGCTTCCTGCGGTGTCATGACCCGCTTTTGGTCACCAATTTCAGCACCTGCTGGCCGAATACCCGGCGTCACGCAAAGAAAATCGTCCGCCGTAGCTTCCTTGATCAGCTCAACTTCCAAGGCTGAACAAACAACCCCATCCAGCCCAGCTTCCTTAGCCTTGCGGGCATAATTTACAACGGATTCTTGCACGGTTGTTTGGATATTTTGGCAGTCGCGCATGTCTTTTTCACTGGTCGAAGTCAACTGGGTCACCGCTACTAGCTTCGCATTGTCACCGAGAACTTTTTTGGCCTCCCGCATCATCTCAACGCCGCCAGCTGCGTGAACCGTCACCATATCAATGCCAAATGTTCCCAAAACAGACATAGCTGAACGCACGGTATTAGGGATGTCGTGCAATTTCAAATCAAGGAAAATACTATGTCCCAAGCCTTTCAGATAATGCACAATTTCTGGACCAATGGCATAAAAGAATTCCATGCCGATTTTGACGTACAGCTTTTCATCTTCAGGAAAATGCTCCAGAAAGTTTTTGACATCATCAAAAGATGGAAAGTCTAGGGCAATAATAGGACGTTCTTCACGCATGCAGTTTTTCTCCTTGCTTTTTACTTACTGTAAAGATGATTACAATCATAGAAAAAACCTTGCCCGAGAGCAAGGTTACACGAAAATGTGGCAAAATCTGCCATTTTAAACGTATGTGCCTTAGAGCCTCTCTGGACTTCTTTAAAGGTTTTATCTTAAACATTCTATAATTTACTGGGAAGTTTGTCAAGAGAAAATCAAGCTTAAAGTAAATTTTCTCTGACTTCTTTTCTCAAGCTTTCTAAGCTTTCAATGCCGTATTTATCCATGACTTGCGGAAGCTTTTCTATAATGTTAGGACAGGCATAAGGGTCGGTAAAATTCGCTGTTCCGACGCCGATAGCTGATGCGCCAGCGATAAACATCTCCAGCGCTGCCTCTGCCGAGTCAACTCCCCCCATGCCAATGATTGGTAGTTTGGTGAATTGAGCGACCTGACGAATCAGCTTGAGTGCTACAGGAAAGACAGCTGGACCAGACATGCCACCCGTTCCATTAGCAATGATCGGCCGCTTCGTTTTCAGATCGAAACGCATTCCCACCAGGGTATTGATCATGGTCAGTCCGCTCGCGCCCGCATCTTCTGCCGCCTTGGCTACTTGGGTAATATCTGCTACACTAGGGGTCAATTTGACATAGACTGGGACTTGGGAGGCAGCAACTGCTGCTTTTACCGCTTCATAGGCGAGCTCAGGGACTTGCCCGATTAAAAGACCCGCATTGCCATGATCCACATTGGGGCAGGAAATATTGAGCTCAATCGCTTTGACATTGGGAGCTTGGGAAATTTTCCCAGATACATAAGCATATTCTTCATTGGAAAAACCAGCCACATTGGCAATAATCGGCAAATCTGGATAGTGCTGAGCCAACCAAGGAAGTTTTTCAGCCAAAACGGCATCGACACCTGGATTTTGGAGGCCGATAGCATTGAGCATGCCAGCTGGCGTTTCAGCCACACGGGGCGTTGGATTGCCAAAGCGGGAATCTTGCGTCGTCGCCTTGATCATGATAGAGCCCAGTAGATCCAAGTCATAGTATTTGGCATACTCCTGACCGAAGCCAAAACAGCCTGATGCTGGAATGATTGGATTTTTCAGCTCTAAGCCTGGCAGAGAAAGTTTCAAACGATTTTCAGTCATTTCCTTATCCTCCTAAAGCACGATAGTCCCAGTCTCAAAAACTGGACCGTCTTCACAAACCCGCTTATTGACCGCTTCATCCTGACCTGCTACATGAACGACGCAGGCATAGCAGGCGCCCATTCCACAAGCCATCCGAGACTCCATCGATAGATAGGCATGGGGATGATCGTGAAATTTCCGATCCACATACTGGAGCATACCGGGCGCACCACAAGAATAGACCGCAGCAAACTCATCTGTCAACTCATCGACAATCGTTGATACATAGCCCTTTTGACCATAACTGCCATCATCTGTAGTGATAAACAACTGACTGCACTCACGAAATTCTTCTTCCAAAATAACCGCAGATTGATTGGCAAAGCCTAATACTGCTGTAACGTGGGCACCCTTAGCATGCAGTTCTTTGGCCGTTTGTAAGAGAGGAGGCACACCGATACCACCACCAATGATCAAGACCTTGTCGCCCTTTTCTACCGGAGACAAATCAAAGCCATTTCCCTGAGGCCCCATGACATCAAGATAGCTACCAACAGGAAGCTGAGAGAAAATGGCCGTCCCGCCACCTTCGACCCGATAAATAAGTCGGCAGATTTGCTGCTCCCGATCAATCTCCGATATGGAAATCGGCCGCCGCAGCAGCTTGCTATCATCTGGCACTCGGATATGCAGGAATTGCCCAACCTGCATCTGACTCACCATCTGGCCTCTCAGGCGCATCGAAAAAATCTGAGGCGCAATTTCTACTTGCTCCAGCAGCTCCATCTGCTCCAGCATAATCTTGCCAAATCTCTTTTTACAACTGTCACTAACCATGACAACCTCACTTTCTACAAGAAAAAAACCTCGCCACAGCAAGGTTTTGCAAAAAACGAGGCAGTCAAATTGCCCCTTATACCGTTTTCCCTACCTTGCAGCCTCACTGGACTTGTTTAAAGGTTAAATTGTAAACATTATATCGTTAGAGATGAGGAATGTCAAGGCATAAAAAATATTAGAATTTTCAAATGTTCTCTAAGAAATCACAGTCTTACCAGCTCTTGTCAAATTCACTATTTGCATTTGCCAGATAAAAACTGCCATCTTCCTGCCGCTTGAAAATCAAGGTTACTGAATCATATTTTCGTTCTATATTTCTAAAGTTTCTATAATTGGCCCGTAGTGATAAGGGGCTATCGCTCATGCCACTTCCATAAATATTAAGTTCTGAAGGAAGGCCAAAACGCTCAATAACCTCTTGATAGGTCATCCCGCCTTTGCCATGCTGGCTATCACCTACTATTAATGTATCCATATCTTCTGGCTTCCACTTAAAGACAAATTCGTCTTTCGTCGCTGAAGGATAGTTACTGTCATCTAAATATACTGCACTTTTACTTATCAAATAATAGTTCTTGCCATTCGAATCAGGGTCATAAAAAACCAAATTGATTTCCTGAGGATGTCCCGATGAGCCATATCTCGGAACATATATAATTCTTGTCTTATAAGTTAGTGTCAATCCTTTTGTAGCAAAACTCACAGCTGAACCCTTACCGTATTTCGCAATGACCTCTTCTAAAGTTGGACTATTAGTCCCCCCATTTTCCACCTTGAGCTCTACAAAATTATCCAATGTCCAATTAAAAGCAAACTTCTCTTCATCTTCCTCAACAATTTTCTTTTTCAGTTCCTTTTGTTCTTGGGTCAATTTTGATTCATCATCATTTTGCTGACTAGCCGAGCTATCTCCACTAACTGACGAGGCTCTATCGTCATATTTGTACTTCAATTCAGCTTTATTAGGAACCTGTTGCGATAAATAATAGAAGCCAAAGAACAAAGCAAAAGAGATTGCCAAACAAAGAAGGGTAAAAGCCAAGCTAATTCTTTTTTTCTCCTCCTTCATCGTCATCATTCTGAGCTCTTCTCGTTTTAGCTTTTGTTGACGATAAAGGTCTCTTTTGATCTCTCTAAACGAATGAAGATTACGTTTTTTCTTGCTACTTCTCCTCATTTTCCTCCTCTTTCTTATCGATTTAGTTTACTCACTTTCTTTAGACACCAAACGCCATCTTCCATCTTCTTGCTTGTAGAATTCTAAATGAACTCTTTTCAATTGTTCTGGATTTTGCCAAGAATGCGGATTAACATAATCAACCCGCATCTTCAGCTGATTGTCGTCTCCAGAAATCGTCTGATGTAGAGGTAAGCCAACTTTTAAAACAATCTCATCATATGGTGTACCCTTGTCCGTTCCTTCTCTAGCACCAATAACAAGACTATCGATGTATGCTTGCGTCCATAAAAAGGATCTTTTAGGATTGTTATCCACCTGAATTTTATCACTTGAAAGGCTAAAATGGTATTTTGAAATGAGCTTATAGACACCATCAAATTGAGCAAAGGTTAAAGATACATAGCCCATACTACCATTTTTCGATTTCCAGATAAGGCGAATATGTTTTTGAACTTTATGATTTGGCAAAAAATCAATCCAGGCCCCACCTTGAACTGGTTTCCCAAATTCCTTTAAAACATCTTTCAAGACGGCTCCGCCCTTGTATTTGTTCATGGGAAGCGCGACTGCCTTTTCAACTGTCCAAAGAAAGGGACCGCTTTTTTCTGGAGAAACGATAAGACTTTTAGCGAATTGTTCTGCTTCAGCTTTCTCATCTTCCAAACTATTTGATGACGAACTAATCTGGCTAGACGGAGTTGGCATCTGCTTGGCTTTGCTTTTTCCTGATAGAGAAAGTGTCAAAAAAACTGTTCCAATGATAGAAAATACAACAATAGCTACTACCATGAACGGCAAAAACTTAGACTTATGGGTTTCCTTTTCTAGCTCAAAAGCAATATCTTCAAACGAATCTTCTTGTCTCTTCATCACTGCTCCTTATCAGTCTAAAAACTTATCATATCATGAATAGGTTAAGATTGCAAAATGTACTTCAGTCTGTTTATACAGAAGAAAGCCCAAATTCCCCGTCTTTTCTGCTTGCTTTGGTTACCTAAGGAGACCATCAGTCTCCCTATCTTTCTATTCTATCGATATGACTAGTAACTGTCGTCAACCGAAAGACGCCATCTTCTTGACGATGAAAGATTAAATGAACCCATTCATTATTATATCTTTCATCTGAAGTTAAGTATTGGAGTTCCAAGCCAATATGCTGCCTATCAGCCGCATCCAAGTGAGAAATAACAACTTCTGATTCTCTAGGTAGACCAAATAATTGAATGATTTCTTCATAGGACATGCCAGGATTGCCTGTACTCTCGTCACGAACTTGTAAACCTGCAATTTCATCCTTTGTCCAGAGATGGGGACTATCTCCCTGAGG
The DNA here is from genome assembly GCF_041432495.1 of Streptococcus sp. 27098_8_73. Taxonomy (NCBI): domain Bacteria; kingdom Bacillati; phylum Bacillota; class Bacilli; order Lactobacillales; family Streptococcaceae; genus Streptococcus; species Streptococcus sp. 27098_8_73. The sequence goes on from NZ_JAPVZT010000005.1 coordinate 97,407, forward strand.
CAAAGTTGGATAGGCCTCATCAAGAATATTCGCGCTCTTTCTAATTAGATGATAGCCTGCTCCATCTTTTTCAAATGTTAACCTTAAACTACTATGATGGCCTTGAATAATCTCACTTGTATAGTTTAATTCAATATTTCCATTGCTCTCAGTATAAAAAAAGCTTGAAGCCTTGCCATGCTTTTCAAGGATTTGATTCAGAGAAGCTCCGTTTTGACCAGCTGCAGTATCCTTTATTTGCAGATTGACGATGTCATCAGTTGTCCATGTAAAACGAGAGTTTTCTCTATCAACAACTTTCTCCTCTAACAGAAGCTCCTCTGATGACTTTTGATAGACAGACGAGGACATACTCTTTCGCTCCAAATCCTTATAAACAGCTTGACCTCCCCACATGATCATCACCTTCCCAAGTGGAATCATTAAGCAAATTGTCAAAAATACTATAAAAATAGTGATGGGTAGTCCTACCGAACGATTTTTATAGTCATCCTCTTTGGCCATATCGCCCTCCTTATTTCCTTCATTTTAGCATAGGAAACTTTAGCAAGCAAACATTTTCTAAACTTCTGATTTATCAGGAAAAAATCCCCAGTTTGTGATAAAATAGACCTATGAGAATTCAACAATTACACTACATTATTAAAATCGTCGAGACAGGCAGCATGAATGAGGCTGCCAAGCAACTTTTTATCACCCAGCCTAGCTTGTCCAACGCTGTGCGAGATTTGGAAAATGAAATGGGCATCGAGATTTTCATTCGTAATCCCAAAGGAATCACCTTGACTAAGGACGGCATGGAGTTTCTTTCCTATGCTCGCCAAGTGGTGGAGCAGACTCAGCTTTTAGAAGAGCGATACAAAAATCCTGTCGCTCACCGCGAGCTTTTTAGCGTCTCTGCCCAGCACTATGCCTTTGTAGTCAATGCCTTTGTCTCCCTGCTTAAAAAAAGCGACATGGAGAAATACGAGCTCTTTCTGCGGGAAACTCGGACTTGGGAAATTATTGACGACGTGAAAAACTTCCGCAGCGAGATCGGTGTCCTCTTTCTCAACAGCTACAACCGTGATGTCCTCTCTAAAATGCTGGATGATAGCCATCTGATTGCGACTCATCTCTTCACAGCACAGCCCCATATCTTTGTCAGCAAGTCCAATCCGCTGGCCAAGAAAAAGCTGGTACAACTGTCGGACTTGGAAGATTTCCCTTATCTCAGCTATGACCAAGGGACTCACAATTCCTTCTACTTTTCTGAGGAAATTCTCTCTCAGGAGCACCATAAAAAATCTATCGTAGTCAGCGACCGTGCAACCCTCTTTAATCTTTTGATCGGTCTGGACGGCTACACGATTGCGACCGGTATTCTCAACAGCAACCTCAACGGAGACAATATCGTCTCCATCCCTCTGGATATCGATGACCCAATCGAGCTGGTCTATATCCAGCACGAAAAAGCCAGCCTGTCCAAGATGGGCGAGCGCTTTATCGAGTATCTGATTGAGGAAGTACAGTTTGATAAATAAAGTAAAACACCTGAAACAAGCATCGAATGCTCACACCAGGTGTTCTTTTTATTGTCGTAATTTGCCCAAAACTTCCCCAATCTTGCCTTCGATGACGAGGTCAGCTTGCTTGTCCTGTGGAATGCTGGTCTTGTTGATAACGACCAGATACTTGCCAGCAAAGTACTGGATGAGACTGGCTGCGGGATAGACGACCAAGGAGGTACCTCCGATGATCAGCAGGTCGGCTTGATAAATGGCCTGGGCAGCTTGCTGGAAAGTCTCCATATCCAAGGACTCTTCATAGAGAGTCACATCTGGCTTGATCATGCCGCCGCAGTCAGGGCAGTAGGGCACTGTTCCAGGCAGAGCAAGAAAAGCCTCCAAATCATAAAAGCGCTGACAGCCTAAACAAAAATTTCTATCCGCACTGCCGTGCAGCTTGAGGACATTTTTTGAGCCAGCCATTTCGTGCAGGCTATCAATATTTTGCGTCACCACAGCCTTGAGCTTGCCGGTCTTCTCCAGATGAGCCAGATAGGCATGAGCCGCATTGGGCTTGGCATCTGGATAGAGAAGGTATTTCTTGTAAAAGTCAAAAAACTCCTGTGGATAGCGCTCAAACATGGTATGCGAAACTAGCTGCTCTGCTGTAAAATGCCGACCCAACTTGACACTATAAATCCCATCCGAACTGCGAAAGTCAGGGATATTGGACTCGGTCGAGACGCCCGCCCCACCGAAAAAGACGATATTCTGACTTTGGTCAATCATGTCTTGCAACTGCTGTATTTTATCCATTTTCCTCTCCTGTCAATAAAGCTCTAACCAAGCGGTTTGCCTCATCAAAATAAAAATGTTCCCGATCGTAGACAATCCCTGTAAATCGTGCCAAGTCCACCAAAATATCCATAAAATGCTGGGATGAAAAACCGGTTGTCCGATATAATTCTGCCTCATCAAAGGGCTTAATCAGATGAGCCAGCGGATTTCGGACTGACTTCTCCAATTCCCTCAGCTGTCTGACCTCTTCCTTGACAGACTCCGGCAGATCCAAATGCAAAATCAGCTCTGTCAGACTGGATGAATTGACCGTGCTTTCCGCATGAAAGACCTGTAAGGCAGCATAATCCGACTCCCGCATCCGTTCAAACTTCCAGCGGTCATAGCTGGCTTCACGAGAATTATGGATAAAGTGGTCAATATCAGGAATTTCCAGCTTGATCAAGCGCATGAAAATCCGATAAATCGCTGGGCTGACCGCTCGAACGAAGTCAATAATCTGCTCGTTGCGCAGCTTGGCTTCCAAATCGTAGAGATAATTGGCTAGCTGCTCGTCAGCCAAATCGGTATGACAAAAAAGCTGAAAACCGCTTTGCGTCTGCAAGGCAGTCTTCAACTCTTCATCCATGGCTGGCAGAATATTGAGCTCTCTTCGCTCTGCCAGAATAGCCAATAGGCTGGTTACAATCGAGGAACTTCCCATCAATTTCTGCGCCAGTTTATAGGCATAAGCATAGTCATAACGGGAAATCGCAAAGAGAATTTCCTCTTTTAAATCTAGATTCATGCTTAATCAATCAAGGTTTCCAAACCAACCTTCATCATATCAGTGAAGGTATTTTGCCGTTCCTCTGCTGTCGTATCTTCGTCAGGATTGACCAAGCTATCAGAAATAGTCATGATGGCAAGCGCATCTACTTGGTGCTGGGCAGCCAGATAGTAAAGGGCTGCAGCTTCCATTTCAACAGCTTTCACACCCCATTTGCCTAGCTCGATATTTTTCTCAAAATAGTTCGAATAGAAAACATCTGACGACAAAACATTTCCGACATGGGTCGTCATGCCCAGATCTTTAGCGATATGATAAGCCTTGTCCAGCAAGTCAAAGCTGGCAATCTGCGGAAAATCGTACTGAGGCCAGTCATTGCGGATAATGTTTGAGTTAGTCGCAGCCGCTTGAGCTAGAACCAATTCACGAACGTGAACATCTGCATTGAGGGAACCAGCCGTTCCCACACGAATTAGCTTTTTCACACCGTAGTCCACAATCAACTCACGCGCATAGATAGAGATTGACGGCATTCCCATGCCCGTTCCCATGACAGAAACCCGCTGACCCTTATAGGTACCAGTGTAGCCGAACATGTTCCGCACTTCGTTAAAGCAAACGGCATCTTCTAGGAAATTTTCCGCAATAAACTTAGCACGAAGCGGATCACCCGGCAAGAGAATTTTATCAGCAATCTCACCTTGTTTAGCAGCAATATGGATAGACATAATTTTATGATACAAAGAGCGACAAGAAAACGACTGAAAATTAGGAATCTGACGAGAAATCCTGATTTCTCAGTCAGATTATCTATTTTCCGAGTTTTCCGCTCGTGTTCAAATTTGAACACACGCTCTACCTTTCTTTTTTTAAGATTCAGGATAGCGATAGAGAACCAATCAAAAATAGGAAATCCGACAAAGATGCAAGGCATCTAGGAGGATTTATCTTTTTTACAAAGCCTCTAGCCCGAGTTCAATTTAAACTCAGACGCCCTTCCTTTCTGTGTTTTTAGAAAAGTTTCCCGCTCGTGTTCACATCTGAACACCTCACTCTACTTTTCTTTTTTAAATTTTATATAGTTAGGCAAAATCAGACTCAATCAAGACCCCGATGAGTCTTCTTTTCTTTGTTTCAAACAGTTATTGATAAATTGATAGTATTTTCTATCTTCTAAGTTAAAGCCCTGACCAGAAGAAACTGTCGTTCCCTACCTTATTGCTCTATTCTTTAACTTTCGCCGTAATAGGTTAGCCCAAGGAAAACGGTCTAACGCTTTTGCAAATTCATGAGCTAAGAAAGCCGTTACTAATAGATAAGGAAGAGAATCTAAACCCAGACCAGTAAATCCTATTACTAATCCGGTTGCAGACAAGGGAGCCCTCAAGGTCACAGACAAAAAGCAAACCGAACCTAAAAGTAAGATGAATGGCTGGTTGCCATCACCTAGAATCATGCCCAAGAGAGCAGCTCCAGCCATCCCCAAGGCAAAAGATGGCGTAAGAGTACCACCATAGGCCCCTGCCCAAAGGATAATAAGAACGACCACTGCTTTTAGGAAAAACATGAGAAGCACTGTCTCACCACTGCTACCATTTAAAATTTCCTGAGCCATCATGCGCCCATTTCCAAGTAGATGTGGCAAATGACTTACCAGACCAACAAGGAAAAGAAAAGCTAAGGGTAGAGTGAGGAGTATCCGTTTATCTTTTATTCTATTTGAAGATGCTTCTTTGTTTAGGCAACCAAAAAGCCAAGCCAGAGGCGTTAGAAAAAGAAGTAATAAGGGGATAATCCACATTTCCCTTAGTGACCATGTGATGGATGGAATCTGGTAGAGAGCATGATTTGAAATAACTAGGCCTGCTGTATAGGTAGACACGTAGGTAGTCAAACCGACCAAGAAAAATCGTTTGAGGGATAAAGCAATCCCGAGGGTTTCAAAAACGAAAAAAACACTTGTTAATGGAACCTGATAGACAGCCGCTAAGCCAGCTCCTGAACCACAAGCAATGAGAAAGATCCGATCCTTCGTAGAGAGAAAGCATATTTTTCCTATTGGTCCTGCAAATAGAGCACCAATCTCCCGCGGTGCAGCTTCTTTACCAATAGGTGCTCCTCCTCCAACTGCAATAATCTGCCAAGTTGAGTGAAATAGCTGTTTTAAAAAATGAAGCTTGTATTGTGCAGTCTCATCCTTCAACTGCGCTTTGATGGAAAAAATCTTTGTTTTCTTTTGCAATAAATACCAGACAAAGGACGAGCTGACGCCCACAATTATTAAATTTAGTCCTATCCGTGACGAGGAAACTCCATCTGTCAAGAATCCAGTTTTATGTTCTGACTGACCAAAAGCTAGCTCCTCTACCATCTCTAAAAGATAATGGAGAAATATACCAGATAAACCCGAAACTATTCCTTGCAGAATCACTGCTAGGAGTAACTTAAGATTATAAGGGATCCTCTGAAAAATACTCTTCAATTCTTTTAGCATAATTACAATTCAGCAAGAATCGCTTTAAGTAGTCGTTTGAAATCACCTTTGACACGTTCTGTTACTTCAACCACTTCCTCGTGATTAAGCTCTTCTTGGAAACCAGCAGCAAAGTTTGTAATGCATGAAATTCCGAGGACTTTCAAGCCTGAGTGGGCAGCCACGATGACTTCTGGAACAGTAGACATGCCAACTGCATCTGCTCCGAGTGTCTTATAAGCACGGATTTCTGCTGGCGTTTCGTAAGTTGGACCGGTAACACCGATATAGACACCATCATCCAGCTTAATACCAAGCTTATCAGCGACTTGATGAGCAGTTGCACGGTATTCTGGAGTGTAAGATTTAGACATATCAGGGAAACGTGGACCAAATTCATCCAAGTTTTCACCGATCAAAGGATTTTGACCCGTCATGTTGATATGGTCTGAAATAGCCATCAAAGTACCAGGACCATATCCAATACCACCGGCAGCATTTGTCACAATAACACCTGTCGCACCAAGAGCCTTCATCACGCGCACCGGGAAAGTAACAACTTCGAGAGGATTTCCTTCGTAGAAATGGAAACGACCTTGCAGTGCCAAGACTTTGCGCCCTGCCAAATCTCCATAGACTAATTTACCAGCGTGCCCAACGACAGTTGAGCGGCCCCAGTTTGGAATGTCCGCATAGTCAAGACTAACGGCATTTTCAATTTCAGACGCCAACTCTCCCAAACCAGATCCCAAAATCAGACCAAACTCAGGTTCCGTCATGCCTTTTTCTTTCAGAAAGGCTGCCGTTGCTTTGGTTTTCTCAGATAATGTTGTCATAAAATATTTCCCTCACTCTTTATGCTTATACCAATTTGTCCAAGAAGCTTTCACCAATCATGGCCTTATCCACACAGAAGTTGTCAGCGATGGTTGCTGAAATGTCCGCAAAATGTCCGACAGGCAAGTGACCATTCCCCTTGAGGGATTTACCAAAGACCAAGAGCGGAATGTACTCACGAGTGTGGTCGGTTCCGGCATAGGTCGGGTCATTACCATGGTCAGCGGTAATCATGAGCAAGTCGTCTTCACGCATGTTTTCAATGATTTCTAGCAAGCGAGCGTCAAACTCCTGCAGACAATCACGATAGCCATGCGGATCACGACGGTGACCATAAAGAGCATCGAAGTCTACCAAGTTGGTAAATGAGAAGCCATGCTTGAAATCCTCAGACTGGATAGCCTTGATCAGATTGTCTACACCATGATTATTGGACTGGTTGTGTCCCATGTCGTGGTTGATACCTGCACCATTGAATATGTCGTTAATCTTACCAACTGAATAAGTATCAATGCCAGCTTCATTGAGCTTGTCCAAAACAGTTGGCTCAAATGGAGAAACTGCATAGTCATGGCGATTGGCTGTACGAGTGAAGTTGCCTGGCGTACCTACATAAGGGCGAGCGATGATACGGCCCAAAAGCGCAGGGCGTTCCAAGGTAATAGAGCGAGCGTATTCGCAGATACGATAGAGCTCATCTAAAGGAATTATCTCCTCATGAGCTGCGATTTGAAGTACTGGATCTGCAGAAGTATAGATAATCAATTCGCCAGTTTCCATCTGACGAGGCCCGAAGTCGTCAATAACTGCCGTGCCAGAATAAGGTTTGTTAGCCTCACGAATAACTTTGCGACCAGAAAATTCTTCAATTTTAGTCAAGATTTCCTCTGGGAAGCCATTCCAGAAAGTATCAAAAGGCTCAGTAATGTTCAGACCCATGATTTCCCAGTGACCTGTCATCGTATCTTTACCTAAAGAAACTTCTTCTAATTTAGTATAGTAACCACTTGGATTGTCCTCAGCTGGTACAGTTTTCAAGGCTTGCTCACGCTCGATATTGCCCAAGCCCAGCTTAGCCATATTTGGCACTTCTAGGCCGACTGCTTTGGAAATATGTCCCAGAGTATCGGAAGCTCCATCTGGCACCCCTGCATTAACAAAATTGTTAGCATCTGGTGCTGCCCCAATACCGACTGAGTCCATAACGACTAAGTGAATACGATTAAATTTTGACATGAAAACCTCTTTTCTAGTTGTCTGTTTCTAAAATGTTCACGCCACCTTGACCAGCGACGATCACCTTGTTGACCATTTTGGTGAAAAGGCCGTGCTCAACAACGCCCACGATATGATCTAATTCTCGGCCAAATTCGACTGGATTTTCGATTATACCTAGATCTAGATCAATAATGAAGTTCTGCATATCCGTGATAAAACGTTGGCCATTTTTTTCACGGAAACTTGGCTTGTAGCCTGCCTCTACAAAACGACGGAAAACTTGCTCCGCACCATACTGCACTACTTCGACTGGCAGCTTGAAAGCACCTAGCTTTTGAACCAATTTGCTCTCATCGACCACCCAGATGTAGTCCTTGGAAGGTGTCGCGACAACTTTCTCCATCAACAGGGCCCCGCCTCCGCCTTTGATGCCGTTGAACTGAGGATCCACTTCATCAGCTCCATCAACGGTCACATCGACCTGATCCACTTCATCAATGGATTTCAGCGGAATGCCCAAGCCTTCTGCTTGCTTGCTGGTCACGCTAGAGGTTGTGACTGCAGTAATCTGCAAGCCTTCCTCTTTGATACGTCGACCAATTTCCTCGACAAAATAGTAAGCAGTCGAACCTGTTCCCAGACCGACCACCATCCCGTCTTCGACAAATTCAGCAGCCTTGATGCCTGCTAGTTTCTTTAGAGTTTCCATAGCACCTCCTCAAATCAACTATGTTTAGTATATCACAATTCTTTGAAATTTGAAAGTGTTTTCAGTTCTTTAAACGGTTCTTCACATTTTAATGGTGCTCCATTTCACGAAAATCTCCTTAAAATCTTGCTCCTAGTTCTATTTTACGCTACAATGAAGATAGGCAAATTACTAAAAGAAATACATATTTCAAGTAGTAAGCTATAGAAAATCTGAGGAGGTTGTTATTATGCAGCAAGAAAATAAAGTTCTAGGTATTTTAGCCATTGTCTTTGGAGCAATCGCTTTACTTGGCTCCTGGATACCAATCATCAATTATCTATCTTTTTTTATCGGTACCATTGCTCTTATCCTGGCTATTATCGGTCTCATTATTAACCAAAAGAAACCGAAAACTTTGGCCATTATTGGCTCTGTTATTTCCTTTTTCTCCTTAATTATCGCACTGGTCACTCTATCATTCTATTCCCGTATGTTCAATGAAGTGGGAAAAGGACTTGATGCTCTGACAAACTCTTATAGTTCCTATTTTGATTCGTCAGAAAGAAAAATAGAAAAAGAAGAAGAAGAAAGTACGAAGTTTACATGGACAAAAGCAGAATTTGATGCACTCAAAGAGGGCGATATTTTGAAAAGAGGTGCAGGTGGAACAAAATACGACGACGTCATTCGCGACCACGGCAAACCAACTGACGAAACCACTTCCACTGTCAGCGGCTCTGAATTAAAAACCATCACCTACTTACCAGAAGGAAGCAAATATCAAGCCGTCATCCTAACTTTTTCAAAAAATGAAGACGGTTCTTTCCTACTGACTAGCAAGATAGGAACAGGTTTAGAATAAAATAAATTTCCTACCCGACAGCTGTTTATATTCTACCAATATTTGAAAGAACTCTAGCCGTCAGTCGCATTTTACTAAGACACAAGGATTTAAATACCACTATACCAATTAATGCAAAGCAAGGACAAAATGATGTAAAAGTCTCAGAAAGTCTTGAATAATTTTGGGCGGATACTTGCAAAATAGATTTCCAGAAAGGATATACATGATAACACGAGAATTTGATACCATCGCTGCCATTTCGACCCCTCTTGGGGAAGGAGCCATCGGTATCGTCAGACTAAGCGGGACTGACAGCTTTGCTATTGCCAAAAAAATCTTTAAAGGCAAGGACCTAGACAAAGTTGCCAGCCACACACTCAACTACGGTCATATCATCGACCCTCAAAATCTGGAGATTCTGGATGAGGTCATGGTCGGCGCTATGCGCTCTCCCAAGACTTTCACCCGCGAGGATATCATCGAGATCAACACCCACGGCGGGATTGCGGTGACTAATGAAATCCTACAGCTGGCTATCCGAGAAGGGGCTAGAATGGCAGAGCCTGGCGAGTTTACCAAGCGGGCCTTTCTCAATGGGCGCGTAGATTTGACTCAGGCTGAGGCCGTTATGGACATCATCCGCGCCAAGACAGATAAAGCCATGAACAATGCTGTCAAGCAGCTGGACGGCTCTCTTTCCGACCTTATCAATAGCACCCGTCAGGAAATTCTCAACACACTGGCTCAGGTCGAGGTCAACATCGACTATCCTGAGTACGACGATGTTGAGGAAGCAACGACGGAAATCATTCGTGAAAAAACGCTAGAATTTGAGCAACTTCTGACCCATCTCCTCAAAACTGCGCGACGAGGCAAGATTCTGCGCGAAGGAATTTCGACTGCTATCATCGGACGGCCTAATGTCGGCAAATCCAGCCTACTCAACAACCTTCTGCGCGAGGACAAGGCTATTGTGACCGATATCGAGGGGACAACTCGTGATGTGATCGAGGAGTATGTCAATATTAACGGCGTACCGCTCAAGCTTATTGATACCGCAGGGATTCGGGAAACGGATGATCTTGTAGAGCAGATTGGCGTTGAGCGCTCTAAAAAAGCCTTGCAGGAAGCTGACTTGGTTCTCTTGGTTCTCAATGCCAGCGAGCAACTAACTGACCAAGACAAACAATTGCTTGAAATCAGCCAAGACAGCAATCGCATCGTCCTGCTGAATAAGACTGACCTTGAAGAGAAGATTGAACTAAACCAGCTACCAGCAGATGCTATCAAGATTTCCGTCCTCCACAACCAAAATATTGATAAAATCGAGGATCGTATCAATCAGCTCTTCTTTGAAAATGCTGGCATTGTCGAGCAAGACGCCACCTATCTGTCCAATGCTCGCCACATCTCTCTCATCGAAAAGGCTGTCGAAAGCCTGCAAGCCGTCAATCAGGGACTGGAATTAGGCATGCCAGTGGATCTCCTCCAGGTCGATTTGACTCGTACTTGGGAAATCCTTGGTGAAATCACTGGTGACGCTGCACCAGACGAGCTCATCACCCAACTCTTCAGCCAATTCTGCCTAGGAAAATAATATGGGAATCACAGAGTTTTTAAAAGCAAAAAATCTAGGCGAATACCTAGAAAGTCGAAAGCACGGACATATCAGAGAACGCATCCAGCAACGTAGCTGGTTGGAGGTTCTCCTCCACAAAGCCCGCACTACCAAAATAAATCCTGAAAATCACCAAAAAGCGAAGAAAACGAAACACGGTTCTTGAAAAATAGAACCGTGTTTATTTGTCTATTCAATCTAGCTGAGAATTTGCCTGATCATGAATCGTGGCACTCTCCTTGTCCCAAACTATTTTTCTGTTTGGCTACATCTTTATCGGACTTGAGTCAGCACTCCGTCTTGCATCTCATAAACCTTGTCAACCTCGTCCAGCAGGCGGGTATCATGGGTAATCATGACCACGCTCTTGTTGAATTTCTGGGTCACTTCTTTGAGCAGATGAACCACGCGCTTAGCCCGCTCCGTATCTAGACTAGCTGTCGGCTCATCAGCCAAGATAATATCAGGGCTATTGTAAAGCGCTCTGGCGATAGCAGCCCGCTGCCGTTCCCCACCGGACAATTCTTTGGGATACTGCTTAAGCGTGTCTTTTAGATCTAGCAGCTCAATCAGACTGTCCAGATTTGTTCTTTCCTTTTTAGATAAGCGGTCAATCAGCTGAAACTGGTCTTCGATTTTCAGAAACGGAATGAGATTGGAAGCCTGCAAAATGAAGCCGAAATCATTGAAACGCAGGGCTGCTCGTTCCTTTTCCTTGAGCTGGGAGGTATCTTTCCCATGCAGGAGAATCTGACCTTTTGAGGGAGTTTGCAAATGGCCCAGCAGGGTCAGAAAGGTTGTTTTCCCTGATCCTGACGGCCCAATAATAGCTACAAACTGCCCAGCTTCCAAGCGGAAATCCGTTGGTTTCAAAGCTTGGACCAGCGTATGCCCTTGACCATATTCTTTTGTAACACCTTTTAGTTCTATGATTGGCATTTACTCACCTCCGATCGCTGTGATAGGGTCAATTTTCAGAACCCGATGAATGGACAAGAGTCCGCCAGCCAGTGACATGAAAACAATCAAGACAATCAATCCAGCATAAGCTCGCCAGTCACTATAAAAAGGCATAGAAGCCGGCAAGACTAGCTGGGTTCCCAAAAGAGCCAAGACAGCTAAGCTGAGTCCCAGCGTAGACAGGATGAAAATCTGCCAGAAAATAGAAGCAATAATCTTCCCACTGGCAATCCCTTGGGCACGCATAATACCGTAAAGTTGAGTCTTCTGAATGGTGATGATATACATGAAAATCCCCAATACTAAAAAGGTAATCAGAACCATGGCCCCAATCATAAAGGAAAAAGTCAGTACCTGAGGCTGATAACCAGGGATATTTTCTATAAAATCACTCATAGAGAGCTGACTAAGCCCAGTTTCTTCAATTTTTTGACTATCTTTGACCACAAGTGCGCTGATATTCTTAACCTGACTAGAGCCGTACTTTAATTCTCTGAAATCCTCTAGCGCCATAAAGACAACTGGCTGAGTTAAGAAGCTATTATCCACCGTGAAGCCAACAACTTGATAAACGCGCTCACTACCATTGAGCTGGAGCTGGTCGCCCAGTTTCACACCTTTTTGTTGCAGACGCTTATCTGCAATGACTTCATGAGCATTCTCAACAGAGCGTCCCTCAATAACCTCTGGTGCCAGAAAACTATCCCAAGAAAGACCAAAAACTTGAGCATTGAGTTTATCCGTCCCATCTTCATAATTGGCCACTGCTGCCATTTGTCCTAAAGCCGCAATTGAGTCCCCTTGAAGCAGGCTACTATACTCCTCTTCCTTGAGAGTCGAAGCAACCAGATTCTTATTGGCATACTCTGACAGGACGATTGATTCAGCCTGCCATTGGTCCAGAGCCAAGCGATTGAGCCTAGCCAAACCGACAGAAAGACTAGACAAAAAGAAAACCATATAAGTAATGAGAAAGACCACAGCAACCACTAAACGATAGCGTCCACGGCTGTAGATTATCTCTTTAAAAGCTAAAAACAAAGCTGTCCTCCTTTGAGATATTAAAGATCATTATATCATAAAGAAGCAAGCTAGAAAAACATATGAGACTAATGGTAACTAGATTCACACGAAAATCACTAAGTCGTATAGCGATTCCCTAAGTAAGAAACATGCCTTGAAAGAAATTCATAAAATAAAAAGAAACAAGGGCTTCAGTTCATATACCGAAGCTTGCCTTGTTTCTTTTCTCTAGGTTTCGACCGCTATCTGACCTGCACTTTCTCTTTCCCAGAGCAGATTGAAAATCGCCTTATTGCTTGCTAAAGGTCAGAGTATCTGGATCATCATCCAGTTTGTCCACAATCAGCTGATTGCCATTTTGACGATAGCTTTTGACATCGTCACCGACAAATAGTCTCTGCTTCGCTGTATCTACTTGTACCTGTTTGATTTCCTTACTGCCATCGACCTCGGTCTCAGTCCAAGTACCAGTCGAACCATTGATTTCTAGGACATGCTGGTCTCCATCATGGTCAGTTGCTTGGTAGCGTCCGTTTAGATTGCTGGTCTGGCCTGCATTGGATGAAGAAGTCTGTTCTTGCGCAGGCTGTGATGTTTGGCTTTGGGTATTTTGTGATGAGTTAGCATTTCCTCCCTGATTAGCATTGCTTGAGCAAGCAGCCAATAAAACTGCGACTGTTAATGATAAGATTCCAGTAAAGGCTTTTTTCGAAATAGTCATAGTGTTTCCTCCTTTTTCTACATTTGTAGTTTATAATTATATTCTACAATTGTCTGTTTTATTTGTCAATCATATAGCATTTTTTTATCTAAAAATAAAAAATTCCCCAGCCTTACTTGACTGGAGATGTAAAATCTATTGCTTCTTCTAGAGGATCAAAGCTAGTCATCCTTGATGGACGAGCCTTCTGCATCATCCCCAAATATCAAGGTCGACTGTTGCAGATAGGGATTGGGGTACTTTCTAAGCAAATCTTTCACAGCTTCTACCAAAACCTCCTGCTCCACCTGACCTACTTGGTATGGCTCTAAAAGAAGCATAAAATTTTCTTTTTCAGCTGGGCTGGCTTTTTTCTTAAAATAGCCCCAAACATGCTGAAAGGCATTGCAGACCTGACCTCGGTTTTCAGGCAGGGCTACCGCCTGATCAATCAAGTCTTGGACATGTGTTGCTTCCACCAAGTCACTTTTCAGATACTGACGGATTTCCAGATAAATATTACTGGAATGACTGAGCACTAGATATTTATTTCTAGCCCAAAGAGTCTGACATTGGGAGATTTGGTTCAAATTTTCCATAATTACTTTTCCTACAATCTTTCCTTTTATTCCGGAAAAATCCATTCGATATGCGGAGCTCGTTTACTGATTTCTTTATAAATCGTATTGAAATCAGCATCAACAAGATCATTCAAGTCAATCTCTTCCAGTATTTTTCCTTCTTCGTCTTTAAAATAAAGTATGCGATAAGTTGATCTCGAATTTTTAGAATAAGCACGTCTAATTTCATACTCGATTTGCTTAATATTTGTTAAATCAATGTGATTTATATCTTGGAAAACAGAGGGTTTAACATCAATCTTATCATCAGAAATGGTAAAAGCTGCAGGCTCATGAGCTTTCTTATAAGCCGAAACACCTAAAATAGTAACTATAACACCTGCACCAATTAGAATTGGGCCCACATATTCATTATTTTGATTGAGAATTTCTTGCTCAGATTCCTTTTCTCTTCGGATAGAAGCTTGTTCGGACTCTAATTGTTTATTATAGGTCTCTACAAAAGCTTGCAGTCTTTTTTGCTCTTCTTCTGGTGTTTCATTCTCAGGTGCATAAGTTGATTTAACCATAGTTCTAGCCTTTTCAATCGTCATCGAGCTTTCATTCAACCTTGCTTCTTTTCGTTCATATTCTAGCTGTTTTAAGCTATCACTGTGGTTACCACTACTACTATTTGGTGATTGCATTATTCCAATTAATATAAATGCTCCAATAATAACAATAATAATAGCTACAATTTCAGATGCATAACTTCTTTTATATTCCATTAAAATATTCTTTCTGTAAAATCTTTATGGGACTAGAATACCATAAATCAAGACTTTTATAAAGCTCTTTTATAGCCAAAAGCAGCCCAAAGGACTGCTTCTCTTTGTATATACTAGCGCACTTCTGCTCCAACATTTTCTTCCAAGGATTTTTGGATTTTTTCCATGTATTTAGCCACTTCATCATCGGTTAGGCTGTCTTCTGGATTTTGGAAGGTCAGTGTGTAGGCCATAGACTTGAGGCCAACACCTAATTTTTCACCAGAGAAGATATCGAAGAGCTTGATATCCGTCAAACGTTTCACTCCGGCAGCTTGAATCGCTTCCACCACCTGTCTGTGGCTGATTTCTGCTTTGAGCAACAAGGCCACATCACGAGTGACAGCTGGGAATTTGGTGATTTCTTCAAAAGGTTGTTCTGGCTCAAGACTCGCCTCAATAGCCGTCAGATTGAGCTCAGCCACATAGGTTTCTGGGATGTCATAAGCCTTGGCCGTCACTGGATGAACCTGCCCAACATAGCCCACTGGCTGACCCTTGATCGAAATCAGCGCTGTCCGACCCGGATGCAGACTCTTGAGCTGGTCAGTTGCTTGATAATCAGCTGCTAATCCTAGGCGGTCAAAGAGCGCTTCAACCACTCCCTTAGCGTAGAAGAAGTCCACAGGAGTCGCTAGCGTTTGGAAATCCTTTTCACTTACCAAGCCAGTTAGGGCAAAGGCAAAACTATTGATTTCATTAGGCAATTCTTCCTTCGGATTGCCTGTTTGTTCAAAGATTTTCCCAATTTCATACAGGGCTAAATCCTTATTTTTACGAGCAACATTGTAGCTGACAGTATCCAGCATTCCTGAGAGCATATTTTGACGAAGAACACTGCGCTCCCTTGTCATAGGCCACATAAGCTCCGTCAGATTTGTAGGATTGAGCGTAAATTCGACAGCTTTTTCTGGCGTGGTCAAGGCATAGGAAATAATCTCGGTCAGTCCTGCTCCTTCAGCCACCGTCCGAACCTTGCGACGTAGCTTCTGAGTGGCCGTCAATTCACCAGCTGTTCCAGCATCTTGAGGCAGGGAAACTGGCAAGCGGTCATAGCCATAAATACGAGCAATTTCCTCGTAAAGATCTGCCGGAATACGAATATCCCAACGACGAGCAGGTACGCTGACTGTGAAGAAGTCCGCAGAACCGCTGAGACCAAAGCCTAGACGACGGAAAATATCTTCAATATCCGCATAAGTCAAATCTGTTCCCAGAACTCGGTTGACATCTGAAAGGCTAGTCGAAACCTGCTTGTCAGTCGTATCTAACTGTCCTGCTTGGACAATACCAGCATGAACAGTTGCACCTGCCAAGTCAGCAATCATGCTAGCAGCAGCATCTAGAGCTTCAGTTACTGTTGCAAGGTTAATCCCTTTTTCAAAGCGTGAAGAAGACTCCGAACGCAAGCCCAGACGACTGCTTGTCTTACGGATTGACTTGCCATCAAAGACAGCAGCTTCCAGAACGACACGAGTCGACTTGCCTGAGATTTCCGTCGCTGCTCCACCCATGACACCAGCAAGGGCTACTGGCTCATCTGCCACAGTGATAACTAAATCGCCGACTTCCAGCTCACGCTCTTCGCCGTCCAGCGTCACCAGTTTTTCACCAGCACGCGCTTCCCGGACGACAATCTGGTCACCCTCAAATGTGTCCAAATCAAAGGCATGCATTGGCTGACCAAAGTAGAGCAAGATGTAGTTAGTCACGTCCACTACATTGTTAATCGGACGAATTCCTTCGTTCATGAGGAGATTTTGCAGCCACTGAGGACTCGGAGCAATGGTCACATTGTCCAAAATACGAGCTGCATAAAACGGTGCTTTTTCGCTTTCAATGGCAACAGACAAGCTAGCCGCAGCCTCTTTATCCCCTTCAGTCAAAGGAAATTCTTTGAACTGTACTGACTTGTCATAGATGGCAGCCACTTCGTGCGCCACCCCACGCATAGACAGAGCATCAGCCCGGTTTGGCGTGATGGAAAGCTCGATAATTTCATCATCCAAGTCTAGATAAGGGAAAACCTCATCTCCTGGTACAGCACTATCTGGCAAAATTTGGATACCATCCGCAAATTCCTTTGGCACGACCGAATCCGAAATGCCCAGCTCACCGAGAGAGCAGATCATGCCCAGTGACTCCAAGCCACGGATTTTCCCTTTTTTAATCTTATAATTATCCGCAATACGAGCACCTGGCAAAGCCACCATAACCTTGATACCCGCACGAACATTCGGTGCACCACAGACAATCTGACGAGGCTCCTCTTCTCCGACATTGACCTGACAGAGGTGCAGGTGAGTTTCAGGTACATCCTCACAGCTCAGAACCTCTCCGACAACAATTTTCGAAAGACCTTCAGCTGGTGAGCTGACTCCTTCTACTTCAATACCAGTTGTGGACATTTTCTCAGCCAGCTCGGCACTCGTCACATCCAAATCAACCAGTTCTTTTAACCATTTATAACTAACTAACATATGTATGATTTTACGACCGACCAGACCTAACTCTGACTTCATAGACAAAGCCAGTCCATTCGTCTTTTCGGTCGTATTTGATTCCTCTCTATAAATTTCTGTTTTCACTAAAAGCCCAATAAACAGCGCTGTTATCGTCTTTTTAGTTTAATTTCTTCCTTAAAAGCCAGTCAATATCGACTGTGTCACCAGTAATATATTCATGCTGGCTAAATCTTTCAAAGCCATATTTAAAGTAAAAATTCTGCGCCTTAAAATTTCTTTCCCAAACACCTAGCCAAGCCCAGCTAAAGCCACGTTTTTGGGCTTCTTCTAAGGCAAATTCAAACATTTCCTTGCCCAAGCCGAAGCCCTGATGGGAGGCAAGTACATAAATCCGTTGAATTTCAAAGGAATCTTCCAATTCCTGCTCTGTCTGAGCCTGACCCCAGTTACACTTGAGAAAACCAGCGATCTTTTGCTCCTTGTCCAGCACAAAATAATGCTCAGACTCAGGATTGGCCAGCTCCTGCTCCAGCCTTTCATGCGCCAGCTCGTGGGCAAAATAATGCTCTAAATCTGCCTGTTTGATGAAAGGACCAAAAGTTTCTTGGTAGGTCTGCACTTCCAAGTCCCGCAAAATATCCAGATCTTCTGGCTGAACTCTAACTAACATAGGGCACTCCTTTCTCAGAAGCGGCTGAGAGTAAGATTCCCAGCTAAAATGGCCTTATAAACAACTAAACTGCCGAACACCTTTTCTACGCATTTCAAGCTCGCAAATATTGCTAATCAGACTTGTCGTGGTGGAATTGTTCAAATCAAGTCTATTCTACTTCCATCTTACTTAAATTGCTCTGAAAAGCGCACATCGCCTTGGTAAAAGCCACGAATATCATTGATACCGTAGCGAAGCATAGCCACCCGCTCTTGACCAAGTCCAAAGGCAAAGCCAGAATATTTCTCTGAATCGATGCCACTCATTTCCAAGACACTTGGGTGCACCATTCCAGCTCCCATGATTTCGATCCAGCCAGTCTTCTTGCAGACATTACAGCCGGCACCACCGCACTTAAAGCAAGATACATCCACTTCGACGGATGGCTCTGTGAATGGGAAGTAAGATGGACGTAGACGAATCTTACGATCCGCACCAAACATTTTTTGAATAATCAACTGCAAAGTTCCCTGCAAATCAGCCATAGAGATATTTTCCCCTACGACCAGACCTTCAATCTGGTGAAACTGGTGAGAGTGAGTCGCATCGTCTGTATCGCGACGGAAAACACGTCCTGGAGAGATCATCTTGAGTGGCCCTTGGCTAAAGTCATGGGCATCCATGGCACGAGCTTGGACAGGAGATGTGTGCGTACGCAAGAGGATCTCTTCTGTGATGTAGAAAGTATCCTGCATATCCCGCGCAGGGTGGTCTTTAGGTAGGTTCATGCGCTCAAAGTTGTAGTAGTCTGACTCAACCTCGAAACCATCCACAACCTGATAGCCCATACCGATAAAGATATCTTCGATTTCTTCACTCGTTTGGGTCAAAATATGGCGATTTCCAGCTGGAATCTTACGGCCAGGCAGGGTCACATCCAAGGCATCATTGGCCAGCTGGGCTGCGACTTTCTGCTCTTCCAAGATTTGAGCTGCTTCTTCAAAGGCCGCATTCAGCACATCTCGTGCTTCATTGACGTGCTTCCCGATAATAGGGCGCATCTCAGCAGAAACATCCTTCATCCCTTTGAGAATCTCAGTCAGACTTCCTTTTTTCCCTAGGACAGATACTTTCAGCTCCTGCATATCCTTAGCATTTTCCAGAGTAATGGTCTGCAATTGGGCTAAAGTTTCCTCACGCAGACTCTGCAATCGTTCTTCAATTGTTGACATAGTTCCTCCAAAAATAAAAACCGCGGTCTCACTCACACCGAAGCGGAGCGTTGACACGCGGTACCATCCGTTTTTTATCTGGCAAGCCAGACCTTAATTACCAATCCTAAAGCAAGTGAATTCGCCTAGCTTTCATCTAGAGAGCTCTCAGTCGCTGGCTCCCCTCCCTGTCAAACTTTCCCTAGGTTACTGGTCTTGCGGATTGCTATTCAATTATAATTCATTCTAACAGATTTCTAAACATTTCGCAAGCTCAGTTATAGAATTTACAAGAAGAAAAAGAAGTCCGTTGAGCAACAGACTTCCTTTCTTTCTATTTAATCACTTGTCCCGCTTCTTTGAGGGCATCTTCTGGGATAGTAATGCCCAGTTCTTTGGCATTTTTAGTATTGATAACAGATTTACCTTTATCAAAAATATCTACTGCAGTATCAGCAGGTTTGGCACCTTTAAGAACTTTAGCAGCCATTTTACCAGTCGCAACACCTAGGTCATACTGGTCTACAACGACAGAGGCAAGACCTCCTTCTTCTACCATGGCCGTCGCACTTGGATAAATCGGTTTCTTAGCTTCTTTATTGCTGGACACAACTGTCGCAAAAGCTGAAGCAATGGTATTGTCAATTGGAATCCAGATAGCATCAACCTTGCCAGTCATGACATTCATAGTTGAAGCAATTTCATTTGTTGAAGGAACAGAATATTCCTCTACCTTGAATCCTGCTTCTTCAGCCAATTTTTTGAACTCTTCTACCTGAGCTTTAGAGTTGTCTTCACTGCTAGAATAGAGGGCACCGATTGTTTTCACATTTGGCGTCAATTTTTTAATCAACTCTAGTTGTTGCTTAGCTGGATTGTGGTCAGAAACACCTGTGATATTACCACCTGGCTTTTTCAGATTTTTCACTAGATTTGCTCCGACTGGATCTGTGATAGCTCCCATGACGATAGGTTTGTCCTTGGTAGCCGCAGCTAGTCCTTGCGCAGATGGAGTAGCAATCCCAATCAGCACATCATTGTCATTGGACACCAGCTGCTTACTCATGGTAGAGACTTTGCTCTGATCGCCTTCAGCATTCATAAAGTCAATCTTGATCTTATCGCCCTTGTAGCCTTCCTCAGCTAGACCATCTTGAATTCCCTTGTAAATCAAATCAAGCGAAGGGTGGCTGACATACTGCAAGACACCAACCTTGACTGTCTTACTATCGTCGCCAGTCTTAGATCCGTTGCTCTTTCCACTCAAGTTAGAATAAGCCATCCCACCGATTACCAAAATAGCCAAGAGGCCTAAAATAGTCATTAAACGTTTATTTTTCATGTTCTTTCTCCATTTCTTTATTTCATTTTTTCTATTCAATCCCTAGGGACGCCATCGTTTAAACATGGGCAATTCTCCTTATTTTTTATAATAAGCAACAAAAAACCTCACACAGGTATTCTGTGTGAGGGCGTAAATCGCGGTGCCACCTCAATTATGGAAAAATAACTAATATTCCCCATATCTCTGTCTTGTCATCAAACAAGCTGCACTGTAAGGTGTGCGCACCGAATTCTTATTGTTTCAAATTCATTTTATCAATTAGCCCAATTTCGCAAAGATTTGCTGCTCGTTTCCACCAACCACAAGCTCGCTAAAAACAAATGCATCTACTACTTTTCTAATTTCCTATATTGTAAATTTTTCCTGAAAAGATGTCAAGACCTTTTTGAAATTTTTTATAAAATGTTCGGTTTTTGTTTATAGCGATAATCATTGACAAAAAATAAATTTCTTTTTGATGAGACTTTAGAAGCTTTTAGCTTGGTTTTTTGTTATAATTTTCTGTAGCAACTTTCAAGGAGAAAAACATGTCTTTCGACGGATTTTTTTTACACCACATGACAGAGGAGCTCCGCCGCGAACTGCTGGGCGGCCGCATCCAAAAGATTAATCAACCTTTTGAACAGGAGCTGGTCTTGCAGATTCGCAGCAATCGAAAAAGTCACAAATTGCTCCTGTCAGCCCACTCGGTCTTTGGACGCGTCCAGCTGACAGAGACTACGTTTGAAAATCCAGCTGTTCCCAATACCTTTATCATGGTGATGCGTAAATACCTGCAGGGCGCTGTCATTGAAGCGATTCAGCAAGTGGAGAATGACCGAATTTTGGAAATCAGCGTCTCCAATAAGAACGAAATCGGTGATAGCGTGGCTGTGACTCTGGTCATCGAAATCATGGGCAAACACAGTAACATTATCCTCTTGGATAAGGCTAGCGGCAAGATTATTGAAGCCATCAAACACGTCGGATTTTCACAAAATAGCTATCGAACAATCCTGCCGGGCTCAACCTATGTCGCACCGCCTCAAACAGGTAGTCTCAATCCTTTCACTGTGGGTGATGAAAAGCTCTTTGAAATCTTACATACTGAAGACTTAGAGCCCAAACGCCTGCAGCAGATTTTTCAGGGCTTGGGTCGGGATACGGCTACTGAACTCAGTGGTCGTCTGACCGCTGACAAGCTCAAAACTTTCCGAGCCTTCTTTGCCAGTCCGACTCAGCCAAGCCTGACCGAAAAATCCTTCTCTGCTCTGCTATTTTCTGACAGCAAGGCCCAAATGTCCACGCTATCCGAGCTTTTAGACACTTTTTATAAGGACAAGGCGGAGCGCGATCGAGTCAACCAGCAAGCCAGCGAACTGATTCGCCGAGTAGAAAACGAGTTGGAAAAGAACCGGAAAAAGTTGGGCAAGCAAGAGGAAGAGCTCCTAGCAACGAATAATGCAGAAGAATTCCGCCAAAAAGGGGAACTCTTGACCACCTTTCTCCATCAGGTGCCCAACGACCAAGATCAGGTAGAGCTGGATAATTACTACACAGGTGAGAAGATTATCATCTCGCTTGACAAGGCCCTAACCCCCAACCAAAATGCCCAGCGCTATTTCAAACGTTACCAGAAGCTCAAGGAAGCCGTCAAACATCTGACCAGCTTGATTGAGGAGACTCGGGCTACGATTCTCTACCTAGAGAGCGTGGAAACTGCCCTTGCTCAGGCCAGCCTGACTGAGATTGCAGAAATTCGGGAGGAACTAATCCAGACTGGCTTTATCCGCCGACGCCAAAGAGAGAAAATCCAGAAAAGGCAGAAACCGGAGAAATATTTGGCAACTGACGGTCAAACCATTATCCTCGTTGGGCGTAACAACCTACAAAATGACGAACTGACGTTTAAGATGGCTAAGAAGGACGAGCTTTGGTTCCACGCCAAGGATATTCCGGGTAGCCATGTGGTCATCACAGGCAATCTTCAGCCTAGCGATGAAGTTAAGACAGATGCTGCCGAGCTAGCAGCCTACTTCTCCAAAGCCAGACTCTCCAATCTGGTCCAAGTGGACATGATTGAAGTCAGAAAACTCAACAAGCCAACTGGTGGCAAGCCGGGATTTGTCACCTATACGGGCCAGAAAACGCTGCGCGTCACACCAGATGAAGAAAAGATTAAAAGCATGAAAATGTAAACTAATCCGTTTCTAAAATATCGATTTGGCGGATATTGAACAATAAAAGAGGAGCCTCGGCTCCTCAAACTTACTGA
This sequence comes from Streptococcus sp. 27098_8_73, assembly GCF_041432495.1. NCBI lineage: Bacteria > Bacillati > Bacillota > Bacilli > Lactobacillales > Streptococcaceae > Streptococcus > Streptococcus sp. 27098_8_73. Next base: position 120,139 of record NZ_JAPVZT010000005.1, read on the forward strand.
ATTTAAAAATCTAGTTATCTTTCAGAGGTTGGGACAGCAGAGTCCTAGCCTCTTTTTTTATCAGAAGTAGACAATTGTCACAGTAATTGACTACTCAACCTTGTCCATGTCCGATCTTACTTCATCGACATTGAATTTTGCAAAGAGGAACTTACGGTCTTGAACTGGAAAACGTTGATCCAACTGATCGACAGCACCTAGCTCCACAATCCCTTCCTTGATAACAAAGTCCATAACGTGACCACCAAAGGTATGGTCGTCTGAAATAAAGTGAAGATGATAGCCGGCTACACTGACACCGTGGAAAATTTCGGGTGTCCAAAAGCCAACAATGGTGCCGGAGACATTATCAGCATGGTACTCAGGCTGACTTACGGCTACTTCAGCAAACTTCTTCTCTGAAGTCGATTTTGGAATCATTCGCACATGCATGTGGGAAAATTCTCCATGAATCTTGATGGAGCGAAATAGATTTTCCCCATCGTAATAGGATTCAATTCGCTTTTCCAGCTCTTCATCTGTCATTTCGAAGCGTTGGCGGAAAATGACCTCCGCTTGGTGGGGAACAACTGCAGCGTAGGGCACTGTTACATCATCTGAAACTTCTACAACTTCAGGCACATTGCCAGATCCCTTAGCCTGATAGGCCTTACCATCAAGAACAATCAACTCCCCATCAATGGAATCCAGTGTACCAATCCCCAAATCGCCGTATTTCAGGAGCTCCCCAATCGTCATGCTCCCACCATAAAGTCCAGCCATCAAGGCTCCTAGGGTATTATACTGAAATAATTTCACTGGCTCTGCCATTTTTTCTCCTATATCAACAAACTTCTGTATTTTCTAAGATAATTAAGTATATCATATTCTGGTCGAATTTCAAAAAAATCGTTTAATGGACAATCAAAATGTAATTCCGATACCCTAAATCAACTGACTTTCCTCAATACCGGCATCAGCGAGGATTTGAGCCACTCGGTCAAACTTAAGTCGAAAATGCTCCAGCTTGTGGCCATCGGAGCCAACTGAAAAGCGCTGACCACCAAGCTCCTTGACAAGACCAAGAGCGTAGATATAGTGGTCTTCATGACCGTATAAATACATGGACTTGCAGTTGAGTTCAAAGGCCAGATCATGATCAATCATCTTTTGAAAAAGCTGTCGCAGCTGAGGCTCAAAAGTTTTTAACTCCTCTACGGTAAGCTCAAATTTCCGAAAGCCATAGTCAAAGTGGGCTAGGACATCCGCCGGAACAGCCTCGATTGCCTCTTCTAGCTCTCTCAGGTAGCGGGGAATTAACTCCATCTTGTCCAGCTGCAAGACCGGCTCTTCCAGATAGTCAAAACTACCATTGTGGTGAACAGATAGGAGCTTGATGTCGTATTCCTTATCGGCTAGGAAAGCTAAAATATCGGCCTTACGCGGAGCATAGTAACCAATTTCAATCCCCTTTTTGATGCGGTTGCCATATTGCTGGTTCAGCTCTGCAATTTTTGCCGAATAGGCCGCATAGTCAGGCACATCATCATGGGGCGAGGTAGCTTGGTAAGGGTAGGGATTGGACAGGTCATAGTGCTCGGTAGTGACAATCTCGCCCTCGTAATGGTCCAGATAGTCAGAAAAATCCGCCTCAGAATCATAGGAAAAATAGGTATGAAGATGGTTGTCGCGCATGCTTGCCGCCTTTCTGCAAATCTTGTGTTCCTTTAATAATGTCAACGGTTGGTCGGCCTTTGTTTTAGATTTTCCACATTCCGATCCTTTCGTTGACGTTATCCATGCTCTTGCTTTTCAACAGAAGCTATTTTATTTCATCCTAGGCCATTACCTTTCTTTCAACATGGCACTGGATAGGTCTAGCAGCTGCAGCGCTGTTTCAAAGTGCTCTCCCATGAGGTCATAAACAGCATCTTCGCTCAAAACGCCACAGGCCACATCCTCAGGAAAGTCTGGTTGATTGGAAAACTCCAAATCGTCAAAGAAAACTTGGCTGGTGTAATAATCTCGGAGCTGGATATAATTCTTCTGGCTGGCCTCCAGCTCAGCCAAAGCTGATTGAGCTGCAGCCAGCGTCTGAGCGTATTTATTCAAATGCTCTTCCATTTCTTGGATTCGTTTCAATTGGGACATTATCTCCACTCCTTCTTTAATCAAACTATTGTGTCCGTAAGAAAATCTTCTTGCGAATATGCCCCAAAGCTAGCAAGGCAAGAGATTTTCCAAGAATACTTTACAAACTTTCGTATAGATCTGCCATAGCAGTATCATCTGGAACCAAACGCAGATATTTGCCAGACTGTATTTTGGCTTCTTCCACACGTCCTAATTCACGCAAGAGATAAACATATTCTTCCAGAAATTCAGGGTTTTCCTGCAAGTCAAGTGCCAGTTCCTGATACAGCTCCCCAGCTTTCTCCAGATTTTCCAAGGCCTGATAAGCCCGCGCCAGATTCCAGCGAGTCAAGACATTGTCTACATCCTGATCCTCAAAACCTAAGACCTCATCGTAGCGTTCCTGCTCCAGATAGAGATTGGTCAGGCGTAGAGCAATTTCCTCTAAGTCATCTGCATTTTCCTGAGCTGCTAGCAGGTAGTTTTCAGATTTTTCCACATCATGCAGTTCGTAAGATAGTTGCGAAGCAAGAAGCAAGAGGCGGGTTTCGAAAGGATTCTTGGTCAAACCTTGCTCTGCAATTGCCAAAGCTTCCTCCGTCTTATGCTCCGCATGGAGAGACTGCGCATAGGCATACTCATAGCCTTCAAAATCTGGCGAAATCGTATCCAGCTGCTTGAAGTACAAATTAGCTTTTTGGTACTCCTCTTGCTCATACAAGATAGCTGCTAATTCATAGACCGTCTCTTCGTCGTACTCCAGCTCAACAGCTTTTTCCAAAAATTCAATGGCTGCTTCGATTTTCCCCAGACTGGCATAGCAAAGGCCAATACGCTGGTAGGTGGACACGCCTGTCTGCTCGTAGATAGAGCGATTATCTAGCTGGGCATATTCCTTGATGGCCTGGGCAAAATTTTCCAATTCAAACTCAATTTCTGCTAAACCAAAAGTCACCAAAGGTTCGTCCGACAGTTTGGCAGCTTCCAGCAATTTCTCCCGTGCCACATCTGGCAATCCCTCTAGCTGATAGAGGTCAGCCTTGGCCAAGAGAGCTGCCACATACCATTCACTATCTGAGTCAATTTCCTCTAAATAGGCAAAAGCCTCTTCTAAGTCACCATCGTCAGCAGCGATCGTTGCCAGACTGATATAGGACTCGGGGAAAAGCGGAGCCAATTTTTCATAAATTCGTTTGGCTTGAGGGAAAAAGCCGATACTTTCTAAGTAATCGGCTAATTCTAATAACTCTTGATTGGAATCTTGGCTCAGGGCCTCTTCAAAATACTTCTCAGCCTGTGCTAAATCTTGATTTTGCAGGGCTGTTAACATTTGTTCACTCTTACTCACTGCCTTCTCCTAATTCTTGAACACTTTCTTCATACAAACCGCTGACCTTCTTGTACCACTTAAAGAGCGCTGTGATAGCAACCTTGGCTGACGCATAAGCTGGAATTCCCAGCAAGACACCCCAGATACCAAACATGGTTCCTGAAGTCAGCAAAACAAACAAAATCGTAATCGGATGGATGCTTAATTGGCTTCCCAAAATCAGAGGAGACACGAAGCGCCCCTCAATAGTCTGCTCCACGATAAAGACGATAATGACTTTCAACAGCATGATCGGACCAGCAATCAAGCCCAGAACCAAGGCTGGCAACATAGCAAGGAAGCTTCCCAGATAAGGCACCAAGTTCAAAACTCCTGCCACAACGGCTAGAGTCACACCGTAACGCAAGCCGATAATCTTGAAAAGAATCATAAACATAAAGGCCACAATAATCGCTACGGTCACCTGACCACGAACATAATTGGCCAACTGGGTATTCACATCTGTCATGACCTGACCAAATGACTCGCGGAATTTCGTTGGCAAGAACTGAACCACATAGCCTTTGAGATTCTTCCCGTCTCGCAATAAATAGAAAAGAATAAAAGGCATGATGATGATAGCCACAATGATTTGCGAAGCCGTACTAATCAAATTGCTGGCCCAATTGACTGCCTTAGATGAAAAATTACTAGCCCATGAAGTGATCTGAGTCGAAAGCTTATTCGTAACTTGCTCGATTTGTGGCTTCAAATCGTCTGAAATATGATTGGTCAAAACATCATCAATCATTTTATTGGCTTGCTTGAGATAAGCGGGAACATTTTTTGAAAAACTCACTACCTGATGCTGCAAGTTAGGAATAGCAACCGCCAAGCCCCACACAATCAAAACACCAATCAAGACAAAGACAATTGTAATCCCAGCCACACGGTTAATCTTGCGCTTTTCCATCCAGTCGACAATGGGATTGAGCAGATAGTAAAGCAGCCCAGCTAAAATCACTGGCAACATGATGACACCAATAAACTCAATCACTGGTGTAAAAATAAAGCTAATTTTGCTAAGAATAAAAATGTTCAAACCGATGAGCAAGGTCACCAAAAATACGGTAATGGCCTTATTATCCAAGAACCATCTAAAAAACCAGGACAAACTAAAATCTTTTTCTTTGTGTTCCATATTCGACTCCTTTGGATATTCCTTTTCATTGTACCATTTTTCAAAAAAAAATTCTTCAAGCAACCATGATGAAATGCCTCATTTATCGGACTTTTTCACTGATTGAAGTTAAAGTCCTGTTTTCTCTGTCCATTCTACAAAAATAAAGAAAAATAGACCGAGATGGTCACTCGGTCTATGTATTTTTTCACTATGGATGGCTGACAATCAGTTGCAAGTCGCCAGACAAGGTCCACTCTGTGACATCGCTCGGTAGGATGAAATGAGATCCTTTTTTGATAGGATACACTAGCCCATCCACTGTCAACTCGCCAGCACCTTCCAAGACACTGAACAAGCTGTAATCTACTGTCTTTTTAAATTCAACAGAACCAGCAATGTCCCACTTGTAAACAGCAAAGAAGTCATTGGCCACCAAAAGAGTAGAGGTCAAATCGTCTGCCTGAATGGTAACGGGACGGCTATTAGCAGGCTCGCCGATAGTCAAAACATCAATCGATTGCTCCAAATGCAGCTCACGCAGATTGCCAGCATCGTCCTTACGATCAAAGTCATAGACACGGTAGGTCGTGTCACTGGACTGCTGAGTTTCCAAAATCAGAATCCCTGAGCCAATAGCATGCATGGTACCACTTGGCACATAGAAAAAGTCACCAGCCTTGACTAGAATTTTGGTCAAAAGATGATCCCAGTCCTTGCTCTCAATCTGCTGACGCAGCTCTTCCTTACTCTTGGCATTGTGACCGTAGATAATCTCTGCCCCTTCGTCTGCAGCGATAACATACCAGCATTCAGTCTTGCCAAGCTCTCCTTCGTGCTCTAGTCCATAGGCATCATCTGGATGGACCTGTACGCTAAGCCAGTCATTGGCATCCAAAATCTTTGTCAAAAGTGGAAAGACAGGCTCCGGGCGATTGCCAAAGAGCTCACGGTGCTCGGCATAGAGCGCATCTAGCTTCTGACCGGCAAAACGTCCATTCTTGACGGTTGAGACACCGTTCGGATGAGCCGAAATTGCCCAATACTCGCCCACATGGTCGCTGGGAATCTCATAGCCAAAAACATCGTGCAGCTTGGTGCCACCCCAAATCTTCTCCTGCATCACAGACTCTAGAAATAACGGTTCTGACATAATAGTCTCCTTACATATTTTTCATCATCCAAAATCTGGCAATCCTTGATGATAAAAGTTTGGTACTGCTTACATTATAATATAGACTCGGGCACTTTGTCTACTCCTCAATTTACTTTACAAAGAAAAATCTGGCTCTCGCCAGACATTTATAATAAAAAGATTAAAGCTCCCCAGCAAATGCCGCAAAGGTATCCTATCACCACATCCTTTGGATAGTGCACTCCGCCAATCACGCGCACTGTAGCCAACCCCGCTGAAAGCAAGAGGCAGATAAGCCCCGGCAACCAGAAAAAGTAGAGCAGGCACATGGAAATCACTGTAGCCGAAAAGACATGGCGGCTAGGCATGGACTTGCCCGATGTATCCTTGACCAGCAAGGGTTGAATAGCCCATTTTTCGTAAGGACGTGCTTGATTCAGCTGTTTACGAATCGCTGACAAGAGACCAAATCCGATAGCTGGCAGGAGAAAAAAAGCAAGCAGCCCTTTCCAACCTTCCGTCAGAAAGGCACAAACCAGAATCAGACCATACACCAGAGGCATAAAAACAGTCATCCCCCTATTAAAATAGGCCATTCCTTTCACTATCCTAGGACGACTGCGAAAGGAAGCTGTTAATTGTTGATAAAAAATCTCATAGTCTCTCATACTTGCTTACCCTGCTTTTTTAAAAAGTTGAATTCTCATACTTTCTCTACTATAGCATATTTCTAGACAGGATGGTAGATGGATAGCAAAAGAGACTGAGAACCAGGCCCCAATCTCTTAGTGTTCATATTTTCCGAAGAGGTTTATTTCTCCAAGTTCCAGATTTCCTTGGCATATTGCTCAATGGTATCATCTGAAGTAAACTTGTCGGATGTAGCGATGTTAATCAAACTCATGCGGGCCCATTTTTCTTTGTCACGATAGAGGGCATCAATCTTCTCTTGAGCTTCTACATAGGAGTGGAAGTCTTCCAAGAGGAAGTATTCGTCATTGTGGGTGATAAGGGCTTCGTAGATCTCAGAGCCTTCTTCACGGACGTTTGGAATGGTGCCGTTGACAAAGGTATCGACCACTCGGCGAATATCTGGATTGCTTTCATAGACACCGCGTGAGTAGTAATCGTGGCGGGCATAGTGCTCGTAAACTTGGTCCTTGTCCATCCCAAAGATGACAATATTGTCGTCACCGACCTCGTCCTTGATTTCGATATTGGCTCCGTCCAGTGTAGCCAGGGTAATGGCACCTGTCATCATAAACTTCATATTGGAAGTACCAGAAGCTTCCTTGGAAGCCAGAGAAATCTGCTCTGATACATCTGCCGCAGGAATGATGAGCTCAGCTAGGCTGACACGGTAGTTTTCTAGGAAGACAACCTTGAGTTTGCCTTGCAGGCTTTCATCCTTGTTGACCAGATTGGCTACTTCATTGATCAGCTTGATAACAGACTTGGCAAAGTGATAGCCTGGAGCAGCCTTGGCACCGAAGATAAAGACGCGCGGTACCATGTCCTTATCAGGATTGTCCTTGAGGTCCCAGTAGAGCTTGATGATATGAAGCAGGTTGAGCAGCTGACGCTTATAAGCGTGGAGGCGTTTCACCTGGACATCAAAGATAGCTTCTGTAGAAACTTCTACTCCTGTTGATTCCTTGATGAAGTCAGCCAGACGAGCCTTGGCTTCTTGCTTCACTCGGTAGAAATCGCCCAGCACTTGCTGATTGTCCTTGAATTCCAAAAGCTTGCGCAGCTCATGGATATCACTTCTCCAGCCCTTACCAATCAACTTATCAATCTCAGATGACAGAGGCTGGTCCGCAATCTGCAGCCAGCGGCGCTGGATAATCCCATTGGTCTTGTTATTAAACTTCTCTGGATAAATGCTGTAAAAATCACGCAAGGTGTCTTCTTTGAGCAGTTCGGTGTGGAGTTTGGCAACACCATTGATTGAATGCCCACCGATGATAGCCAAGTGGGCCATGTGGACTTGATTGTCCTTGACAATCCGAGTGTTTTCGATGACCTTCGGATCAAGGCCACGTCCAGCCATTTCAGCTACATAGCGGTTGTCGATTTCTAGGATGATTTGATAAACCCGCGGCAAGACATTTTTGAAGAGCTCCGCATCCCATTTTTCCAAGGCTTCTGACAAAATGGTGTGGTTAGTGTAGCTCATGGTCTTGACCGTCGCATTCCAAGCATCTGCCCACTCGAGACCATAATCATCCAGCAAAAGGCGCATAAACTCAGCTGGTGCGACTGCTGGGTGGGTATCGTTGATATGGACGGAAACCTTCTCATGAATATCCTTGAGCGGACGACCTTGCTTGAGATAAGACTTGATAATAGTCTGCAGACCCGCACTGGTCATAAAGTATTCCTGAATCAGACGCAGTTCTTTTCCTTCGTAACTAGAATCGTCTGGATAGAGAATGGCAGTGATGTCCTGCACCCGGCGACGGGCTTCAATAGTTGGATAGTCCAGTTCGTATTCTTCTGGGATTTCAACATCCCATAAACGGAGATTGTTGATATTGTCATTGCCAAAGCCAATCTGAAGCACGTCATAAGGCACAGCACGCAAAGTTTTAGAATTCTCATAAACCGGTACAATGCGGCCTTCTTCATTGGCACGCAAGTAGACATTACCAAAGATTTTAACATCCACAATGCCGTGATCCTTACGGGTTTCCCAGACATTGCCTAGACTGCCAAACCAATCATCTGGAATTTCCACCTGATAGCCATTCACGATTCTCTGCTTGAAAAGACCGTAGCGATAGCGAATCCCATTGCCAAATCCTGGATAACCCGTTGTAGCTAGCGAGTCCATGAAGGCTGCTGCCAAACGACCAAGTCCCCCATTTCCCAAAGCCATATCGTGCTCAGCATTTTTTACATCTTCAAAGTCAACTCCGAGCTCAGCAAAACTTTCCTTGACCGTATCAAGAATACCTAAATTGAGCAGGTTGGTTTCCAGCATACGTCCCGGCAGAAACTCAATTGAGAAATAATAGGCTGTTTTTTGCTGCTGTTCCACGAGTTTATTGCGGCGCTCCAGCCACAGTGGCGTGATATATTTACGAATGGTACTAGCGAGGGCTTGAAAAAGCTCGGCTGCTGTAGCATCCGCAATCTTAATCAGCTGTCGTTCGTGCAAAGTATCCTTGAAATCTCGGATAAACTGTTCTTTATTTAATTCCATTTTTACGAATTAACTTCCTTTCTTTTAGGGAAAAGCATCCGTCTGGATAAGATGTCAACATGAGAAAGACCACTTACCCGACAAATCCTCTCTTGTCAGAAACAAGAGAGGATTGCTGTTCTAATGCAACATACTAGAGTAGTGACTCATATAAATCACTGTATGCTCGACTGGCTGTATCCCAAGAGAAATCTCTTTCCATCGCCTGTATTTGCAGACTGCGCCAAGCTTCTCGGTCATGCCAGTAAAGATTGAGGGCTTCTTTGAAAGTCCATGTTAGCCAATAACCAGAGAAGTTATTGAAGCTAAAGCCTGTTCCCTGCCCATCATAGACGTTGAAAGGTTCAACCGTATCTCGCAGGCCACCAACCTCGTGAACCAGTGGCAGTGTACCGTAACGCATGGACATCATCTGCGACAGACCGCAAGGTTCAAAGCGGCTCGGCATAAGGAAAATATCACTAGCCGCATAGATTTCCTGAGCCAAAGTAACATCAAAAAGGATATTAGCGGACAATTTTTCAGGATAAGCCTGACCAAACCAAGCGAAGGCCCGTTCAAATGCAGGGTCGCCTGTTCCAAGTAGCACAATTTGCACATCTTCCTGAAGCAAATTATGAAGCTCTTCCACCACCAAATCAAAACCTTTTTGACGTGTCAAACGAGAGACGATACCAACGACAGGAACATCATCCCGAACCGGCAAGCCTACTTTTGCTTGAAGCGCTCGTTTGTTTTCCAATTTCCCAGTCAAATCATCTTTATTAAAGTGATAAGCCAGCAATTTATCTGTTTCTGGATTGTAGATATCTGTATCAATACCATTGACAATACCGACCAGCTTGCCTGACTCCATCCGAAGAATCTGATCCAGACCGCAGCCAAACTCAGCTGTCCGAATTTCGTTGGCATAGCTCGGTGAAACAGTCGTCACGCGATCCGCATAGAGAATGCCCGCTTTCATCCAGTTGAGGCAGTCATTCCAACGGAGAGTTCCGTCTGCATAACGTTCATAGCCGACACCAAAGAGTTCCCAAAGCATGCTATCCGGAAATTGTCCCTGAAACTCTAAATTGTGAATAGTCAGTACTGTCTTGATGTTGTTATAGGCCTGAATCCAGCGGTATTTTTCCTTGACCAAGAAAGGAATCATGGCCGTATGGTAGTCGTGCGCATGGAGAACATCTGGAATAAAGTCAATGCGCTCCATCAGTTCGATTGCTGCTAATTGGAAGTAGGCAAAACGCTCGCCGTCATCAAAATCGCCATAGACATGCCCACGGAAGAAATAATGCTGATTATCGATAAAGTAGAAGTTGACACCTTCCAACTCAATCTTTTTGACACCGACATATTCCCGACGCCAACCGACACTGACTTCAAAGGAGAAGAGATCTTCAACTTGATCACCAAATTTAGCATCCGTCATATCATAATAGGGCAGAATGACTCCAACTTCATGACCAGCTTTGACCAAGGATTTGGGGAGGGCGCCGATAACGTCCCCCAAACCACCCGTCTTGGAAAAAGGTGCCCCTTCTGCTGCTACAAATAAAATTTTCATGAAACGATGTCCTCTGTAACTTTTTGACCTTTCTTCAGTACAACTGGATGTTCAGCTGTCCCTCGAACGACAACTCCTTCAGCAATCTCAACGCCCTTGTCCACAATTGCATATTCTACCACTGCATTTTTTCCAACGACAACGCGTGGGAAGAGGAGACTGTCTTTGACACTGCTACCCGCTAAAATTCTTGTATTCCGCGAAATAACAGAATTTACAACTTCACCTTCTACAATACTACCTGAGGCAAACTGAGAGCGATTTACCTTCGATCCTGTTGCATAGTAAGTCGGCTCTTCGTTTTTCACCTTTGTATAAATCTTTTGATTTGGTGAGAAGAGGGAGTAGAATTTCTGCCGATCAAGCATGTCAATGTTAGCTTTATAGTAGGAACCAACAGAGTGGATATTTGCTAGATAGCCTGTGTACTCGTAAGCAAAAGCTCCAACTTCAGCTGCCAAGTCCCGAAGAACATAGCGCAGTTTTTGTGGGAATTCTTTTTGGGCTTCTTCTTCCAATTTTTCAATCAACCAAGGCGTATCTACTACAAAAATATCTGTAGACATATTGAAGAGCTCGCCCTCGTCTCTATCACTATGCAGCTTGTGTCCTAGGACATGGTCCGTTTCACTGACTTGCAGAACTGCATTCACATCTGAAATATCTTTAGATGGCAATTTCTTGTAAACCACTGTCATCGGTTGCTGGGTTGTGTTATGCAAGTGGAAGACTTGATTAAGGTCAATGTTGATTAACACATCACAGTTTAGGGCTACAGTTTGGTTAGAGCCTGAACGCTTCAGATAAGTCAGTAACTGTTCATAATATTCCTTACCAACTGTGCTGCTTTCTACACGAGTATTGTAAATGCCTAGATAGTAGTGGCTCAAAAGTGTAGACAAGCCCCACTCACGACCTGAACGAATATGGTCAAAGACAGAGCTGATATTGTCTTGTTGGAAGATACCAAAGACACTACGAACACCAGCATTAGCAAGGCTAGAGAGTGGGAAGTCAATCAAGCGGTATTTCCCACCAAATGGCAAACTGGCAACTGGACGATGTTCTGTTAAGGTTGACATGTCGTGGAAACCGACCGTATTTCCTAAAATCGCTGAATATTTATCAATCTTCATCTGTTGGTACCCCCACTTTTTCATTATATCCGACTACTTGCACTTCATCTGTCCCGTCAATCTCCACACCATCAGAAATAACAGCACCCTCACCAATGATCGCACGTTTAATCTTAGCTCCCTGACCAATAATAGCGCCACTCATAATGACAGAATCAGTGACTTCTGCACCCTCACGAACTTGAGCGCCTGTTGAAAGAATAGAGTGCTTAACAGTTCCATCTACGAAACAGCCGTCAACTACCAAAGAATCTTCAACATGAGCATTTGCACCAAGGTAGTTTGGTGGTGAAATCAAGTTGCGTGAGTAAATTTTCCACTGACGATCACGACTGTCTAAAGCATTTTCTGGGCTAATGTATTCCATGTTAGCTTCCCAAAGTGACTCAATCGTACCAACGTCTTTCCAGTAGCCGTTAAATTCATAAGCATAAACGCTTTCGCCAGATTCAAGATAGTTAGGAATAACATTCTTACCAAAGTCGGACATATCGACATTGCTCTTTTCAGCAGCAATCAGCATATTGCGGAGACGTTGCCAGTCAAAGATATAGATTCCCATAGAAGCCTTGGTTGATTTAGGATTTTCTGGTTTTTCTTCAAATTCAACGATCCGATTATTAGCATCGGTATTCATAATACCAAAACGGCTGGCCTCCTTGAGAGGCACATCCAAGACTGCAACCGTCAAACTAGCGCTGTTATCCTTATGGGATTGGAGCATATCATCATAGTCCATCTTGTAGATATGATCTCCAGATAGGATTAAGACATATTCAGGATTGATACTGTCAATATAGTCAATATTTTGGAAAATAGCGTGGCTAGTTCCCTCAAACCAACGATTTCCTTCACTGGCAGAGTAAGGCTGAAGAATGGATACACCTGTGTTGATACCATCCAAGCCCCAGCTTGAACCGTTCCCGATGTGACTGTTCAAAGCAAGTGGTTGGTACTGGGTAATCACACCGACATTGTTGATCCCAGAGTTAGCACAGTTTGACAGCGCAAAATCAATAATACGATAACGACCACCAAACTGTACTGCTGGTTTTGCAATACTTTGTGTGAGCTTTCCAAGACGAGTTCCTTGCCCACCGGCAAGGATCAAAGCTAGCATTTCATTCTTCATATCCTACTCCTTTGTGGAATCTTTTTTAGCATTTTTACGAACATTCACACGACGCTTGATTTTCCAAATACTTGCTCCCAAAGCTGGTAGCGTAAAGGTCAAGGTCTGCGGATAATCTTTCCATAGTCCCTCTTGAGACTGAACTGTTTCGTTGTGTTCTTTCCAAACACCTCCCCATTTCTCTAATTCAGTATTCCATACTTCTTCATAAACGGCTGCCACTGGCACACCAATGGTAAAGTTTTTGCGCTCTACTGGCACCATATTGAATACACAGACTAACATATCTCCTTTTTCCGTCTTACGGATAAAGGAAAGGACACTCTGATCGGTATTGTCGGCATCGATGATTTCGATGCCATCGTAGCTAAGATCAATCTCCCAAAGCGGACGATTATCTCGATAAAAGGCATTGAGGGCAGAAGTGAAGGTTTGCATCTGCTTGTTCATCTGATCGTCCAGATTTGACCATTCCAGCTGCTCTTCTGACTTCCACTCTAGGAATTGACCAAATTCTGAACCCATAAAGAGCAGTTTCTTGCCTGGATGGCAGATTTGATAGGTCAAGAGGTTGCGTAGACCAGCAAATTGATTATAGCGGTCACCCCACATCTTATGCATCATGCTCTTCTTACCATGAACGACTTCGTCGTGAGAGAAAGGCAAGAGGAAGTTTTCAGAAAAAGCATACATAAAGCTGAAGGTCACCAGATTAAAATCGTACTTGCGATAAATCGGGTCTTCTTCATAGAAACGGAGAATATCGTTCATCCAGCCCATATTCCACTTGAAGTCAAAGCCCAAACCGCCCATCTCTCTCATGCCTGTAATCTTGGTTTCGGACGAGCTCTCTTCAGCAATCATCATGACATCAGGATGAGCTAGCTTGATGACCGTATTCAAGCGCTGCAAGAAATAGTAGCCTTCATAGTTACGATTACCGCCGTCCTTGTTTGGCTGCCAAGGACCACTATCGTAGTCTAGATAGAGCATGTTGCTAACCGCATCCACACGAACCCCATCTAGATGGTAGAAATCAATCCAGAACTTGATACTAGAAATCAAGAAAGATTGCACTTCATTTTTTCCCAAGTCAAAATTCAAGGCACCCCAGCCATAGTTGTGAGCTCGGTCATGATCCTGATACTCAAAGGTTGGTGTTCCATCATAGTAGGCCAAGGCATCGTCATTGATGGTAAAGTGACCTGGAACCCAGTCCACAATGACACCAATATTATTCAAGTGACATTCTTCGACAAAGTCCTGAAATTCCTCTGGCGTTCCATAAGTATGTTCAAAGGCAAAGTAACCCATGAGCTGGTAGCCCCAGCTGAGTCCCAAAGGATGGGCCATGAGCGGCATGAACTCAACGTGTGTATAGTTCATTTCGACCAGATAAGGAATCAACTCCTCCTTAAGCTGAGCCATAGAATATGGACTGCCGTCAGGATTGCGTTTCCAAGAGCCAGCGTGTACTTCATAGATATTGACCGGTCTTGAGAAAAAGCCCCAACGCTTTCTCCGAGCCAGCCAAAGTCCATCTTGCCACTTCTTCTCTGGAATAGTCCGAACAATAGCTCCCGTACCTGGGCGCTCTTCCAAATAGATAGCCAGCGGATCAATTTTCAAGATTTCCTGACCACTACTGCGTTTGATATTGTACTTGTAAATATCTCCTTCCTTAGGCAAATCCGTGAAGACTTCCCAGACACCGCCTTCATTGCGAGTCATAGGAATCTGCTCTCCATACCAATTGGTGAAATCTCCAATCAGATGCACATTCTGCGCATTTGGAGCCCAAACTCTAAAAGTGTAGCCAGCCTTGCCATTCACCACATCCTGATGCACTCCCAAATAATGCTGCAAATGAAAGTTTTCACCTGTTGTAAAGGTTCTTAATGCTTCTTTTTTGTCCATTTAGTCACCTTTCTATTTGTAAGCGTTTTCTATGTTTCTATTTTACCCCATTTTCTTATATTTTTCAAGTAAATTTCCAAAAACTATCTCAAAAATTTCAAAAGCCCAATTTCTTCAAAATAATGAGTTGCTATATCAATAGATCGTTGAAGAAGATCTCATGAAATACTGATTCTACAGGATTTTACCTGAAATATTTGATATAAAATTAGAGATAAAACGGTTAAAATTTGTATAGACCAATATGTAAATTTACATTTTAAAATGATAAGTAATCAAAAATATAAAGGCTTGCTTATTTTTATATTGTTCGAACACTTGTTAGAATTACAAGTTCATAAAGGTAAGAAAAAAGGCCGCACAAAGCCGCCTTTCTCATTATTTCACATCAAACACGATGGATTTCACTTGTGTCATCGCTTCGATACTGTAACGAATCCCTTGCACTCCGGCTCCAGATCCCTTAACACCAAGGAATGGGAAGTTATCTGGACCACGTTGGGTCTTATTATTGATGTGTACAGTACCCACTTCCAGTTTCTCAGCAATTTCAAATGCTTTCGGGAAATCATTTGTAAAGACTGAAGATTGAAGACCAAATTCTGACTGATTACAGATCTGAATAGCCTCTTCAACGGAAGTCACACGAATAATCGGAAGAACAGGACCAAATGGCTCTTCCCAAGCTAATTTCATATCCAGTGTCACATGGTCAAACAAGGCAGGCCAGATGAGATTTGCTTCACGTTTGATTTCTATCAAGGCTGACGCTCCCTTTTCTTGAGCATCTTCAATCAAGCCCCAGATGAAATCTGCTGATGCGTTATCAATGACTGGTGTGATATCCGCATTATCAAAGGGATCCCCAACCGTCAGTTTCTCTACCTCTGCCTTAATCAGCGCCGCTAATTTATCTGCCACGCTCTCCATGACAATGACACGTTTAATAGCCGTACAGCGCTGACCGGAATAACTGTATGCCCCGCCAACAATCTGCTTAGCTGCATGTTCCAAGTCAGCATCTTCCAGCACGACTGCAGCATCCTTACCACCCAATTCTAACATAATTGGACGCATGCCAGCCAACTTACCGATGCGTTCTCCGATTGGAGTCGAACCAGTAAAGTTAATGTAGTTTACTTCCTTATGCTCAATGATGTAATCCCCAATTTCTGAACCACGTCCTGTGATGGTATTGAAAACACCAGCAGGCAGACCAGCCTCAGCAAAAGCCTGAGCCAAGAGCAGACCAGAAATTGAACCTTGTGTAGGTGGCTTAAAGATCACGACATTTCCACCGATAAGGGCAGGAGCAATCTTAGAACCAGACAGGTTGACTGGGTAGTTAAATGGCGCGATAGCCAAGACAACTCCTACAGGCTCACGACGAACCACAGCCAATTTTCTCTTGCTGGCAGCCTCAAAGCCGCCACCTTCCATAACCTGGCCATGAATACGAATTCCCTCTTCGGCCGCATAGCGAATCAAGTCTGCTGTCCGAACAACTTCTCCAATCGCCGCTTTGATACCCTTGGCAACTTCTTTTGCAAGAATTTCGCCAATCTTTTCCTGATCGCGCTCCAAAATATCCGCGGCCTTATGCAGATAAGCTGCACGTTCGACTGCTGAAAGAGCGCGCCAAGCTGGCAAAGCCGCACGAGCGCTCGCCATCGCATCATCAACCTCTGCCTGACTCATGGCAGGCACAGTTCCTAAAATCTCATTATTGATAGGAGATGAGATGGTGATTTCATTTTCAGAAGCTCTCCACTCTCCATTTATATAGTTCTTATATTGTGTCACGTGTCCCCTCCAAAATGTTATTAAGTATCATTTTATCAAATTTTCTGAAAATTTCAACTAAATTTTATAAATTTAAAGAAATTTTTCACAAATTTCACAAATCATTTTCTTTTGTTTATATGAACTCTCCATATTTCTCGATTTTTCATCGAGTCTCACTTTCTACACTAGGTCTACTATGACGCTGAAAAAACTAAAAAAGACCAGGAAAATTTCCTGATCTTAATTTTCAGATTAATCGAAGTCAAGATATTCTTTTTCAAGTTCAAGAACTTCTTCCATCGTTGCACATTCAGTCAATGCGCGTTGTGCAAGTTCTTCCATCTTCTTCGTATCCAATTTCTTCATGAGGCTACGAGTCCGAAGGACAGAAGTGGCACTCATAGAGAACTCATCCAAGCCCATACCGACAAGGAGTGGCACAGCTGTTTGGTCACCGGCCATTTCTCCACACATACCTGCCCACTTGCCTTCAGCGTGAGCTGCCTTGATAACGTTGTTGATCAAGCGAAGGATAGATGGGTTGTATGGTTGGTAGAGGTATGAAACTTGTTCGTTCATACGGTCAGCAGCCATTGTGTATTGGATCAAGTCGTTAGTACCGATAGAGAAAAAGTCAACTTCTTTGGCAAATTGATCCGCTAACATTGCTGCCGCTGGAATTTCAATCATGATACCTACTTGGATATTATCCGCTACAGCAACTCCTTCCGCTTGCAATTTCGCTTTTTCTTCTTCGTAAACTGCTTTAGCCTTGCGGAATTCTGTCAAAAGAGCAACCATTGGAAACATGATGCGCAATTGTCCATGTACAGAAGCACGCAAGAGGGCGCGGATTTGTGTACGGAACATAGCGTCACCAGTTTCAGAGATAGAGATACGCAATGCACGGAAACCAAGGAATGGGTTCATTTCATGCGGCATATCGAAGTAAGGAAGTTCCTTATCTCCACCGATGTCCATGGTACGGACAACCACTGGTTTACCATTCATTCCTTCAAGTACAGCCTTGTATGCTTCGTACTGCTCATCTTCTGTTGGGAAGTCTTGTGAATCCATGTAAAGGAATTCTGTACGGTAAAGACCTACGGCTTCAGCACCATTTGCATTGACACCTTCAACGTCTTTTGGTGTACCAATGTTAGCAGCGAGTTCAAAGTGTTTGCCATCGGCAGTCACTGTTTGAGCATCTTTCAAGAGAGCCCATTCAGCTTTTTGCTTCGCATAAGCTTCACCATCTGCTTTGAATTCTGCTGCTTGCTCTTCAGTTGGGTTAATGATTACTTCACCAGTGATACCATTAGCTGCGATGATATCGCCGTCTTTAACGAGTTCAGTGATATTATTAGTTCCCAATACCGCTGCGATTTCAAGCGTACGCGCCATAATCGCAGAGTGGCTTGTTCGTCCACCGATATTGGTTACAAACGCCTTAACAAATTTCTTGTCTAATTGAGCTGTATCAGAAGGAGTCAAGTCATGTGCAATGACAACTGATTCTTCATTGATAGAAGCTGGATTTGGTAATTTCTTGCCCAAAAGGTTTGCCAAAACACGCTTCGTTACGTCACGAATATCTGCCGCACGTTCTTGCATGTATGGATTGTCTTCCATACCTTCAAAAATAGCGATAAACATGTCTGTAACTTCTTTCAGACCAGCTTCCGCATTTACTTTCTTAGTACGGATCGTTTCTTTGATTTGACCAACCATTTCAGGGTCAGCGAGTACCATTAAGTGAGCGTCAAATACTTGAGCTGCTTCTTCACCAAGGCTATCTACTGCTTTCTCACGGATAACAGAAAGCTCGTTCTGTGAAGCTTCAAGAGCTGCATCCAAACGAGCCTCTTCTGCATTCGTATCATCGACTGAAACAGTCTCAAATGACAAATCCGGTTGAACTAATAGATATGCCTTAGCAACAGCAACACCATCAGATGCCGCAATTCCTTTAAGCATTTCTGTCATTTTCTTATGCCAATCCTTCTTTTTCCATTGTTTCTGAGATAGCAGCGATAGCATCATCCGCGTCTGCACCTTCAGCTGAGATTGTAACGTCAGCACCTTGGCCAACACCAAGACTCATAACACCCATGATTGATTTAAGGTTTACTGATTTACCTTTGTACTCAAGAGTGATATCTGAAGCAAATTTGCTAGCTGTTTGTACCAACAATGTTGCTGGACGCGCGTGAATACCTGTTTCTGCCACAATGTGGAAATCTTTAGAAGCCATAGTTAGACTCTCCTTTAAAATAATTCTTTTTGAGTTAAAGTGATAACCCTTACAAGTTGGTATTATATCACTTTTTGAAATCTTTTTCAAGAATTTTATAGCCCGCTTACAAAATATTTCGTTAGACTTTGAAAATGAATTCTGTTTTAAAATAGTAGATTCAATCATCAACTCCCTCTCTTTCCAAAATAGTCTCTAGGCTTTCTTCCTTATAATGAATTCTTCTTGGTCTAGCTTCGCTTAAAGTACAGTAAGCGCTGTTACTTCTTGTGGTTATTTCTCTTTGTTTCGATGTTTTATACACTATATATTGTATCTCTATAGTTGCTATAAGAAAATGTCATACAATATTTAGTTCAAAACTGTTGACATCGAATTCGCTTTTAGATATACTAGTTTCAGATTAAAATTTAAGAAAATGAAAGTATAGAGGAATCATCTAATGGTAACTATTTACTCTAAAAACGATTGTGTTCAATGCAAGATGACCAAGCGTTTTCTTGATACCAACAATGTGGAATATCGTGAAATCAACCTTGATGAGCAACCAGAATACATCGACCATGTTAAAAGCCTCGGTTTCAATGCAGCGCCTGTTATTCAAACGCCAACTGAAGCATTTTCTGGTTTCCAGCCTGGTAAACTTAAAAAATTATCATAATCTCGCCAGTATTTAGAGCTTTGTTGCCGCTCCTATCATTCGTAGGAGCCGTTTATTTTGTAAAAGCAAAAGACATTTTAGAAAAAGGAAAATTATGGGACTCAAACACTTAGAAGATGTGACTTACTTCCGTCTAAATAACGAAATCAACCGTCCAGTCAATGGGCAAATCATGCTTCACAAAGACAAAGAAGCCTTGGAAGCCTTCTTTAAAGAAAATGTTGAACCAAACACGATGAAGTTTGCTTCTATTACTGAAAAAATTCAATATTTAATCGAAGAAAACTACTTGGAAAAAGAATTTATCCAACTCTATTCTCCTGAATATATTGAAGAGTTGTCTGCTTTTATCCATGCTCAAGATTTCAAGTTCAAATCTTTCATGGCTGCCTATAAATTCTATAACCAGTATGCACTGAAGACAAATGATGGTGAATACTATCTGGAAAGCATGGAAGATCGGGTGCTCTTTAATGCCCTCTACTTTGCCAACGGAGATGAAGCCATTGCCAAGGATATTGCAAATGAAATCATCCACCAGCGCTATCAACCGGCTACACCAAGCTTCCTCAACGCTGGCCGGGCTCGTCGTGGCGAATTGGTTTCCTGCTTCCTCATCCAAGTAACAGATGACATGAACTCAATCGGCCGTTCCATTAACTCTGCTCTGCAATTGTCTCGTATCGGAGGTGGGGTCGGTATTTCCCTCAGCAATCTGCGGGAAGCTGGAGCACCTATAAAAGGTTATGAAGGAGCTGCATCTGGCGTTGTACCTGTTATGAAACTCTTTGAGGACAGTTTCTCCTATTCTAACCAGCTGGGCCAACGTCAGGGAGCTGGAGTTGTTTACCTCAATGTCTTCCACCCAGATATCATCGCTTTCCTTTCTACTAAAAAAGAAAATGCTGATGAAAAAGTTCGGGTTAAAACCCTCTCACTCGGTGTTGTCATTCCAGATAAGTTCTATGAATTGGCGCGCAAGAATGAAGATATGTATCTCTTCAGCCCTTACTCAATCGAACGTGAATACGGTGTACCATTTGCCTATATCGATATCACAGAGAAATACGATGAGCTAGTTGCCAATCCTAAGATCACCAAGACTAAGATCAAGACCCGTGATTTGGAAACAGAAATTTCTAAACTCCAACAAGAATCTGGCTATCCTTATGTCGTAAACATCGATACAGCTAATCGTTCAAATCCAATTGACGGTAAAATCATCATGAGCAACCTTTGCTCAGAGATCCTGCAAGTTCAGGAGCCTAGCCTCTTGAATGATGCACAAGAGTATCTCCACTTAGGGACAGATGTATCATGTAACTTGGGTTCTACTAACGTCGTCAACATGATGACTTCGCCTGACTTCGGAAAATCCATCCGGACTATGACACGTGCTTTGACCTTTGTTACAGACAGCTCACACATCACAGCAGTTCCTTCAATTGACCACGGTAATAGTTTAGCCCATACCTTTGGTCTGGGAGCTATGGGATTGCACAGCTATTTGGCGCAACAACTGATTGATTATGGATCTGCGGAAGCTGTGGAGTTCACCAGCATCTACTTTATGCTCATGAACTACTGGACCTTGGTTGAGTCTAACAATATCGCTCGCGAGCGCGGTGTGACCTTCCACAACTTTGAAAAATCTGACTATGCCAACGGCACTTACTTTGACAAATACCTGACGGGTGAATTTGTACCTAAGTCTGACCGTGTCAAAGAACTTTTCAAAGATATCTTTATCCCAACCGCTGCTGACTGGACAGAACTTCGTGACAAGGTAAAAGCGGACGGTCTCTACCACCAAAACCGCCTAGCTGTTGCACCAAATGGTTCTATCAGCTACATCAACGATGTTTCTGCTTCAATCCATCCAATCACTCAGCGGATCGAAGAACGTCAAGAAAAGAAAATCGGTAAGATTTACTATCCTGCGGCAGGCTTGTCAACTGAGACTATTCCTTACTACACCAGCGCCTATGACATGGATATGCGTAAGGTTATTGATGTCTATGCAGCCGCAACTGAGCACGTGGACCAAGGACTTTCACTGACTCTCTTTATGCGCAGCGATATTCCTAAAGGCCTCTACGAGTGGAAAAAAGAAAGCAAGCAAACAACCCGCGACCTTTCTATCCTGCGTAACTACGCCTTCAACAAGGGAATCAAGTCCATCTACTACGTCCGCACCTTCACTGATGATGGCGGTGAAGTAGGCGCTAACCAATGTGAAAGCTGTGTGATCTAGCAAGTAACAATTTACAATTACACCATTTAAATTCAACAAAATAAAGTATAAAAAACACTTATCGCAATGTCGCCAAGGAAATCATTCCATCCGCGACATAAGCAAGTATTAGAAGTTTAAAGCGAGATTATCATGGAAACATACTATAAAGCCATAAACTGGAATGCTATCGAAGATGTCATCGACAAATCAACTTGGGAAAAGCTGACGGAGCAATTCTGGCTCGATACACGGATTCCCTTGTCTAATGACCTGGATGACTGGAGAAAATTGTCCAACAAGGAAAAAGACTTGGTCGGCAAGGTCTTCGGAGGATTGACATTGCTGGATACCCTCCAATCTGAATCTGGTGTGGATGCCCTACGCAAGGACGTCCGTACTGCCCACGAAGAAGCCGTCTTCAACAATATCCAATTCATGGAATCCGTCCACGCAAAATCCTATTCTTCTATCTTTTCTACCTTGAATACCAAGGCTGAAATTGAAGAAATCTTTGAATGGACCAACACAAACCCATACCTACAAAGAAAAGCAGAAATTATCAATGAAATCTACCTCAATGGTAGCCCCCTAGAAAAGAAGGTTGCCAGCGTTTTCCTTGAAACCTTCCTCTTCTACTCTGGTTTCTTTACACCCCTCTACTATCTTGGTAACAACAAACTGGCCAACGTTGCTGAAATTATCAAACTGATCATCCGTGACGAGTCTGTCCACGGAACTTACATTGGTTACAAATTCCAACTTGGTTTCAATGAATTACCTGAAGAAGAGCAAGAGAAACTCAAAGAATGGATGTACGACCTACTCTACACCCTCTACGAGAACGAAGAAGGCTATACGGAAAGCCTCTATGACGGTGTTGGTTGGACCGAAGAAGTCAAAACCTTCCTTCGTTACAATGCCAACAAGGCTCTCATGAACCTAGGACAAGATCCACTCTTCCCAGATTCAGCAGACGATGTCAACCCAATCGTCATGAACGGGATCTCAACAGGAACATCCAACCACGACTTCTTCTCTCAAGTCGGAAATGGTTACCTTCTTGGTGAAGTTGAAGCCATGCAAGATGATGACTATGACTACGGTTTAACCAAATAATTTTCAGACACTAGAAAACGACTAACATGTTCATCAAGTTAGTCGTTTTTTTATCATCTATGGCTAGCTAGTACTTTCGCCCTCAGCTATTTCACGATCCTCTTTCTTAGGAGTAGGAGTTGGCGGTTCATAGGCACGGATAATCTGCGCTACCACTGGATGGCGAACCACATCCTTAGCTGAGAAATGCACAAAATCAATCTGGGAAATGTTTTTCAACTTCTCCTGAGCGTCGATGAGACCAGATTTGACATTGCGAGGCAGGTCGATCTGACTGATGTCTCCGTTGACAATCATCTTAGACTGGAAGCCCAGACGTGTCAGAAACATCTTCATCTGCATGATGGTCGTATTTTGAGCCTCATCCAGAATGACAAAGGCATCATCCAGCGTCCGCCCCCGCATATAGGCTAAGGGTGCAATCTCAATGATTTCTCGCTCCATCAGGCGCGTCGTCTGGTCCTTACCCAAAATCTGATACAAGGCATCATAGACCGGACGAAGATATGGATCCACCTTTTCCTTAAGGTCACCAGGCAGAAAGCCCAAACTCTCACCAGCTTCTACCGCTGGTCGCGTCAAGATGATGCGTTTGACCTGCCCACGTTTGAGAGCTGTCACGGCCAAGGTCACCGCCAGAAAGGTCTTCCCTGTCCCAGCTGGACCAATCCCAAAGACAATATCATGATTTTTAACACTGTCCACATAGATTTTCTGACCCAATGTCTTAACCCGAATTGGCTTGCCATAGCTGTCCTTGATAATCTCTTCTTCGTAAAGAGCTACAAACTTATCAATCTCGTCATTTTTGACCATAGTAATGGCTGTCACAACATCGGGTGTACCGATGGTCATGCCACGATTGACCAAGACCAAGAGAGCCTGAATAACCTGGCGCGCCTCCTCACAGGCAGTCTCCGTCCCCAAAATCTGCACAATCTCGGTTCGGGCATGAATGGTGACCTTCAATTCCTGCTCCATCAAGCGCAGATGGCGTTCATTAGAACCAAAAAGATGAAAGGCATCATCTGGATGGCCCAGTTTCAATTCTACTGAATGTTCCTGCAAACAAAGAACCTCTCTATTTTATTTTTTTGAATGAATTATCTTTATTATATCAAAGCAAGCAGAAAATGACTATCCCTAGCCACTATCCACTTAATGGGCCTGATACTCTTCCCAAATAGCATCGAACTCGCCCAAGTTAAAGGAAAAATTTGCATGCTCCTCCAGAAAACGACTGACCTCATCAAAATCATCCGTGTGCTTAGGAAAGGCCGTGTCCTGAAAAGCCAAGTCCGCCAAAATTGCTTTGGGCTTATTACTTTTAGGATTGCGCTCCGCCATCAGCCAACTGTAAAAAGATTTTCTCATTTAAATCAACTCCGTTCCAGTCGGATCTTGCTTGATTTTACCAGCTTTCATAAGACCGCCCAGGGCTTTTTTAAACTGGCCTTTGGAAATACCAAAAGTGGCCTTGATGTCGTCTGGTGAAGATTTATCGTTCAAAGTCATGAAGCCGCCATTGCTCTCCAGATATGTCAAGATCATCTGAGCATCGTTTTCCAGCATTTCAAAGGTGCGAGGCTTGAGGGAGAGGTTAAGGGTGCGGTCTACTTCACGGAAGCCAATTACCCGTGCGTCCAAGACCTGCCCCAGACGTGGCTCTGCATAACGCTCGCTCGGGTGGATAAAGCCCAGCATATTATTCTCTGGCAAGTAGACAAAGGTGCCAGAAAGCTTGAGTCGATAAACGATGGCCGGCCAATTTTGGTTCTGCATATTATTGTAGGCAGGACGAGCCAAGCGCTGGAAATCCTCCTGATAGGCCAGCTGTCCCCAGATGCGGTCTTTCTTGTCCACATCCAGACGAATATAGAGACGGTCGCCCTTCTTAGGCCAAAGTTCCTTAATTTCTGGCAAAATATCCAGTGACACCACGATTTGCTTATCTGGCAGACCCGTATCGACAAAGACCCCCAGATCCTTGCGAACCTCCGTCACTGTTCCCCAGCCAAACTGCTCTTGGGTCGCTGTGACCTCAAGAGTTGTCAGGCGAAGTTTCTGCTTCATATCGCTGTAGGCAAAGCCCTTGACAGACTGACCGAGCTCATGCGGTCCCTCTTCTTTAGAAAGGGCATAAGTTTGTCCATCCTTCTGGACAAAGTAAAAACGATCGTTTTCATCCGTGATAATCCCCACGATGAAGCTAGCAAGATTTGTGTTCATATAGTCCTACTTCTACCTTGCCTCTTCTAATCGCAAGGATTTTTATGTTAAAACAACTCAGTCAGCCAAGGCCAACTGAGTTTTGATTCTGCTAAAATATTAAACTTCTAGAAGTTCTTTTTCTTTAGTCGCTGTCATATCATCGATATGCTTCACTGCATCATCAGTGACCTTTTGGATATCCTTTTCAAGAACCTTCAATTCATCTTCAGTGATTTCTTTAGCCTTTTCCTGTTTCTTAGCTTCGTCCATCGCGTCGCGGCGGATGTTACGAATCGCAATCTTAGCATTTTCACCGACTTTTTTTACTTCCTTAGCCAATTCACGACGAGTTTCCTCTGTCAGAGCTGGAATGACCAAACGAATGACAGATCCGTCGCTAGATGGTGTGATACCTAAGTCAGAGGCATTGATGGCACGCTCGATATCCTTGATAGAAGACTTGTCAAAAGGTGTCACCAAAAGAACACGCGCTTCTGGAATCGTGATAGAAGAAAGTTGGTTAAGCGGTGTCTCTACTCCATAGTATTCCACATGGATACGATCCAAAAGGCTAGCATTAGCGCGGCCTGCACGGATGCTACCAAATTCACGCGCCAAGCTTTGGTGCGAGTGGGTCATTCTTTCTTTTGCTTTTTCTACAATTGCATTTGCCATTTTCTTTTCTCCTGATTTTTATAAATTATTTGAGACAGTTGTCCCAATTTGCTCGCCAAAGACCACTCGTTTGATATTGCCAGGTTCATTCATGTTAAAGACGACTAGGTCAATGTCATTGTCCATAGAAAGAGTAGAAGCAGTCGAGTCCATGATGCGCAAGCCTTTGTTAATAACGTCACGGTGGGTCAATTCATCAAACTTCACAGCCGTTTTATCCTTGTTTGGATCGGCATTGTAGACCCCATCCACACCATTTTTAGCCATGAGGATAGCATCTGCCTCAATTTCCGCAGCCCGCAGAGCAGCAGTCGTATCTGTTGAGAAATATGGTGAACCAATACCAGCACCGAAAATAACAATCCGACCTTTTTCTAGGTGACGAAGAGCACGCCCACGAATATAAGGCTCAGCCACCTGCTGCATCGCAATTGCTGTTTGAACGCGGGTGTCAACGCCCACTTGCTGCAAGGAATCTGCCATTACAAGTGCATTCATGACTGTTCCCAACATGCCAGTATAGTCCGCTTGAACGCGATCCATACCCGCTTCTGCTGCTGGCTCGCCTCGCCAAAGATTACCACCACCGATAACCAAGGCAATTTGAATGCCCAGTTCATGGACTTCCTTGATTTCTTCAGCCATTTTTTGAACAGTGGCGATGTTGATCCCTACACCTTTTTCGCCAGCCAAAGCTTCTCCAGATAGTTTAATCAAAATACGCTTATATTTAGGTTCTACCATTTTTCCACTCCTTGTTTTATCTGTACTATTTTACCATAAATTCCACTTTTTACCTAGCCCTATTATTCAAAATATTAAATTAAAATACAAAAAGAAAACTCCACCAGATGACTCCAGTGAAGTTGTGATTTATTTATATTTTAAAGCACGTTTGAAGGTCTTCCAAGCTCCCAAATCATCCGTCTGCAGGACAAGGCTGGAGTAGATTCGCGCGATGAAAACGGTCATCATCACCGCAAAAGCAACTGTAATTCCTAGAGAAATCCAAGCTTCCAAGCTGGTCGCATAACCATTGATAGATCGGAATGGCATGAAGAAGGTCGAGATGAACGGAAGATAAGAACCAACTTTCAAAATCACATTGTCTCCTGCAGCCCCTATCGAAGAAACTCCCATAAAGCCGACTAAAATCAGCATGATAACGGGCGAAAGGACTTTTCCTGTATCTTCTGCTCGTGCCACCATTGAACCAAGAAAGGCTGACAAGACAACATACATAAAGATACTAACTGCTACAAAAGCTAGGGTATTCAAAGACACAGCTTCTCCGATATACTGCTGAATGGCTGGATTGCTCTTCAAGACTTGGGATACAAGAGGAATGCTGTCCGCAAAGAGAAAGGCCGCTAGTCCACCAAGCACATAAATGCCCAGATGGCTAAGAATCACTGCAAAAATCCCAATCATACGAGCATAGAAATAATCGGTCGCCTTAATACTGGAGAAGATAACTTCCATGATTTTGGTGCCTTTTTCACTGGCCACATCTTGGGCAGTAACGCTAGCATAAGTAATCAGAATCATATAGAGCAGGAAGCCCAGTCCTATTGCAGCAAAGGTCTGAACCATCTTCTTGCTTTCTTTGTTTTCATCAATCTTTTCTTCAAACTGGACTGTCCGCGCAAGAATCTGACTCTGCTCAGCTGATAAATTAGCCTGAGCCAAGTTTAAAGCCTGCTGGACCTGGATGAGGGAATTGGACAGAGCTATTTTCGTTGCAGCGTTCATGCTGGTTTCTGCATAGTAGGTAGCAGAGAGCTGTCCGTCTTTTTCCTCAACCGTCAGATAGCCCGCGATTTTCTTATCTTTTACAGCCTGCTTGGCTGCTGCTTCATCTTTGTACTGAAAGCTCAACTGATCTTCAGCTCTTAATACTTCTCTGACAGAATCAAGCTGGGTTAGCACTGCCACCTTTTTAGAGGAGGACATAGAGCTTCCCTGCAGATAGCCAATTCCCAAACTCAACCCAAGAAAGAGAAAAGGAGACAAGACCATAAAGACAAAACTCCAAGACTTGACATGACGCAGGTAGGTTTCTTTGATTACGATTAACATTTGTTTCATACTTCCACCCCTGATTCTAATTTGAAAATTTCATCAATTGTCGGTGCCTGCTGGTCAAAAGTCGCCACATAGCTTCCCTGAGTCAATCGATCAAACAATTCAAGACCAGCTGTTTCGTCATCCAAAATCAATTTCCAGATACCTTGCTTGGTCTGCGTCGCCTTGACAACATGGGGCAGAGCTTCTAATTCAGCCTGAGACAAGTCACTTGAAACGAAAAGACGAGTCTTGCCATATTGGTTGCGGACTGCCTGCACATCCCCATTGAGAACCACTTGCCCGTCACGAATCATTAAGACATCATCACACAGCTCTTCCACATTTGTCATGACATGATCCGAGAAGATAATCGTCGCTCCGCGCTTTTTCTCTTCAATAATGACTTCTTTCAGGATTTCAGTATTGACAGGATCCAGACCGCTGAAAGGCTCATCTAAAATAATCAAGTCTGGCTCATGCAGGAGCGTGATAATCAGCTGAACCTTTTGCTGGTTCCCCTTAGACAAGCTCTTGATTTTGTCGGTTAATTTCCCCTTGACCTGAAGCTTTTCCATCCACTGGGGCAGTTTTTCTTTGACAACAGCTGTCGGCACACCCTTTAGATTTGCCAGATAGCGCACTTGCTCAAAGACCGTCAGCTTAGGCATCAGACTTCTTTCCTCAGGCAGGTAGCCAATCCTGCTATAGGTCTCCTGCTCGATTTCCTGCCCTTCGAAATGAATCTCTCCACTATAGTCTAGGAAGCGCAAAATACTGTGAAAAATCGTTGTTTTCCCAGCACCGTTTTTCCCAATCAAACCAAGGATATGCCCCGGCTGGGCTTCAAAATCAATACCGAACAACACTTGCTTTTGCCCAAAACTTTTTTCTAGTTTTTCTACATGAAGCATATGAAACCTCCTATTATGATACTAAGATTATTATACTACTTTGAAAGTAGTTTTTCATCCTTTTGTCCTAGTGTACGACAAATTTCTTCTCTATTTTTCATAAGTGAAATATGAAACTCGCTCCAACCAATACCACAAAAAAATGAGGCTCGAAAACCTCATTCGTTTAATGTATTTTATTCATCGCTCTTTATTGACCACCCAGTTGAGGAGCTTGGTCAAAAGAGTCCAGAGAACAAAGCTAATGATGATAATATAAAGCCAAGCATTTTTATCATCTGACAAAGGCAAGGGGACATTCATACCGAAGAAGCCAGTGATGACTGCTAGGACTGCCAGAAGAACCGAAATGATGGTCAAGACAGTCAAATTATCATTTAAATTGTTGTTCAGGATGTTATTGTAGGAACCCGAAAGCTGGCTAAGAACCTGAGCAATCAAATCCGTCATTGAAACCAGCTGACGTGCCTCAATCATGGCATCTTCAAATTGCTCGGTCTCTAGTTCATCAAAGCCACGATAAACAGCATGGCTCTTGATGTGCTCTAAAAGTATACTATTTTGTTTGGATGCCGCCACCAGATAGACCATAGAAGTTTCCAAATCGGAGAGAGCAAACAAGTGCTTTTTAGTAGTTTTCTGACGCAAAAGTCGGTTAAGCTCATCCTTTCGCTTGTCCATCTGCTCAATGACCGGATAGTAGGAATTGGAGATCAACTCTAGACTAGCAAAAAGAAACTTATAGACCGACACCGGCTCATGATTCTCCGTATAGGCCTTCATGATATCGACCACATAGGCATTGTCTTGATTGCTGATGGTGATGAGACGATCCTGCTGTACCACGAAAGTCATCGGAATAGTCTCATAGTAGTCCTTCTCTGTCGCTAAATTTAACACATTATAGATGAAAAGAACTGTCCCATTCTCACGATTGTAGTCCATATGAGCCCGCTCGTTTTTATCCAGCGCATACTCAATGGTTTCAAGATCGATATTATAATCCTGATAAATCTGTCCATTCTTTTTAACATCATCTGAGTCAATGTTGATCCAGACAGATTGGTCTTTCAGTTTTCTTTCCAGAAACATAGAACTCCTTTCTGCGATCTAGAATGATTGTCTAATAGCTCATACATAATGCCCACACTTAGCCTCATAGCCAAAGCTCCTATGTCCTGACAATAACCAAGCAAATCGATATTATTTTCTAAACATAAGTGTAAGGCAGCTAGCTAGTCCGCCAAATAGCGGCTAGCGTCCACCAATTAGGAAGTTTAGTTCCAATTGGTAGTACTGAATCACATCTTCTCTTCTAACTCTACATCTGGATATTTATCCGCAAACCAGCGGAGAGCAAAGTCATTTTCAAAGAGGAAGACTGGTTGGTCGAAACGGTCTTTAGCTAAGATATTACGGCTTGATGACATGCGCTCATCTAAATCCTCCGGCTTGATCCAACGAACTGTCTTTTTACCCATTGGGCTCATGACTACTTCCGCATTGTACTCGCCTTCCATACGGTGCTTAAAGACTTCAAACTGGAGTTGGCCGACAGCGCCTAGCATATACTCTCCTGTTTGGTAATTCTTATAAAGCTGAATGGCTCCCTCTTGTACCAATTGCTCGATTCCCTTGTGGAAGGATTTTTGTTTCATGACGTTCTTAGCAGAAACTTTCATGAAAATTTCAGGTGTAAAGGTTGGCAGTGGTTCAAATTCGAACTTGTTTTTTCCAACCGTCAAAGTGTCTCCAACCTGATAAGTACCGGTATCGTAAACTCCGATGATATCTCCTGCTACGGCGTTGGTCACATTCTCACGACTTTCAGCCATAAACTGAGTGACATTCGACAGTTTGGCAGTCTTACCAGTACGAGGCAGGTTGACACTCATGCCTCGCTCAAATTCACCCGATACGATACGGACAAAAGCGATACGGTCTCGGTGACGAGGATCCATGTTGGCTTGGATTTTAAAGACGAATCCTGAGAAATCCTTGTCATAAGGATCCACAATTTCTCCGTCTGTTTTCTTGTGGCCATGTGGCTCTGGCGCAAACTTGAGGAAGGTTTCGAGGAAGGTCTGTACCCCAAAGTTGGTCAGGGCTGAACCGAAGAAGACTGGAGTTAGCTCACCAGCTAAAATAGCTTCCTCTGAGAACTCATTTCCTGCTTCCTTCAGGAGCTCAATGTCATCCTTAACTTGCTCATAGAAAGGATTGCTGGCAAAAAGTTTGTCCCCTTCTTCTAGACTGGCAAAACGCTCATCTCCTTTATAGAGTTCCAGACGCTGATTATAGAGGTCATACAAGCCCTCAAAGGCTTTCCCCATCCCGATTGGCCAGTTCATAGGGTAGCTAGCGATACCCAAGACTTCTTCCAATTCTTGCAAGAGGTCCAGTGGCTCACGACCGTCACGGTCCAGCTTGTTCATAAAGGTAAAGACAGGGATTCCACGGTGTTTCACAACCTCAAACAATTTCTTGGTTTGGGCCTCAATACCCTTGGCAGAGTCCACGACCATGACCGCAGCATCCACCGCCATCAAGGTCCGATAGGTATCTTCAGAGAAGTCCTCGTGTCCTGGTGTGTCAAGGATGTTGACTCGTTTGCCATCGTAGTCAAATTGCATAACAGATGAGGTTACCGAAATACCACGTTGTTTCTCGATATCCATCCAGTCAGACTTGGCAAAATTCCCTGTTTTCTTACCTTTTACAGTACCAGCCTCACGAATTTCGCCCCCAAAGTAGAGCAGCTGCTCAGTGATGGTCGTTTTCCCCGCGTCTGGGTGGGAAATAATGGCAAAGGTGCGGCGTTTCTTAATTTCTTCTTGTAAAGTCATCTTCTTCTCTTTCTTTCATTTTAGGATAATGGTGAATGTCAGTATTTTTTTATTTTACATTGGAATATTCTAATCCTTTCAACCTACCTATTATAGCGGATTTGGCGCTTTTTTTCAATTATCTGAAGAAGATAAAGAGGCTGGGACAAAAGTCCTAGCCTCTCAATTGTCTTTGGAATGTCGAGCAAGACGCAGTGGTTGAGTGGGCTCTACTACGCTGATTTCATCAGCTTTTACAGCCCTACTCAACTGTGCGGAGGTGGGACGACGAAATCGAATTCTAACGAATTACCGATTTCTGTCCCACTCTCCTATTCTTTATATTTGGCTAACTTATCTTAAAATCTGACAATGACACTGCTAAAGAGAAAATTGCAATGATTAAGATTAAAATCAGATTTAAGAAAACTCCTGCCAACTAAACTTGACAGGAGCTACAAAATTTCATTTTAAACAATTTCTAGCTGCTTTTTCCAGCGTTTCTTAAATATTTCATCAAAAAGAAGCAAAGTTGCGGACAAAATAATCGACACAGCTAAATATTTTACTAAAAGATTGTGCTGGCTGATAAAAGGCGGGCTTTTTAGCAAACCGTAATTCCCACCCGTCACTTGATTGACAGCGACAAGAAAGGCATCGAGCACAAAAGTATAGAGGACAATCATATATTTCTTGAGCTGGGTCTTGTCGTAGTGATTCATCAGATAAATTAGGGAATTAACCAAGAGGGCATAGTGACCAATCAGGAAAGAGAAGCTGGTAATATGCGGGAAATCATAAGGATCAAAGACTGGATAGCCGAGGGCGAAGACTGCCCCGCTGGCTCCTAGGAGAGCAAAATACTGCTTGCTGGGCCATTTATCTGGCAGAAAGACCACCGCAAACATGGCCAAACGGCAATGGTACAAAGGCAGACTATTTGCCAGAGGGAGCTGAAAACCCACATACCAGCTATAAAGAATTGCCAGTTGGCACAACTGAAGGATTTTCATGCTTTTGATAAAGCTAGAATTCTTATGGTATTTTATCGATGCGTAGACGGACAGCAAAAGCAATGCCATCATCAAAGAGTAGGCCAAAGCTGAAACAAAGGGTGGTTCAGTTTGATTGGTAGTCAAAAAATGATGCATCCAGTTTCCTTTCTACTTCTAAAATCTGTATGCTCAAACTCGCAGTCAGATTGAAAATCTAGGCAGAATTTTCCTAGTTACCAGAGAAATCATTTCCTCTTCCAATCTTTATTGGGTCAATCGCTCTGCCTGTCTTTCCTTCATTTCTTTGAACAAGTAAGAAAATAGAAGCAAGGCCGTCGCTAAGACCACAGACACGATCATATAATTCCCAAGCATACCATGATCTCCTACCAGAGGCGGATCCTTTAAGAAACCGTAGTTGCCCCCGAATGCAATATTTCCAAGCAAGATGAGGAAGTCTAAGCCAAAGGTAATTTCTACGATACGGCGATAGGACAGATTAAGTCTATCATAATGCTTCATCAGGTAGATAATCGAATTGCCTAACAAAGCCAAATGACCGATGAAAAACGAAAATAGGGTTATATGCGGAAATGAATAGGGATCCAAAATCGGATAGACAATAGCGCAAATCGGTCCAAATACTCCCAATAAGGCAAAATATTGCTTATAAGCTACTTTATCTGGCAGTAGCAAGACAGCAAACATAGCGACTCGGCAATGATACAAGGGGAGACTCTCCGACAAAGGCTCCTGAATAACCAAGTACCAGCCATACAAAGAGACTAATTGCACGATTTGGGCAACTCTAAAAAAAGTCTGCACTTTCTTTTGTTCAAAATAACGACTAGCAACATAGATGACGGACACTAGGCTCATCATGAGCAGAATGTAAGCAAAAGGTGTCATCACAGGTGGTTCTGTTTTGTGACTAGTAAAAAAATCTAGTAAATTCATCTTTCAAATTTTCATCCTAATAAATATTTTTTAAGGACACTGGGCTTGCTCTTCCTAGCAAAGTCCTTAATTTTTCTCAAAAAGTTTTTCAACTTTCTAGAGTAATAACTTCTGGCCATTACAACTCTAGTCAGATTGAGCTAGATTATCTGGTCTACTGGATATAAGCATCCAGTCAGCATCAACTTCAATCTAGTCTATATATTGTTCTTGCTGATTCTGATAAATATCCCAGAGAAGCTGCAGCTGCTCTTTTGTTATCCTTTTCTCGGATAAAAGAGGCAAATCCTGTGGGGCAAAGAAACTCATCTCGGCAATTTCTAAATTGGGCTGAAAATCTCCTTCTTTCAGCTGACATTCAAACACAAGTTTGACATACTGCTTACTTTGTGGCTGGAATTTATTGCTATCAAAGACAGCCAGCAAGCGTACTACGCTAGCTTGAAATCCAGTTTCTTCCTGAATTTCTTTTACTATATTCTCTTTGGGAGATAAGCCTACTTCGCAGAAACCACCCGGCAGAGCCCATGTATCCTCTTGCTGTCCTCGTACTAGACAAATCTTGCCCTGCTGAACAATAAAAGCTCGGACATCGACCAAAGGAGTCGCATAAAAATCTGTCGGACGGAGCAAGTCAGACAGCTCATCCGGTTCCAGATGGCTGGTCTCTCTGAGCAGCTGATTCAGATTGTCTCTGATATCCGCATAGCGTTCTCGATCAAAGTCACTGGCAGCAAAAGACAAACCTGTATCCGTTATAGCCAACAGTCGTTGCAAAATTAAAGCTATATCACTTGTCCCCATGCTCCAAGGCCTCCACTAGTTTATCCAACTTCATCGAATTACTGCCCTTGAGCAAGATTTGGTCGGATGATTGCAACCAAGTCTTAACGGTCTTGGTCAAATCTTCAAACTGATCCTTGTCAGCATTTTTGACAAAATAATGTACCCGATTTGGTGGGTAGATTTCCCGAGCATAGACGTAGAGGGCTTCCATATCCTCTCCATAGAGGAAAAGATCGGTAATAATCTCTGGATTGAGACTGGTAATCATGGCTCCGTGCATGAGCTTGGAGTCAGCACCCAGCTCTTTCATATCCGCCAAGACTGCAGCCTTGCGGCCACCCTGACTAGCTGGAATCGCTGAGAAGGTTTCAAGAATCAAGCGCATAGCTGTTGGATTGGCATTGTAGACATCAGACAGGATATCGGCTCCATTAGCCGCCTTCTTCCACTCGGTTCGATTGCGGGTCAATTCCAGCTGGGCAAAGGCCTGACGAATCGCCGACTCACTGACACCCTCCTGCAAGGCTACGTAAGAGGCTATCATAGCGTTAGTCGCATTGTATTTGCCAGTCACAGGTAGGTCAATCGCCTGCTCCAGAAAATTCGCTTCAAAGGTCAAGCTGTCTTTGCGCTCTTCTAGACGAGTCAGACAAATATCTGCATCGGGACCAAAGCGAACCACTTTTTGCTGGTCTGGCAGAAAATCATTAACGATCTTATCAGCTGGAGCCAAGAGCAGACCGCCTTTCTTCATGCCATCCGCAATTTGCATTTTTCCTTTAGCAATTTCCGTACGGCTTCCGAAAAATTCTAAGTGAGCTTCGCCAATCAAGGTTACAATGCTAGTCTTTGGCTTGGCAATTTCAGACAGAAGATGGATATCTCCCAAATGATCCTGTCCCATTTCCAAAACTAGCTTTTCTGTGTCGTCTGGCATGTGGAGCACCGTGTAGGGCAGACCGATTTCATTATTATAGTTGCCTTGAGTTTTATAGGTTTTGTAGCCAGTAGCCAGTAGCTGAGCCAGTATATCCTTAGTTGTGGTCTTCCCATTGGAGCCCGTCACAGCGAGCACATCTACGCCTGTCTTTTCCAGATAGTATTGAGCCAAGCCTTGAAAGGCCGCGAGCACATCATCGACCAAGATATAAGGACCGTCTGCTACTGTATGCTCAGACAAGGTCGCTGCAGCTCCCTGAGCAAAGGCAGTCGCGATAAAGTCATGACCGTCACGCGCGCCCTTGAGCGGGATAAAAAGATCCCCCGTCTCAATCAAACGGCTGTCAAATTCAGCATTTCTAAAAGTCACATTTTCAAACTGACTGACATCATTTTTCGCAGCTAAGACTTCTGCTAATTCATATAAATCTAATTTCATATTTTTAACTCATTTTTCCGCTTTTTCCCAAAAAAGAAGGGAGTGAGCTCAGACCAAATATTAAAAGTTCAGTCTGTCATCTCAGTCCCTCCATTATATCATAATTATAAAAGATGCGCTTCTCTCTTAGCAAAAGCCTCTTCAGCTAGATTTACCAATTTCTCAATCAACTCGGAATAAGGCAATCCCATATTTTCCCAAAGCAAGGGATACATAGACCATTGAGTAAAGCCTGGCATGGTATTGAGCTCATTGAGGAAAATGTCCCCCTCTTCAGTGTAGAAGAAATCACAGCGAGCCAATCCCTGTCCGCCCAAGGCACGAAAGGCTGTCTCAGCATTCGTACGCATGATTGAAATTACCTCGTCCGAGATTTTTGCAGGAATATCCATGGTAATCTTATTGTCAATATACTTGGCTTCATAGTCGTAGAAAGCCACATCCTTGACCACTTCGCCCGGAAAGGTGCTCTTAACGTCATAATTTCCTAAGAGACCAACCTCAATCTCACGCGCATTGACCCCCTGCTCAACCAAAACACGGTTGTCGTACTTGAAAGCCAAATCCAATGCTGCCCGCAGCTCCTCTTGATTCTCAGACTTGGAAATGCCGACACTAGAGCCCATATTAGACGGTTTGGTAAAAATCGGATAAGTCAATTTTTCTTCGATTTCGGCAATTTTTTCTTCCAGATTTTCACCCTCAATCACCGCTACATAAGGCACCTGCGGAATTCCAGCAGATTCCAGAATACGTTTGGTGGTGATTTTGTCCATGGCAACACTGGAAGACAAAATATTGCAGCCCACATAAGGAAGGCGCAGCACTTCAAGAAAGCCTTGAATAGAGCCATCCTCGCCCATCGGTCCATGAAGGACAGGAAAGACAACTGCATTTTCCTCATAAATATCACTCGGTTTGACTTGCTGTGAAAGATCAACCGTTGCATTGGTCATGAGCTTTTCATCTGCAGACGGCTTTTCTGTAAATTCCTGCGTTTTGATAAAATCGCCAGCTTTTGTGATGAAATAAGTCTTGACAGAAAATTTGTCATAGTTGATAGCTCGCATGACACTCTCAGCCGACAAGACTGAAACTTCTCGCTCAGCACTGCGGCCACCGTATAGTAAAATCAAGGTTTGTTTGACCATTATCTTATCCTAACATTTCTAGCTATAAGTTCATTTTGGGTTGCCCCATCTTCTTTTTAGACTGTTTCAGTATACCATATTTCACCGCATTTTTGAATAGAAAAAAGACTTCCAAAGCTGTTTTTCAGCAGGAAATCTTTCTTTCATCTTACAATTCTGTCCGATTTTCAATCGCTCGGAGCAGGGTCACTTCGTCTGCATATTCGATATCAGCGCCGACAGCCAGTCCACGGGCCAATCGAGTCACCTTGATACCCGCAGGCTTGAGCACGCGAGAAATATACATAGAAGTTGCTTCTCCGTCAGCCGTTGCATTGGTGGCCACAATCACTTCCATCACTTGGCTGTCCATCAAGCGAGTCAGGAGACTCTTGAGATTGATATCATCTGGTCCTACACCGTTCATGGGGGAGATGAGGCCGTGAAGGACATGATAAAGGCCGTGGTATTCTTGGATATTTTCCATAGCAGACACATCGCGGCTATCCTCAACGATCAGAATCACAGTCTGATCGCGCGTTTGATCCGTACAGATAGCACAAGGATCATCGTCCGTCAGATTGCCACAGATAGAGCAGTAAGTCAGCTCACGCTTGGCAGCTAGTAGATTTTTGGCAAATTCATTGACATCATCGTCACTCATCCCGATGGTATAAAAGGCCAGACGAGTAGCTGTCTTGATGCCGATCCCCGGCAGTTTGGAAAAGCTATCAATCAATTTAGCTATAGGAGTTGGATAAAGCATAATAGTAATCGTTGAGCAGCAAAATCTTGATCTGATTCTACTGCCTTTCCTTTCTAATTCATAGGGTGCTGTTGATTATAAAGGTTGATAATATCACGGGTAATACTGTGGCTGACCGTTGAGGAAAGGTCAGTATTGTGCGGAAATACCACGGCCACAGCTATTTTAGGATTATCGCTTGGTGCATAGGATACAACATTGGTGTTGATAGCAGATGTACCACCGTTGACAAAGGTTTCAGCAGTACCTGTTTTGGCACTGATCGAAACCATAGCGCCCTGCGCAATCGTCCGTCCAGTTGTAAAGCCACTCCATCCATTGACCACCTGATAGAAACCTTGTTTTATCAGAGCCATATTTTCCTCAGAAATATTGACCTGATTTAATTCTTTTGTTTCCTTCTTTTCAATCAAGTCTCCCAGTCCACCTTGGTCGTTGTTGGCGTAAATGCCTTCAACCAGATGCGGAGCTACCCGTTTGCCGTTATTGGCTACCGTCGACGCATATTGAGCCAACTGAAGTGGTGTGTAGTTATCAAACTGACCAAAAGCATCCGTAATATAATTGCTGACTGTGAAGTTTTTGGGAATGTAGCCTGTTGATTCTGTCGGTAAATCAATCCCTGTTTCAGCCCCCAGACCATATTCTGCAAAAGTCGAACGGAGTTTTTTCATCGAAGCATCGACATTGTTGGTTCCTAAGGCCATATTTGGGCTATACGGAGTCCCAAGCATATTTAGGGCTACCTGAATCATATAGGTATTAGACGAATATTCCAGAGCCTCCACCGCTGTAATAGAGCGTGAGCCATAGGCCGTAAACCAAGAATTGATGGGAGCAGAACCCGCGAAAAGAATCGGCTGATCGACCAAGGATTGATTTCCTGAAATGGCTCCGTACTGCCAACCAGCGGTTAAGGTAGCCGCCTTGACGACAGAACCAGGAACAAAGACATTTGTAATGGTACCCAGCGCATCCGCCGAGATTTCGCCTGTTTCCAGATCATGCTTGACACCAGCCAGGGCCAAGATTGACCCCGTATTGGGATCCATAGCCACGGCATAGACACCTTCTGAATAGGTAGCATTGCCTTTGGCTAACTCCATATTAAAGGCATTTCTGAGAATATCCTCGACTCCCTGCTGGAAAGTCAGATCCACAGTCAGCTTCAAATTGTTCCCTTTGCTGCCTTCGGAAATGGTCTCGACGCTCTCCATATTGCCATTTTTGTCCAGCCGAATTTCTTTTTCCGCTCGTTTTCCTTGCAAAACAGACTCATACTCTTTTTCCAGATAAGAAATTCCCACTCGGTCATTCAGAGAATAGCCCTTCTTGACATAGTCGTCTGCTTCCTCAGCTGGCAGACCTGTTTTTTCGGTCGAAATTTGACCAACAATCGAAGCCAGTGATGTTTCCAAGACTTTTCGATTCCAGCTAGTTGAAATACTAATACCCGGAAGCTCTTTGCCGATGGACGCAATCGTAGCGACCTGCTCCGTCGTCAAATCATCCGTCTGAATCGTCCCTGTTGAAAAGTTTGGCACTGCATTCATCTGGCTAAATAGAGCGATAATCCTCTTTTCCTCATCTGTATAGCCTAGCTGGCTTGGATCAATACTCTCCGCCGCTGCCTCATAGATCTTGGCTTCAGGCAAACGATTGCCATCCGTATCAAACTTTTCTTCCTTGGGTAATTTTTCAACCACTTCTCGGTAAACTTTATTATCCGCCAAATAATAATCAACCTCTTGACGTTCGGTCACCTTTAGGTCAGACACGGACACATACTGCAGTAATTTTTGTGCTGTTTCACGGATTTCTTCTGCTGTCAGTTTATTGTCTCGTGTAAAGGTCACCACTTGCTTGGTTGTATTTTCCACCAAGGGCTTGCCTGAAGCGTCATAGATCTGCCCACGAACCGAACTCGATTTAATCTTCGTTTTACTTGCTTTAGCTAATTTATCTGTATAAAATTCTTGATTGACGACCTGCATATAGCCCAGACGAGCGATCAGCACCAAAAATAAGACCCCGACTATACCAAATAGAAGGTAGAGTCGGCCCGTGATAGAATGGCTATCAAATTTTCTCTTAGACATTTCTTCTCTCATCCTCGTAAAAATCTATCTTTTATTTTACCACATTTCCCCAGCAATGAAGCATGGAAATCTAAAAGGATCGAAAAAGAATTTTTCTCCAATAATGATAAAAAGCCCTGCTAGGCAGAGCTTTATCACCAATTATTTTCCAAGATAGTATTCAGAAACTACGTTCAATTTTTCGTCGAATTCGAATACCAATGGTGGGAAGTTAGGGATTTCCACGTCCATGATTTCGTCATCTGACAATTGTTTGATGTGTTTTACAAGGGCACGGATAGAGTTGCCGTGAGCTCCTACGAATACATTTTTACCATCTTTAAGTGCTGGAGCGATTTTATCTTCCCAGAATGGAAGGGCACGTTCCAAAGTCACTTTCAAGTTTTCAGCATCTGGGATTACTGAGTCGTCAAGTGAAGCGTAACGACGGTCAGTGTGAGCTGAGTGCTCATCATCACGGTCCATTGCCGGAGGCAATACATCGTATGAACGACGCCAGATGTGAACTTGCTCATCACCAAATTGCTCAGCTGCTTCAGCCTTGTTTTTACCAGTCAAACCACCGTAGTGACGTTCGTTCAAGCGCCATGATTTTTCAACTGGAACCCAGAGTTGATCAGCAGCTTCAAGCGCCAAGTTTGTTGTTTTGATCGCACGTTTCAAAACTGAAGTATAAGCTTGGTCAAATTCGATACCAGCTTCTTTGATCAATTTACCAGCGTCGATTGCTTGTTGTGTACCTTTTTCAGAAAGATCTACATCAGCCCAACCAGTGAAAAGGTTAGCTTTGTTCCATTCAGACTCACCATGGCGAGCAAAAACCAATTTTACCATTAGATGGATTCTCCTTTTATTTTCCGGGGTTTACCCCGTTTATCTATTCTATTTTACAAAATTTTCTCTCAAAAATCTAGTCTCAGTGAGATATTTGTGAAATTTTCCACTTGCTAAACCTTTTGAGAAAATCAATTCTCACTCAAGACTTCTAGCTAGCCACTTGTCCTTGCTGGGCGCACTCGGGACAAATGCCATAAACGACCATCTGACTCTTAGTGATTTGATAGCCAGTCTGCTCTGCTGCTTCCTGCTGAACGTCTGGCAAATCCAAGTCCATATCCGCAATCCGACCACATTTTTCACAGATGACATTGAGGTGCTGATGCCCCATAAAATCATAATAAGTCGTCGTGTCGTTACGAACCTTGAGCTCAGATACAAAGCCTTCATCAATCAACACTTTTAAGTTGTTATAAACAGTCGCCAGGCTCATATTGGGAAATTCAGGCAAAAGCGCTTGGTAAATCATCTCTGCACTAGGATGGTCATGACTGCTGATGATAAAAGCAATCACGGCCTTTCTCGTCTCTGTGATTCGAACACCTTTCAGCCTCAGATGTTCAATTACTTCCTGGTAATTCTTTTCATATTCTTCATTCATCTTCTCTATACTCCATCCACATTCATTCTAGCTTATTTCCATTATATCATGACAAACATAGATTTTCTATTAAGAATGATTGTAAATAAGGAAAAATATTAATCTGCCTAATAGACCTATTCATTTTAATTAAGTAGATTTTTGCCTCAAAGCACGATATGATAGAGATGTTAACAAATATGTAAGCGCTTAATTTTGATATATCGGTTTTATCGTAAGAAATTCTGTAACCAAACTTCTGCTATTCTATCTGCTGTGCAGAAAAGATGCCGAAGAACATTTGGATACGGCTGGTTTTCTATCACTTTTTAGAAAAAATATATAAATGAGGATATCATTATGAAAAAAACACCAAATCGCTGGTTCATTTTAGCAGCAGCTATCTTAACCAACCTTTCTTTAGGTGCTGGATACGCCTGGTCTGTTTTTCAAAAAGCGCTACTGGAAGCCAATGCTAGCCAAGGATGGGTGCAAGCTCAAACCTCTCTAGCCTTCAGTATCTCTTTTGCAATGGTGCCAATCGGCATGATTATTTTCGGACCTAAAGTCGATTCATTAGGCCCTAAGAAATTTGTCTTTCTAGGAGGCATTCTCTTTGGTGCTGGTATGTTTGCTACAGGATTTGCAACTTCTCTTCCTGTACTCTACTTAACCTACGGGGTTGTCCTTGGTCTCGGTATCGGATCAGCCTATGGCGCTTCAACTTCTGTCGCTACCAAATGGTTCCCTGATAAAAAAGGTCTCGCAGGTGGTTTAACCGCAGCTGGCTTTGGACTTGGACCACTAATCATCGGACCACTTGCCAAAACTCTCATCGCTTCAATGGGCGTTTATTCTACATTTAAAGTTCTGGGGATTGCCCTACTTGTCGTTATCTGCTGCTCTTCTCTTGTCATGGAAAAAGCTCCAGCAGCTGCTCCAGTAGCAGGAAGTTCTGCACCGACAGGCAAAACTCACAAAGAAATGCTACGCGAAGGCAACTTCTGGTTGCTGTGGCTCATCTACATTTTAGGTGCTACTGGTGGTATGATGATTATCGGTTCAGCAGCGTCTATCTCTGACCAATATAAACTAGTTGGAGAAGCAACTCTATTCGTTATGCTGGTTTCTATTGCCAATACTTTTGGACGGATCTTCTGGGGAGCTGTATCGGACAAAATCGGCCGCTACCCTACTGTAATCGCCATGTTTGGCGCTGTCGCTGGTGGCTTAGCACTGACCGCTCTCTTTAAAGGAGAAGGAAGCATCCTTGCAATCTTAGGCGTCATGCTTGTCGCCCTGTCCTTCGGTGGCTTCCTTGGATCTTTCCCAGGTATTACTGCCGAAAATTGGGGCGTGGCAAATGTCGGCACAAACTATGGCTGGATGTTCACAGCCTATGGTGTTGCAGCTATTGCCGGACCACAGTTAGGAGCTCGACTTGCTCAAGCAAACAAGGGAGACTATTCAATGGCCTTCTATATCGTTATTGGTATGGCACTCCTTGGTATCGTCCTACAATTATTCTATATTTCTAAATCAAAGAAAGCTTAAAACTAACACAAACTCTGGGGTGACCCAGAGTTTTTCTTTGACAAAGAATATGTTAGCCAGCAAAAATTGACAAGAGCTCTCCTGACCAACATAAAAGCCGAGACAAACTCAGCTTTTCTTTTTAACGGAACGATTCTAGATCAACGGTCAGCACTTTGCTATCTCGGACCACCTGCTGCCCTGCAATGTAGACATCCTGAACATCGCTGCCTTTGACTGCGTATACTAGGTGCGACAGCATATTTTCCAAAGGATAGAGATGAAGTCGTCCCTTAGGCTGAATGACAATGAAATCGGCTTGCTTGCCCGCTTCCAGACTGCCGATTTTGTCCTCCAAGCCCAACGCCTTTGCTCCTTCAATGGTCAAAGCTTTCAAGGCCTGCTCGATCGTAAACTGGGTTGCATCACCTGCTCGCATTTTCTGAAGGAGGGCTGCTGTCCGACCTTCTTCAAACATATCCAGATTATTATTAGAAGCGACAGAGTCCGTCGCTAAGCCAACGGTCACCCCAGCGGCTAATAAATCCGTCACCGGAGCTACACCAGAAGCCAGCTTGAGGTTGCTGATAGGATTGTGGGCGATGCTGACTGGTGAAGCCGCTAAATCAGCAATCTCTGACGGATTGAGCTCAACTCCGTGAGCAAAAATGGCTGGCTGCTCCAAGTAGCCAAGCTCTTTCAAGAAAGCCAAAGGCCGTTTACCATAGCGCTCCAGGATGATTTTATTTTCTTCCTGAGTCTCTGCCACATGGATATGAAGCTTCAAATCCAGCTCACGAGCTAGCTCAAGACTGCCCTTGAGTAGATCTTCGTCACAGGCATAGGGCGAATGCGGCGCCACCATGACCTGAAAATCTTCATCTTCATAAGCGAGGATTTCC
This sequence comes from Streptococcus sp. 27098_8_73, assembly GCF_041432495.1. NCBI lineage: Bacteria > Bacillati > Bacillota > Bacilli > Lactobacillales > Streptococcaceae > Streptococcus > Streptococcus sp. 27098_8_73. Next base: position 163,536 of record NZ_JAPVZT010000005.1, read on the forward strand.
TCAACAATGGCCCGAGTACGTGCCAGAGTCTCTGCTGCTGTTTCAGCTGCTGAGCTAAAGAGGGTTGGTGAGAAATAGCAGCGCATACCAGACTGCCGCACGGTCTCATAGATACGGTCAATATCCACTCCTTGAGGATTATACATATCGTTAAAAGTCGTTGTTCCCGACTGGAGCATTTCAGCCAGAGCCAGTTGGACAGCCTTGGTCGTTAGATTCGCCGTGAACTGACTTTCTGCTGGCCAAATATAGTCCTCTAGCCATTCGTGCAGATTGCTGTCATCACGAATCCCACGCAGCAAGGTCATGGCTGAGTGCGTATGGCAGTTGACCAGCCCTGGCATGATCCAAGCACCCTCATAATCCACTAGCTCGCTGCATTGTTCTAACCAAGCCTTGTCATGGGGACCACAGTAGGCAATGCGTTCATCTTCCACGACCAACAAGCCTTCCCGATAAACATGAAATGCGCTGTCACAGGTCACCAGATTGACATTTATATAAGCTTTCATCCTTGCTCCTTCTCATTTCATTTTAGCTATTATAGCAAGCCTAGTAAACTAGCGCAAGAATTTTCCAAGATTATTTAAAATAAAGATAATCAGGATTAGGAGTCATATAATACAACTCTCCTTTAGAGAAAATCAGATTAATTTTATGTTGCTTATAGCTATATAAAATATAGTCACTCTCCAATTGATAGTCTTGGTTCAAGCTAGCTGCCTGTGCAATATCCGCTGCTGTTACATAGAAAGCTTTTGCCTGCTCTTCTGTCACACGCTGACCTTGATAGAGCTCTTTTATATTTTCTAACTCCTGAGCTTTAAAAGTGTCTTTAATATAGTTTGGATCCTTTATGACGGCCTCTGGCTCGCCAAGCACCTTTTTGACTTGCTCCTCTGTATAGCCTTTGAAATCAGGCGTTTGAGCACTAAATCCTCCCTCAAAAGAACGATAATACACCTTGGCATTACCTGTTGCATAGATCTTGTCTTTATTGGCAGACTGTGCATCTTGAGGCAAGCCATCCGTTACTTCATCTGGCGAACTTGTCGCCTTACTCTCAGAAGCTGGAGCACTAGATGATGAGGTCTGACTGCTCTTTGATTTTTCTTGCTGACTAGAGCCTGTAGCCTTCGTCGATTCTGATTTCTTTGGTATTTTTACCTTTTGGACAGAAGAGGCTTCAGACCTAGGAACTCTTTTCCTTGGATAATAGCAAGCTGTCAAAGCCATGACAGCTGCAAGCATGGTTAAAAAGGTTATTACTTTTTTTAAATACATAGTTACCCCCATTTCTTAGCTACATTATATCATATTTTAAGTTTAGCAGGAGGAGCATCCTGATTTTTGCTGCCTTCTCTAACAAACAAATACTGTATCTTCTAGAAGCTTAGGAAAAATGATTGATGTTATGCCAAAACATAAGAAAAAGCCTACTGTAAAAGCTAGGAAGCTGATACAATAGGCTTTTGATTTTTGTCTTATTTTACAGCGTCTTTAAGAGCTTTACCTGCTTTGAAAGCTGGAACTTTAGAAGCTGCGATTGTGATTTCTTTACCAGTTTGTGGGTTGCGACCTTTACGTGCTGCACGCTCACGAACTTCAAAGTTACCAAAACCGATCAATTGAACTTTTTCACCTTTTGAAAGGTATTCTGTAACTGCTGCAAATACAGCGTCAACTGCTGCTGCTGAATCTTTTTTAGTCAATTCTGTAGCTTCTGCCACTTTTGCGATCAAATCTTGTTTGTTAGCCATTTAACAAATCCTCCAATTTTTTTCTGGGTTAATAACCCTAACAGATATTATCATATCTAAAAAAAGCGTCTAGGTCAAGTCTTAAGCAGACATTTTACAAATAATTTACTCTATTTATAGCGAACTAGAACGGCCCATGCATTTTCTCCAGTGTGCGTTTGGATGATGGAACCTGTTTCTAAGACAGGGATTGGTTTTTCAACAAACTCCTGCAGCTCTTCCTTCATTTGATTGGCAAATTCTGGTCCACCCGCATAGGAAATGCCGATTTCTTCAATTTCCTTCTCTTTCAGAGACTCTTTTAAATCATCCAGCCATTTCTTAAAGGTTTTAGCGCCCCGTCCTTTGACAATAGGAGTCAAGGTATGATTTGTCATCTGCATGACGACACGAATATTTAAAAGCGAGCTAATCAGACCAGTCACACGGCCGATACGACCACCTTTGACCAAGTTTTCTAAGGTTGATACGCCGATATATAGCTCCGTCTTGGCTTTGACTTCCTCAAGTTTTTGTAAAATCTCCTCCAAAGTCGCTCCAGCTTTTGCCATCTTAGCAGCCTCAACGACTTGGAACTTCATGGCTTGGTCCGTGAAAGAACTATCGACAACTGTTACATCAGCCTTGGCTAAGGTAGCACCCTGACGAGCTGCCTCTACAGTGCCAGATAAAGCATGAGACATGTGAATCGAGATAATTTGGACATCTTCCGCTGATAAATCTTCGAAAACCTCTGCAAATACTCCAACTGGTGGCTGGCTGGTCTTGGGCAGATTTTTACTAGACTTCATCAACCGAAGGAATTCTCCCTCCTTCAAATTGGAATCCGAGTAGACTACACCATCAATCATGACTGTCAAAGGAACTATTGTAATATTCAAATCTTTTGCTAGTTCAGGCTCAATCGTAATCGAAGAGTCTGTCACAATTTTAATTTTTGTCATATTTTCCCTACTTTTATCCTGTTATTGACTCTATTATACCAAAAAATCCTAATTTTTGTGAATCAATCTTAGCTTAATCCATAAATCCCAGAAAAACAAGAGCCTTCTAAGTAAAATGCTACTTAGAAGACTCTTAATGATTTGATTAAGTGCTAGCCAAAGTTTATACAAAGAGCTACCCTTTTAAGCCTCATCATCTTTGCGCTTGCGACCAAGAATCATAAATCCTAGGCTCGCAAGAATAGCACTGGTCGTTGCTCCCACTATTGAAACTGGAGAAGTGCTACCTGTATTTGGTAAGGTCGCTTGTTTAGCCTTATCTCCTGCTGGAGTTGGAGCAGCTGGCTTATCATTTGGAACAGGTTTGCTTTCAGGTTTCACTAGCTGATCTGTTTGAGCTTTAGCTGCTGAATCAGTCTCTTGAACCGGCTTCACTTCTGGAGTCACTGGTGGAACAGGACTTGGCTGTGGCTGTGGTTTCGGAACCGGTTGCGGTTGTGGCGCTGGTTCTGGTTGAGGTTCTGGTTTCGGCTGCGGTGCTGGTTCCGGTTGCGGTGCTGGTTCCGGTTGCGGCTGCGGACTAGGAGCTTGCTTGGCTTCAAAGGCCCATTTACCTACGAAGGTCAAGCTTGTTTCCTCTTCCACTTTTTCGTAGCCCAGGAATTTCCAAGTACCATTTGCAGCAGCCACTTCTACAGGCATCGGTGCTTCTGGAACAAAAGCAATCGCTACAGAAGAACTTGTAGTATATGTTCCACTTTGTGGAAGTAAGCTCAATACTTCTGTTGGCAAGTTATTGTCTGCCGTAGCACTTTCGAAGCGGTAAGTCACTTTATAGGTTTCAGTTACCGGTGCAGGCAAAACATTAACTGGTACAGAAACTTCAGTAGAAGAACCATCTGGATAGTCAACACGGACTGTACCGCTATAAGTACCTGGTTTTGTGGTATCTATTTGACCCGCAGGCGTGATATCGACTACCTTAGTCCCAGCTGGAAGGCTTGGCAAGTTCGTCACATTATCAGTCAAGTCTGGTGTTTCTCCAACCTTGATAGTTTCTTCCGTTACTTGAGGCGTATAAGTTTCAGCATTTGTCGGATTCGCCTTGAATTCCCACTTACCTACAAACTCTACATTGGCCTTGTTCACGACTGCATT
>NZ_JAPVZT010000006.1:0-166226 GCF_041432495.1 Streptococcus sp. 27098_8_73
TTAGAACGCAAAAACAACTGCTTCAAAAAGCAGTTGTTTCTTGATTATTATTCTTCGTCTTCAACATCCTGATCATCGTCAGAATATTCATCGTCTTCTTCATTTAACTCAACTTCTTCGCCGAGATCATCTGGAGCTATTTCATTGATTTCAGCATCGTAGGCTTCAACCTCACTCTTTTCATCATCTGGATTGTCTTCATCGTATGAAAGAGCTGGATCCTCTTCATATGAGTCCTCATCTTCAGGATCATCATCGCTGTAATCAATTGCATCTTCGTCGCCGTCCATAAAGGCATTAACGCGTTTTTTCTTGCGTTTCTTAGGTTCGTCTTCCTCGTCCGTTTCTTCCAAAGCGATGATTTCTTCATCGACTTCGTCAATCGCATACCAAGAACGAAGACCCCATTTATTGTCACCAAGTGGAATGAAACTGCCATCTACATTCAGTTCTGTATAAAATAGAGGCAGCGCTTCTCGGATCTCGCTATTTGATTTTTCCAGATAATTTTGAATTTCATTGACAAGCTCATCGAAATACATTTCATGGTCACGCCCGCGCAATTCTAAGATGGCACGTGCTACCTCAATCATCGAAAGCTCACTTTTTTCTTGTCCTGCAAATACTTCTAATTCCAAAGTTATTCTCCTTAAGATTACACAGGCATTTAGCCAGGCATTTTTTCGCTACTTTCTATTGTACGATAAATTTGCCGTCTAGTCAAAAAAATTTCACCTAGACTATCCGACTTTTCAACTCCAGTCATTCTACCATAATCGTAACATCTATGGAGCAGCACCTTTCTGCAATTTTTAAACATTGACATATTATGCTCACATGTCTACGGCTAATCATGTGATATAATAGATAAAACTTTATGAAATAGAAAGAAGCTTATGCCTCTCCTCCAACGTACCATCAAACTAGCTCTTGCAACATGTCTTGCCGCGGCTCTAGCTGCTTTTTTAGGCCTAAGCAATGCTATATCAGCCGGTATCATTGCCATCCTCAGCGTTTCCGACACCCGCAGAAGCACTATCAAACTAGCCCGCAACCGCCTCTTGTCTACTATTTTAGCACTAGCCATCGGGAGCTTATCTTTCATCCTTCTAGGATTTAACCTTTGGAGCTTAGGGATTTATATCCTGCTCTACGTTCCCTTCGCTTATCTCTTTGGCTGGGAAATAGGCATCACCCCCAGCACAGTTTTAGTCACTCATCTGCTGCTGGCCCATTCTGTTTCTTGGTCTCTTTTGGCTAACGAAATGGCTGTCTTCCTCATCGGAACGGGATTCGCTCTCCTAGCTAATTTATATATGGCTTCAAACCAGCAAGATATTGATAACTATCATATTCAAGTTGAAGAGCAACTGAAGAAAATTCTACTGCGTTTTGAATATTTCTTAAAAGCTGGAGACGGTCGAAACGATGCAACTCTAATCAAGGAACTAGATACTATCCTTCAAGAAGCCTTACAACTGGTCTATCTGGACCACTCCAACCACCTCTTTCATCAAACCAACTACCATATTCATTATTTTGAAATGCGGCAGGCGCAAAATCGCATTCTAAAAGACATGGCAGGAAATATCAACAACTGTCAATTGGCAGCCAGTGAGAGCTTGATTTTAGCACGTCTTTTCTCCAAGACAGCCCAACAGCTCAGTCAAGAAAATCCTGCTCACGAACTAGTTGAAGAAATCGAAACCTTCTTGGCTGTCTTTCGTGAACGCCCACTTCCTAAGACTCGGCAAGAATTTGAAACCCGCGCTACACTTCTGCAACTTTTACGAGACTTGGAAACTTTTATTAAGATTAAAGTAGAATTTTATCAAAATTACCAAAAAGTACAGACAAATTAACTTTATGCTATGTCCGATAAATAATAAAAGGAGTTGAAAAATCTTCAACTCCTTTTTCTCATTCAGTAAAGGCATTAGCTCATTCTTTTAAGTGATAAGAATAACTTGCAACCACGACATCCTCATACCATTTCAAATAGTATTTTAATTTTAAACTCATCTGGTTATGCAAGACATTTTGCCATCTCTTTTTAGGTATGAACTGAGGTACTAGGACTGTCACTGTTCTTCCTTCTTTTTTGGCTCGCTTGGCTACCTTAATCACATACTGAACTGTCGGACTGATGATATTGCGATAGCTAGTCGTAACTGTCTCAAAACGAATATCAGGGAAGTAGTCAGCAAATTCCTCGGCGACTTCAGCATCTTTTTCAGCTGTCTCTGCTGTAGAAACATGCATTGCTACGACTTCATCTCCGATACTGCGCGCATAGCTCATCGCACCAACACTGACTCGGGTAACATTCCCGACCAGGACAATTACTGTATTACCAGTGTAGTTCTGGCGCTCAATGTGGTCATGCAATCTCAACTGTTTAGCGACTCTATTATAATGCTGCTTGATAGACAAAAACAGCCAAGTCAAGACGATGATAATAGGGAAGAAAGGCCAAATATCTTGGAGACGGAACAAGAGTAAGATAAGGACAATCCCGTAACAAATGATCGCACCAAGGATATTCGCAATCGAATGCTTCAAGAAAGTATTTCCATATTTTTTCTTCCAATGGACAACCATGCCGGTTTGGGAGAGAGCAAAGGGTACGAATACACCAATCGTGTACAGGGGAATCAAGCGTTCTGTATTTCCCTTAAAGATAAACAAAAGTGCAATAGCTCCAAAAGCCAGGGTGAAAATGCCATTAGAATAGCTCAGACGATCTCCTTTTTCCATGTACATATGTGGCATGTATTTATTCTTAGCCATATTGTAGGAAAGCATCGGAAAGGCTGAAAAGCCTGTATTGGCTGCCACTGCTAAGATTAAAGCAGTCGACAATTGGAAAACATAAAACAAGATACGACCAAAAGCAGAAGTTCCCAAAATCGCTTGCGCCATTTGAGCCAGAGTCGTTACACCTTTGACAGGCACGATGCCAATCCAATAATTCAAGAAGGTAATACCAGCAAACATGATTCCTAGGATTAAGGCCATAATCGATAGGGTGGCTGCGGCATTATGGGCTTTAGGCTTCTTGAAAAAGGGAACTGAATTGGAAATAGCTTCCACTCCTGTCAAGGAAGCAGAGCCGCTGGTGAAGGCACGAAGCAGCAAGATCAAACTGACTCCAGCAATCGGACTACCAATCCGCGCAGTTGCGTGATAGTCTAAATTTCCTGTCAGGATTTGCACAAAACCAAAACCAATCAACAATAAGGTGCTGACAATAAAAAGATAGACAGGAATCATCAAGGAAGTGGCCGATTCTTTTAATCCTCGGAGATTCATTAGCATCAACAAGAGAACTAAGAAAATGGAAATATGTAAATTGTAAGGGTGTAAGACGGGAATCGCAGAGGTAATTGCGTCCGCTCCAGAAGCGACCGAAACGGCTACTGTCAGCATGTAATCTACCAGTAAGCTTCCACCCGCAATCAAACCTGCCGTTGGAGATAGATTTTCTGTCGTCACCATATAAGCTCCTCCTCCTTGAGGATAAGCATGAATGACCTGACGATAGGAAATCGTTAAACTCGCTAATAGAATCAATACGACAATTCCTATGGGAAGCGACCACCAAATGGCACCAACAGAAACAGAAGTCAAGACTAAAACAACCTGCTCTGGTCCATAAGCAATCGAAGATAAAGCGTCACTGGAGAGCATGGCTAAAGCTTGCATCTTAGTCAATAAATGGCCATCTTCGCCCTCTTTTCCAGATTTTAATGGGCGTCCAATAAAAAAGCCTTTTAGCTTGGAAAACATAAGTTCCTCCTTTAAAAACATGAGCCATTCTACTCCTTTTCAGAAAACATGTCAATACTTTTCTGAAAATAAATTTCAATCTCCTACTTTTCATCCAATTATATATTTAAAGTTTTAAACTCAATCTTCTATAAAATTTTCCAGTTTTTCTGTAGACAACATGCTTGTTTATATAGGAGCATCAAAAAACGAGCTTTATGTAAAACTCGTCTTTGATATATAAATCTCTTAAATCCTAGTGATTGTTAGTAAAAGAGTTCAATCTCAGAATAAGTAAGATAGCAGTGCATCAGAACGAAGCCTCTATCTTCCGAATACACCAGTCAATCAGCTCTTCCAGTCGCTCAATTGCTTCGGTCATATGCAGGTAGCCCATGACTGCCTCAAAGCCGGTAGACATACGGTAGGTGACGATGTCCGTATTCTTAGCCTTGGTGTGGCTGTTGGCATTGCGGCCACGCTTGTAGATATCCTCTTCCTTCTCCGTCAGAATCCCTTCTTCCAGCATAAGAGAGATGAGATTGGCCTGAGCCTTGGCAGAGACGTACTTGGTCGCTTCCCTATGCAGCTGATTGGGCTTAGTCAGTCCTTGAAAAATCAGATGCCTCCGGATATACATGGAGTAGACAGCATCACCCTCAAAAGCGAGGGCAATGCCGTTAATCAGGTTGACATCAGTCACGTGTCCACCTCACTCCGTCCTTAGTATCCAAAAGCTTGATGCCCTGAGCGGCCAATTCATCCCGAATACGATCCGCAGTCGCAAAATCCCGATTAGCCCGCGCTGCTTGGCGTTCCTCAATCAAGCGCTCAATGTCCGCATCCAGGACTTCTTCTACAAAAACGATACCAAAAACTTCTAAGAGCTTGGCAAAGGCTGCCTTAACTTCATCGGTGTAATTACCAGAGTTGATCCACTTGGCTAGCTCGAAGACAACTGTGATACCGTTGGCCGCATTGAAATCTTCGTCCATAGCAGCGGTGAACTTGTCTAGAAAGGCTTGAAGCTGAGCAGAGTCAGCCTGACCAGTGAAAGGTTGCTCATAGGTATGTTTCAAATACTTGAGATTGGTCGCTGCATCGCGGACAGCTTTTTCCGTGAAATTAATCGGCTTACGATAATGCTGGGTAGCAAAGAAGAAACGCAGCACCTGACCATCAATGGTCTTGAGGGCATCATGAACGGTGATGAAATTGCCTAGAGACTTGGACATCTTAACATCGTCAATGTTGACAAAGCCATTATGCATCCAGTAGTTGGCAAAAGTCTGACCAGTCTTGGCCTCTGACTGGGCGATTTCATTGGTATGGTGAGGAAATTCTAAGTCTGCCCCGCCCCCGTGGATATCAATAATATCACCCAAAATCTCCGTTGACATGACCGAGCACTCGATGTGCCAGCCCGGACGACCTGCTCCCCAAGGACTGTCCCAGGAAATCTCACCCGGCTTAGCCGCCTTCCAGAGAGCAAAGTCTACTGGATTTTCCTTGCGGGCGGTCTCCTCATCTGTCCGACCAGAAGCACCCAACTCCAAGTCTGTCAAGGTTTTGTTGGCTAGTTTGGCATAATTGTGAGACTTTTCGACGCGGAAATAGACGTCCCCCTCTGACTCATAAGCGTAGCCCTTGTCAATCAAATCCTCCACAAAGCGGATGATGTCAGCCATAAACTCCACCACCCGCGGATGGCGGGTCGCAGGCTTGACACCCAAAGCCGTCACATCCTCACGAAAGGCAGCGATATACTTGTCAGCCACCTCTTGAGGCGTAATGCCTTCTTCCTTGGCCCGATTGATAATCTTATCATCTACATCTGTAAAATTGGAAATATAATTGACCTCAAATCCCCGATACTCAAAATAGCGACGAACTGTGTCAAAAGCTACTGTTGAGCGGGCATTGCCGACATGGATATAGTTATAAACCGTCGGACCGCAGACATACATGCGAACCTTGCCCTCTTCAATGGGCACAAATTCACGTAGGCTGCGGGTCATGGTGTCGTAAATTTTAATCATGCGGTCCACTCCCTTCTCTATTTCTGACTTTTTCGGCTGAAAACCAGCTCTGCAAAAGGGCCAAATTGTCTGAGGCTATCCAGTTGGTAAAAGCGCTGCCCTTCCTCTTGGGTAAAGAGGGGTACCCCCTTTCCTAGGATAAGGGGCGCTATCTGAATAATGAGGTGGTCGAAAAGATCCGCATCCAAGAGCGGTCCTACCAAGGAATTACCACCAATCACAAAGACATTTTTGCCTTTGTCAATCTGGTGAACAAAGTCCACCACATCCCCAGCTACTAGCTGGTAATTGCTGACAGGCAGGTGCCTATCATGCGTAAAGACATAATTTTCCGTAGCTTGATAAAAACTTTCTACATCTTGCAAATCTTGGATTTCCTCAAAGGTCCGCTTGCCCATGATGGTGATATCCATTTGCCTGTAAAAGTCATCATAGCCTGTATCCTCTACAGAACCAAGCTGATGCAGCCAGTCTATCCTATGCTGGCTGTCTGCCAAGTAGCCATCCATGGTGATACAGCCGTAAAAATATACTGCCATTCTTGTAGTTACCTTTCTAGTTCCTTTGCTATTGTCAAAGCGATAGTGAAAAAAGTCATGGCATCAGCTGTCCGCTCTTCATGGCGGGCATCCCAGGTTCGGTTATGATGATCCACATAGTCAGCTGTGTAGAAGAACTGATAGACCTTGGTCTTGCGAAATTGACTCCAAGCCATGATAGCTGAAGCTTCCATGTCCACCACTTGAGCTCCAGCGGCCAAGCGACGCTTGACCTTATCAGGTGTTTCTCGATAAAAGGCATCAGTCGTCCAAGACTTGGTGCGGATATGCTCAATATTGTGCTTGTCAAAGATGGCTTCTAGCTTAACTAATAGAGACTCGTCATAGGCAACTTCGTCACCCGGTGGGGCATAGTGATAGCTAGTTCCTTCATCTCGCAAAGCCTCAGCCGGCAAGATAATCTTATCCGCATCAATTGAGAGATCCAAAACGCCACAGGAACCTAGAATGATGAAATTCTTGAAGCCTCTGGCCGCCAACTCCTCCAGTTGGCCAATCACTGATGGAGCTCCAATAAGCGCAGTCATGACCGCAACTTGATTTCCATCATAATTATATACATACCAAGGGAATTGTCCGTTAAGATTTTTTAAATAGCCTCCTTGATAGACTTTTTCTGACTCAATCAAACGTTTCAGAATTTCCCCGTTAAAGGAAAGGATGATGGTTTCGCACACCTCACCCTTGTCATGGACTGGCTTTTCAGTTGGCTCAATGACTGCTGCTACATTTTCAAATTCCTCTAATAACATAGCTTCTCTTCCTTTAGGACTTCAGCAAAGCCATCCTCGTCTTTTTCTTTGACAGCAAAGTTTGGTCACATCTTTTCGGCTTCACTTATAGTGAGCCCATTGAGTTACAGTTTGCCAAATTACTCCTTGACAAGACCTCCTAAGATGTCTTGTTACTGTTCAAAATAAGTCTTTCTTAGAGCTCCGACGAATGGTGGCTGGCTTCGCGGGCATGCTCCAGCTTGTCCAGATAATATTCTCGCTGTTCTTCCACCTCGTGGATGGTTGGCTCATCTTTCTGACCATGAACACGCACAATCTTGGCAGGGATTCCAACTACGGTCACATCACTAGGTACATCGGCCACAACAACTGCTCCAGCTCCAACTTTGGCATTTTCACCAATTTCAACTGGGCCAATGACTTGAGCATGAGCAGAGACCAAGGCGCCCCGACGCACAGTCGGATGCCGTTTCCCTGTATCCTTACCAGTTCCGCCTAAGGTCACGCCATGATACAGAAGCGCACCCTTTTCCACGATGGCCGTTTCGCCGATAACCAATCCACCACCATGGTCAATGAAAACACCTGACTCAATCTGAGCACCTGGATGAATCTCAATCTGAGTCCAAAAGCGCCAAAATTGGCTGTGCATGCGTGCCAGTAGCTTAAAGCCTCTCTTCCAGAGGAAATGAGAAAGACGGTGGGCTGCCAAGGCCTTGACACCTGGATAAGTCAGAATGACCTCCAGCGAAGTACGAGCAGCTGGATCATTTTCTTTTACAATCTCAATGGCTTCTTTCCACCAGCCCATCTTCTTCTCCTTTCATTAGGTAAAATAAGGGAGCAGGCCCTACACAAAGAAATTTGTAAGGTAATCGAGCCTGATCACTCCCTTTTCATTATTCTTCCGATTTAGTTTTAGGGGCGTCTTCATGTTTCTTATGAAAATGCCCTTTTTCCTGATGTTTATCGTGGTCTCTCTTTGGCTTGTCAGGCTTAGGCGGACGTGGCAAGAGAGCTTTCATAGACGCATCTACGCGGCCTTTTTCGTCAATCTTAATGACCTTAACATCGACAAAATCACCAATTTGTACCAAGTCTTCGACATTGTTGGTTCGAGTCCAAGCCATTTCAGAGATGTGAACGAGGGCATCGGTCTTGTCAAAGAGGTTGACAAAGGCACCGAATTTCTCAATCCGAACAACCTTGGCATGGTAAACTTCGTCCACTTTTGCTTCACGGACCAAGCCAGCAATGATTTCCTTAGCACGATTAATCGCATCTTGGTCGCTAGAGTAGATGGATACATTTCCTTCTTCGTCAATGTCAATCTTAACACCAGTCTCAGCGATAATCTTGTCGATGGTTTCGCCACCTTTACCGATGACAATCTTGATTTTGTCCACATCGATCTTGATGGTATCGATTTTCGGAGCAGTTGGAGCTAATTCTGGACGTGGAGCCGGAATGGTCGCTTCAATCAAGTTCAGAATTTCAAAGCGGGCTTTCTTAGCCTGAGCCAGAGCTTCTGTCAGGATTTCTGCTGTAATTCCTTCAATCTTGATATCCATCTGCAGGGCTGTAATCCCTTCACGAGTACCAGCTACCTTAAAGTCCATATCACCAAAATGGTCTTCCAAACCTTGAATATCCGTCAGAACCGTGTAGTTGCTGCCATCTGAAATCAAGCCCATGGCAATTCCGGCAACTGGCGCCTTAATCGGCACACCACCAGCCATCAGAGCTAGAGTTCCCGCACAGATAGAAGCTTGTGAAGAAGAACCATTTGATTCCAAGACTTCTGCTACCAGACGGATAGCGTATGGGAATTCTTCTAAGCTAGGCAAAACTTGCTCCAAGGCACGCTCCCCAAGAGCACCGTGTCCGATTTCACGACGGCCAGGAGCCCCATAACGGCCTGTCTCACCGACAGAATATTGCGGGAAATTATAGTGGTGCATGAAGCGTTTCTTGTATTCCGGATCCAAGCCGTCCACAATCTGCGTTTCGCCCATTGGTGCCAAGGTCAGAACAGACAAGGCTTGGGTTTGCCCACGAGTAAAGAGACCAGAACCATGCACGCGCGGCAGGTAATCCACTTCCGCATCCAGCGGACGGATTTCATCAACCTTACGACCGTCAGGACGGACCTTATCTTCTGTAATCAAACGACGCACTTCTGCATGCTCCATTTGCTCCAAGATTTCGGCCACATCACGCATGATACGGTCGAATTCTTCGTGGTCTGCATATTTTTCTTCATAGACTGCTGTGACTTGGTCTTTGACAGCCTGAGTTGCTGCTTCACGCGCCAGCTTTTCTTCTACCTGAACAGCCTTTTGCAAGTCACTGTTGTAGGCCGCGACAATCTCTGCCTGCAGCACTTCATCAACATGCAGCAATTCTACTTCAGCCTTTTCCTTGCCGACCGCTGCGACAATTTCTTCTTGGAAGGCAATCAATTCCTTGACCGCTTCGTGCCCTTTGAGAAGAGCTTCCAGCATGATATCTTCAGACAGCTCCTTAGCTCCAGATTCTACCATGTTGATGGCATCTTTGGTGCCAGCCACTGTCAATTCCAAAAGCGAAACCTCTTTTTGTTCCTTGCTAGGGTTGATGATAAATTCACCATCCACATAGCCGACCTGAACTCCTGCGATCGGGCCATTAAAAGGAATTTCTGAGATAGAAAGAGCCAGAGAGCTACCGAACATCGCAGCCATTTGAGGCGAAGCATCTTCGTCATAAGAAAGAACGGTATTGATAACCTGAACTTCATTGCGGAAGCCTTCCGCAAACATAGGACGAATCGGACGGTCAATCAAGCGGGCAGTCAAAGTCGCATCTGTTGACGGACGGCCTTCGCGCTTGTTAAAGCCACCAGGATATTTCCCAGCCGCATACATTTTTTCCTCATAGTTGACCTGCAATGGGAAAAAGTCACCAGTAGCCATCTTTTTGGACATGGTTGCCGCAGTTAGAACGGTACTTTCTCCATATCGAACAACGGCGCTGCCATTTGCCTGCTTTGCAACCTGACCGGTTTCAACTACCAGCTCACGACCTGCAAAAACGGTTTTAAAAACTTGTTTTGTCATAAAGACTCCTTGCCGAGCACATGCTCAAATTTTTTCATACGCCTTGGCTACAAAGATCAAGATATGAAACCCTTAAGCAACTCATCGGACGTGTTCAGTTAGCACTTTCGCTTTAATATCATAGTCTTAGTAGCTTATTATATCCTCATCTTTGTATCAAGCACGTATAGACCCTATTTTACCACAATTTCAGCCAAAAGAAAAAGACTGGAAATGGCTTTTTTCTATAAAAGTAATAAAAATCTATTTTTCCTTTTTATAAGCAGACAGCTGAAATCATATTTCCCTAATTTTTTCCTATAATCACGGCATTCTAAAGGATTTTTTGCTATACTGAATATAGTTATTTAATCAAAAGGAGTAAACTATGGAACAAAAACATCGTTCTGAATTTCCAGAAAATGAGCTCTGGGATCTAACGGCCCTTTACCAAGACCAAGAGGACTTCCTGCGGGCCATCGAAAAGGCCAGAGAGGACATCCAGAAATTCGTCCGTGATTACCAAGGCAAGCTTAGCACTTTCGAAGATTTTGAGCGGGCATTTGCTGAGTTAGAGCAGATTTATATCCAAATCAGCCACATCGGTAACTACGGTTTTATGCCACAGACCACTGACTTTGGTAACGAGAGCTTTGCGCAGATTGCCCAAGCAGCCATGGAGTTTGAGACCGAGGCCAATGTCGCACTCAGCTTCTTTGACGACGCCCTAATCAGTGCAGATGAAGCTGTCTTAGAGAAACTAGGTAAAGAGCCCCATCTGACCTCAGCCATCCGCCAAGCTAAAATCAAAAAAGCCCACTATCTGGGAGCAGACGTCGAAAAAGCCTTGACCAATCTGGGCGAAGTCTTTTACAGTCCACAGGATATTTACACCAAGATGCGGGCTGGCGACTTTACCATGGCTGACTTTGAAGTAGACGGCAAAGTTTACAAAAATAGCTTTGTCACCTATGAGAATTTTTACCAAAACCATGAAAATGCAGAAATCCGCGAAAAAGCTTTCCGCTCTTTCTCTGAAGGTCTTCGTCAGCACCAAAACACTGCTGCAGCTGCCTATCTGGCTCAGGTCAAGTCTGAAAAATTACTAGCTGACATGAAGGGCTATGACTCTGTCTTTGACTACTTACTGGCTGAGCAAGAAGTTGATCGCTCTATGTTTGACCGGCAGATCGACTTGATTATGAGCGAATTTGCTCCAGTAGCTCAGAAATACCTCAAGCATGTAGCTAAGGTCAACGGACTTGAAAAAATAACCTTTGCCGACTGGAAGCTGGACTTGGACAGCGAGCTCAATCCCGAAGTCAGCATTGACGATGCCTACGACCTCGTCATGAAATCAGTCGAGCCTCTAGGACAAGAATATTGCCAAGAAATCGCCCGCTATAAAGAAGAACGCTGGGTCGACTTTGCGGCCAATGCTGGAAAGGATTCTGGAGGCTATGCTGCTGATCCTTATCGGGTTCACCCTTATGTCCTCATGAGCTGGACTGGTCGCATGAGCGATGTCTATACTCTAATTCACGAGATCGGTCACTCTGGTCAGTTCATCTTCTCCGACAATCACCAAAGCTATTTCAACGCCCACATGTCCACCTACTATGTGGAAGCACCGTCTACCTTTAATGAGCTCCTGCTCAGTGATTATCTGGAGCGCCAGTTTGATAACCCACGCCAGAAACGCTTTGCCCTGGCTCACCGTCTGACGGATACTTACTTCCACAACTTCATTACCCACTTGCTGGAAGCTGCCTTCCAACGCAAGGTCTATACTTTGATCGAAGAAGGCGGAACCTTCGGTGCAAGCAAACTCAACGCTATCATGAAAGAAGTCTTGAAAGAATTCTGGGGCGATGCCGTTGAGATTGATGACGATGCTGCCCTGACTTGGATGCGTCAAGCCCACTACTACATGGGGCTGTACAGCTACACTTACTCCGCAGGCTTGGTCATTTCTACCGCCGGCTACCTACACCTAAAAAATGATGAGAATGGTGCCCGTGACTGGCTTGAACTGCTCAAGTCTGGCGGCAGCAAGACTCCGCTTGAGTCAGCTATGATTATTGGAGCAGATATTTCGACAGACAAACCCCTTCGTGACACGATTCAGTTCTTGTCCGACACAGTTGATCAGATTATTGCTTACAGTGAGGAGTTGGGGGAGTAAACTTTGTAGTTATTCTAATAGCAACAATATTCAATTCATCATTCCCATTTTCAAATTTAGTCCTTATCTTTCGTTCCATACAAACGGAACCTGGGATACCTGTCACTACACAGCTTTTACCTTTGGCTACGATATTTTTATTAGTAGCATGTTAGTACCGATATAGCACATTACCTGCTAGTGTTACATCAGTCTACTGACCTCTGAATACTCTGGATCAAATGTCCGAGTCTAGACCTCTAAGGAGACTTTATCATGAAAAAAATCTTTCGTTTGCTCACCCTTACCTTTGTTCTGCTCCTTGTAGGTTGTAGCAGCAATCACGCGGAAACAGATAATAGCTCTAGTTATTCCTCATCCTCTTCTAAAATAAGTAGTTCCTCAACATCCAAGGAAAAAGAAAAGAAAGAGAAGGAACGCAAAGAAAAAGAGTTACAAGAAGCACAGAAACAAAAGCAGGAGGAGGAGAAAAAAGCACGCGAGGAACAAGCGCGTAAGGAAGCCGAAGCTAAGCAAATTGCTGAAGCTGCTGATCAAGCTGTCCAACAACTCGAAAACAATCCAGTTCAAGAAAATATTTCTTCAGCACAAGCTGCTGTCGAACGCGTTGCAGATCCAAATACAAAATCTAGCTTGACTGATCGCATTGGCCAAGTCCAAAACGCAATTAACCAACGGGCTGAAGAAGCACGCCTTGCAGAGGAAGCACGTCAAGAAGCCGAGAGACAAGCAGCAGAACAGCAACAAACAAGAACCGTTTATGTCGCTCGATACGGAAAAGCAGATGTCTATTGGTATAGCATGGAGAATATGCCATCCAATACACGTTTTGATCGAGTCGTAGCCATGACTGAGGCAGATGCTATTGCTTCAGGAAAACGGCATACAAGCAAGGAATAAAAAACAGACTGAGACAAAAATGTCTCAGTCTGTTTTTACATAATTCAATAAATCTGTCCCTAAAATGACATTTGAAGCTAAATTTTTAAAAAAGTTTAAAGAAATATAGATAAACCAAAATATAGATTGTAAAACAGACGCTAAATATAAGCCACCTTATCCAGAACTGTGACTTGCTATAATATTTAGCACGTAGGAGGCCAATAAAGAACCAGATAAGCCCCCAAAAAAACATTCCCAACAGTTGAGGAGCATAATATGAAATCAAAACCAAGCAAAAAAGGACAAAGCTTAATACAGCCATGATGCTTTTTTCCGTTATTTGCGACCTAGGAATCATCCAGCCCACAAAGAAACAGAAAATCGGCACCGCAATAAACGGAGTAAAAACCATCAAAATAAAGCCGAACTGCGATAATGACTCAAGCATAAACAGCGCCCTTTCTATACCTTGTAGAATATCGTTAATTTACCTTCTTCCTATTATAACCTAAAAACTATATTTTCCAACAAAAAAACTGAAAGATAGACCATTTACTCTATTTTTCCTGTAATAAACAAAGGATATTCCAGCCAAAATATATGTTCAGAGCACTTTTCTTGAATCCACCTGTTTGTTTTGATAGACTAATACATAGATTTTTTAAAAAGGAGATAGAAAATGAAAAAATTTGTCGCTGAATTAATCGGTACTTTCATGCTTGTGTTCATCGGAACAGGAGCTGTTGTTTTTGGAAATGGTGTTAAAGGTCTTGGACACCTTGGAATTGCTTTGGCATTTGGTTTGGCAATCGTGGTAGCAGCTTTCTCAATCGGAACTGTTTCAGGTGCTCACTTGAACCCAGCTGTTTCAATCGCTATGTTTGTAAACAAACGCTTGTCATCGAAAGACCTTGTCAACTACATCCTTGGACAAGTGGTTGGAGCTTTCCTTGCATCAGGTGCAGTCTTCTTCCTCTTGGCAAACTCAGGCATGTCAACTGCTAGTCTTGGTGAAAATGCCTTGGCAAGTGGTGTAACTGTCTTTGGTGGTTTCCTGTTTGAAGTCATCGCAACTTTCTTGTTTGTTTTGGTGATCATGACCGTGACTTCAGAAAGCAAGGGAAATGGTGCGATTGCTGGTTTGGTGATTGGTTTGTCCTTGACAGCTATGATCCTTGTGGGATTGAACATCACTGGACTTTCAGTGAATCCAGCTCGTAGCTTAGCGCCTGCTGTATTGGTAGGTGGCGCGGCCCTTCAACAAGTTTGGATTTTCATCCTTGCTCCAATCGTTGGTGGTGTTCTTGCAGCTCTTGTTGCTAAAAACTGCCTTGGCACAGAAGAATAAGAAACGAAAAAGAGTCCTGTCCTCAATTTGAGGAACAGGGCTTTTTCTATGCAAAAACACTCCCCGTTTCGAATGGGAGTGCTTTACTTTTAGCTCAATTCAGCAACGATGGCCTTGATTTGTTCTGCTGTGTGAACACCAGCGACTTGCTTGACCACTTGACCGTCTTTTTTGAAGAGAAGGGTTGGGATAGACATGATTCCAAAGGCACGAGCTGTGTTTGGATTTTCATCAACATCCATTTTGACGATTTTCAAGACATCTTCTGAAAGCTCTTCAGACAATTTATCCAAGATTGGACCTTGCATACGACATGGGCCACACCAAGTTGCCCAGAAATCTACCAAGACCAAACCGTCTTTTGTTTCCTGTTCAAATGTTGCATCTGTAATTGCTTTTGCCATTGTAGTTCTCCTTTTTACTTATATTGGCTCAAATCCTGTTTCATCAGGAAAAAGTAAACATCTCCATAAGTCCCATGGTAGTCCAAATCATGACCATTATAAACTAACTTTTTAACTGGATGATAATCCGCCACCCCGATCAGGCAGGCTTGCTGTGATAGTTCAAACTCCTCATAAGACTCGAAAGTTATCTTCCGTTCTGACTTAGCTGCATCTAGATAGGTAATTTCAATCATATGCTCTCCTTTTTGATTCCATTCGTAATTTATGATTCAATTGTAACCAAATTTGTTACATTTGTCAAATCAAACGCATCCGCTACTGCTAGATCGTAAAAGGATGCCTTTGAATCCTGATTGATCAATCTTCTCCTTTTGTTTAACTTGATTCTAGAACAATGTAAAGAAGAAATCTTTGACAAAACAAGCACAAAGGCTACGTTTGTTTTTATTTTTATGTTAAAATAAAAGGTATGGACAAAATTATTAAAACTATCTCAGAAAATGGTTCTTTCCGTGCTTATGTGCTGGATAGCACAGAGACGGTTCGGACCGCTCAAGAAAAACATCAAACTCAAGCAAGCTCTACCGTTGCACTTGGTCGCACACTGATTGCCAGCCAGATTTTGGCGGCTAATGAAAAGGGCCAGACCAAGATCACCGTCAAGGTTCTCGGGACCAGCTCGCTAGGCGCCATCATCACCGTGGCAGATACCGAGGGCAATGTCAAGGGCTATGTGCAAAATCCCGGTGTCGATATTAAAAAGACAGCTACTGGCGAAGTTCTGGTTGGTCCCTTTGTCGGCTCTGGTCAATTTTTGGTTATCACGGACTACGGTACTGGCAATCCCTACAATTCTATGACACCACTCATTTCTGGTGAAATCGGCGAAGACCTGGCCTTCTATCTGACTGAAAGCCAGCAGACTCCTTCTGCCGTTGGCCTCAATGTTCTCTTGGATGAGCATGATAAAGTTAAGGTTGCTGGTGGTTTCTTGGTACAAGTTCTGCCTGGTGCCAAAGAAGCTGATATTACTCGCTTCGAGAAGCGGATCCAAGAAATGCCTGCTATCTCTAAGCTGTTAGAATCCGATGATCACATTGAAGCTCTGCTGGCTGCCATCTATGGAGATGAGCCCTACAAACGCCTGTCTGAAGAAGAAATTCGCTTCCAGTGCGACTGCAGCAAAGAGCGCTTCATGAATGCCTTGGCTACCCTGCCAAAGGCTGACTTAGAAGAGATGCGTGACCAAGACCACGGGGCTGAAATCATCTGTCAATTCTGCCAGACAGCCTACCACTTTGACCAAAATGACTTGGAGGAACTGATTCGTGACAAATCTTAATACCCCTTTTATGATTGGAAATGTCGAAATTCCCAACCGTACGGTTCTGGCGCCTATGGCTGGCGTAACCAACTCTGCTTTCCGAACCATTGCCAAAGAGCTAGGAGCAGGCCTGGTCGTGATGGAAATGGTCTCTGACAAGGGCATCCAGTACAACAACGAAAAAACCCTTCACATGCTTCACATCGATGAAGGCGAAAATCCCGTTTCTATCCAGCTTTTCGGTAGTGACGAGGACAGTTTGGCGCGCGCAGCAGAATTTATCCAAGAAAATACCAAGACGGATATCGTCGATATCAACATGGGCTGCCCTGTTAACAAAATCGTCAAAAACGAAGCTGGCGCTATGTGGCTCAAGGATCCTGAGAAAATCTATAAAATTATCAACAAGGTTCAGTCCGTTTTGGATATCCCTCTGACAGTCAAGATGCGGACAGGTTGGTCTGATCCATCCTTAGCCGTGGAGAATGCCTTAGCTGCTGAGGCTGCAGGAGTCTCTGCCCTTGCCATGCATGGCCGTACCCGTGAACAAATGTACACAGGTCACGCAGACCTTGAGACCTTGCACGACGTAGCCCAAGCCTTGACCAAGATTCCTTTCATCGCCAACGGTGATATCCGCAGCGTGCAAGAAGCCAAACAACGTATCGAAGAAGTCGGTGCTGATGCTGTCATGATTGGCCGTGCAGCTATGGGAAATCCCTACCTCTTCAATCAAATCAACCACTACTTTGAAACAGGAGAAATCCTCCCTGATTTGACTTTTGAGGACAAGATGAAAATCGCCTACGAACATTTGAAACGCTTGATTAACCTCAAAGGAGAAAACGTAGCCGTTCGTGAATTCCGCGGACTCGCTCCTCACTACCTTCGTGGGACATCTGGTGCAGCTAAACTTCGCGGTGCCATTTCACAGGCCAGCACATTGGCAGAGATCGAGGAACTCTTGCAACTCCAACATTAAAGAAATAAGAAAGGAAGCATCTACAAAGGTGCCTCCTTTTTTTGCAAATTTCTTTTTTCTTATTTGATCAATTGAACACTAGCTACTTTACCGTCAGCGCCAGTGGTGATTTGGATGCCCAATTTAGGAGCAGACGGTTCAGCAGAACCCAGCTGAGCTGTATAGCGACCATCATCCAAAGTATAAGCATATGAAGCAACATGGTAAGTATTGACAGTTCCATTCGCTGACTTGACACTAAACTGTCCGCCTGCTGAAACAGTCACTGTACTACCTCCTGCATCTGTCCAACTGCCAGCAGCTGCAGAGAAATCTCCATCGACCATATTCAAAACGCCTTTATAACGAGCATTTGTTTCTGCCTGCTTGTTTTGAAGCTGACGATCAGTAGCTGGATTTTGAGCTGGTTGACTCGGTTGGGCTGGCTGAGTTGCTTGATTTGGTTTAGTTGGTTGAGTCGGCGTATTTTGTTGACTAGGAGCTTGTTGAGATTGGCTTGGTTGAGCCTGTGTATTTTGTTGACTTTGAACTTGCTGATCCACTCCTTGTTGTGTTTGGTTTTGTGAAGGTTGAACGGATTCCACAGCTTTCTGTACTTGTTCTGCTTGCCCTACTGTTTTATTTGAAGAAGCATTGCTGCTGGCTTTTGGAGCGCTGCTAGCTTTGCTAGATGAAGTAACTTTAGAGCTGGAAGAAGTTTGTACTGTCTTATTAGCACTTGTGCTAGTCTTGGTTTCTTCTTTGTGACCACAAGCCCCTAAAAGTAAGCTAGAAGCTAGAACAGTAGCAGCCATCAATTTTGTATAAGTCTTAGTTTTCATTTTTTCTTCTCCTTTGTAATATTCAGAAATCTTTTTGTAATATTATTGTAACACTTGCAATAAAACATGTCAACTAGATAAATGGAATTTTTCAAAAAATTTTGAAGCAAATAGCATCTAGAACTTAGGTCTCCTCTCTTCCTCAGCAGATATGTCGCTACTTTTATATTCGTAATAAAAATAAAAAAAGCAGAACATTTTTGTCCTGCAAGTAAACTATATCATCAATTTCCTTTTAATCCGATTTTTCTGTCTTCAGTTTATAAACTTTTCTTGGTTTCTTCTTAGGCACGCGCTTAACGCCAGCCTCCTCCAAGTATTCTCCAAATTTAACTAGAAAATTATTGCTGACGATGGGGCGTCTAGGCGTGATGAGATTGACCAACTCGGTTCCTTCATAGACGGTAAAGGGCGATTCCAGCAAATGGAGAAAAGTTGGATTCCAGTCCAGTCGCCCCTGAATGCGCTTGATAGACTCCAGCAGGATTTGGTAGTGGTCAAAGGCAAAGTCCTCTGCTGTCAGGACCCGCTCACCGTCTCTAAAACTCCTTGTCTTAAAGTCTACATCAAGAAAGGTGACTTCCTTGGCATCATCTCCAGCTTGTACTTGATCTACTGCTATGGCCGGCAGATAGACCAGATGGGCAATAGTGATGACCCAACCTCGCGGATCACGCCCAGGAGTAG
Organism: Streptococcus sp. 27098_8_73; assembly: GCF_041432495.1. Classification (NCBI taxonomy): domain Bacteria; kingdom Bacillati; phylum Bacillota; class Bacilli; order Lactobacillales; family Streptococcaceae; genus Streptococcus; species Streptococcus sp. 27098_8_73. Next base: position 18,815 of record NZ_JAPVZT010000006.1, read on the forward strand.
ATACCGTCATCAGCTGCTCCACCTTTTCCAGCGGTATCTCCAGCCCCACCTCTTCCTTGACTTCCCGAATGCAGGCCTGATAGGCATCCTCATGCTTGTCTACAAAACCTCCTACCAAAGCATATTTATTTTGATAAGGGTGAGCCTTACGCTTGATGACCAAGAGTTTTATCTGACCTTCTACGAAGCAGTAGGCCACCATATCTGCTGTTACGCTGGGCGTCTCGTACTTTGGCAAATCCTGTGTCTTGTACCATGCCAAAAAGGCGGACTCATCCGCCATGGTTTCGTAGTACTCTTTTTCCGACATTCCCGCTGGGATATCCTGTTTGGTCATGAGTTTCTTCCTTTCCTAAGCTATTTTTTCTATCAAAAAATCTCAAATCTTAGTCTAAGCTTTCTTCACCGCCTTGGTCCACTGATACCATCCGACGATACTATTGAGAGTATAGACCCAGTACATAGCCTGTATGTGAAGGTTGCTACCCCACCAGAGATAGATACTGAAGAGATTGGTCGCAATCCAGAAGATCCACTGCTCGCGGTAGAGACCAGTCATGAGAAGCTGACCGATACCATTGGTCGCATCTGTCACGCTATCACGGAAAGGCCGGTGACTGTGAATACTCTTATAGGCAAAGCCCATACCAATCCAAATCAGAGCAGTCAAGGCCAAATATTTAAGCCAACCACGCCAGTCTAACTTCTTAGCTTCAAAATGAGAGGGTTCTTCCTTATCTTGTTCATTGACTCGGTTGGACAACCAAGTGTAAAGACCGATCGGCTGCATAATAAAGAAGTAAACCGTAGTCAGCACTTCTCCATAAAAGCTAGCCTGAAAGGACAAGATGAGGTAAATCGCCGAATTAACAGCTCCAAAGAGGTAATTGCTAGCCCGCCCCTCAGCTACTAAGATGACGCAGACGATGCCCGTCCAAGAAGCAAAGAGTCCCAACCAATCATGTTGCTTCTGCCCACTGGTAAACTCCAGAATGAAGGGCAGACTGGAAAGAGCAATTAAGTAGAGCCATTGAGACAAGCTACGCCCGCCAAATAAATCCTGCCAGAGCAATTTGGCAATACCGCTAAAGCCCTGTTCTTTTGCTGCTGCACAGACATTCTGGAAATTCCGAGCAAAGGTTTGGGATTTTTGTTTTAGTCCTGCGGAGAGAGCTGCAGGAGAGAGTTTTTGATTTTTTACTACCATTCTATTTTACCACTTTCTTTTTTAATCTGCTTGATAAATCTTGTTAATCGCTTCTTTGGCCGCCTGATAATTGTCCAAATAACTGCCAGCCAGATAGACCGTCGGAATATGAGCCAAAGACTGCTCTCTCAGCTTTTTCAGATAGCTTGAAAAATCACTGCGGATAGCCTCGTCTGCCATACTCATATCGCGAAAGCCATCGTTGACATAGGCTCCGATCGGCTCAGCAAAGAGAATCAAATCCCATTTTTCCTTAGACAAAATGCTAGCAAAGAGATTGTCAAAGGTCTCTGTCTCCTCGTTTCGAACGGGACTTTCTTTCAGATAATAATCATAGTAAGCCTTGGTTACCAACGAATTTGTATCAGCCACGACCAGACCACGGTTGGCGCTGCTGTCAATTAAGCGGGAAGTCTGAGCATATTGTCCCAGGAGCAAATAATAGTAGTCCTTAGGTGTCAGCTCATCGTCTCGCACGTTATTTTGAATCTGGTATTCTCGAGCATATTCCAGACTAACCGGAGCATCATAAAAGCGAGCCAAATCCTTGGCCAAGGTTGTTTTACCATTGCTGGCGCTACCCATAATCAGCACTTTCTTGGTAAAGTGACGGCGGAAAGGTTGGGCGATATATTTCCAATAAAGGCTAGGATTTTCCCGAATCATCGTAGCTGAAATCCCAAACTGCCGCTCCTCAAAAGAAGTTTTGAAGCCACGCTTTTCTAACTCTTCTTGATAGTCTGCCTCACCAACAAAGAAAATCAGTTCCTCGCCTTCTGCATCATAGTCCACCAAGTCCAATAAAGCGGGCAACCACTGATCCCAACCCAGAGGATAGCGAGGGAAAGAAGTTTCGTCTAGTTTATAAACCTGAGTCAGTTCATCATCTGCGAAAGTCTCCCGCGTATAGCGGAAGCGCTTCTGCAGAGACAGACCTACTTCCTCTCCACGGTCTCCCTGATAACCAGAAACCACCACGCGCACCTTGTCGTAAGAACGCTTCGCCTTCTGAATCAAATCGATATGCCCCTGATGCAAGGGAGCAAAGGTTCCAAAGACGATTGCAATTTGTTTTTTCATAATTTCACCTTTTTATTGTTTTTTATAATTTATTCTTTCTATGATTTTATTATAAACTATATTTTTCTTTTGTCAATAGTTTTTTATAAAAATTTATAAAAATATTTTTCAGACACTTTAAAACTGCATTAAGCGCAAAAAAAGAACCTAATGTCTTAAGCATCAGATTCTTTTTCTACAAGATTTATTGCTGATAGACTTCTTGGTAGAATTCTAGCTTGTCACCATCCTTGACAGTGATTTGATTGGCTGCCTTAGGAGCCATTTCTCCGTTGACCTTGAACATCCAGTAGAGACCTTTCGCTTCATCCTGAGCATGACCGTCAATTGAAGTGATAAAACCATCTTTTTCTTCGACCTTATAGGCCTTCTTCAATGCGTCCATAGCTGTTTTTCCTTCTGCAACAGCCACAGTTTTCTCGCTCTTCTCCTGACCTTCTGGTGCAATACTGATACTGATTTCCAGTTCCTTTTTGACGGAAGAAGCAGCCGAACTAGAGCTGGTATCGTTTTTTGTTTGATTATTGCTACAGCCCACTAAAAAGAGAGCAAAGGTAAGCGTAAATAAACTAAAGATTTTTTTCATGATAAAGTCTCCTTAAAATAAAATACAAAATAGGATAGAAGAGCATCGTGGACCAGGCGTGGGCTAGATTGAAGCCTGCTCCCGCTGCCACATAAGTCCACCAAGGCATTTGATAAAGCAAGGCTGTGATACCATCAATCACAAGACCATAGCTAAAGGCTAAAAGCAAGGCCAACATACTCTGGCCAATCAAGCCTAGTCGCCGATACAGCAGATACCATAGACAAATGACCACCGCAAAGGATAAGATCTGGAAAAGAACCCATGGTCCCATTCCAAAGAGAAATGAAGATACAAAGATACTGATAGACATGACTAGAAGAGAGCCCTTCAAGTCCTCAAAATCCACCAAGAGAAAATACAGCGCTGTAATCGGCTTGATATTGGGCAGACCAGCAAAAGCATAGCGAAGCACGACGCAGACAGCCGCCAGAAGAGCTATTCGAGCAAGATAACGAAGAGACACAGTTTCTGCCTTTCTAAACGATATTCTTCAGTAGGATAACACGGTTCTGATTAGCCTAGCAAGAATGCTAAGTAAATCAGCTTTTTATGTATCCTGTCGAATCATCTCCGTTAGTCCTTGATCTCGGTAAAGCAGATCATTTCTAACTGAAAATCCCAGCTCCTGCCAAAAATGGTTGCCCAGTTCATTTCTTTCAAAAACGACCAGCGATACTTTATGGATACCAAGTCTTTTCACTGCTGACAAGGCCTGTTCGACCAGAGCTCTGCCTACTCCTTTTCTACGAAAATATGGATGGACAGCTGTATGATAAATGTACGCTCTACGTCCATCTGTGCCAACTAGAATAGCACCTATAAAGCTCTCCCCTTCCAAGGCAACCAGACAGGTCTCAGGATTGCGCTTCAAAAAACGGGCAATCCCTTCTTCAGAGTCATCTAAGTTATTGAGCCCCATACCAGCGCAAGAGAGCCACAGCTGGTAAACAGAGGCATAATCCTTTTCTGTCATCACACGAATTTCCATTGCACACATCCTCCCTAAGTCATTTCAAATTTGAGTTGACCGTTTTTGACGCCAACTTTAAGCGTTTGACCAGCTGCTAAATCTCCCGTCAGGAGCAACTCAGACAGCTTGTCCTCCACCTGCGTCTGCAGGGTACGGCGCAGCGGCCGCGCTCCCATTTCTGGATCGTAACCTTCCTGAGCCAGCAATTTCAGGGCACTAGCTTGGAATTTAAGCACGATGCCTTGCTCTGCCAGACTCTTAATCAACGGTTGCACCATAATCTTGACCACTTCCTGCATATCCTCAGCAGACAGACTGTGGAAGACCACCTTTTCGTCAATCCGGTTGATAAATTCAGGCCTGTAGGTCTTTTTCAACTCTTCCAGAATGCGTTTTTCCATATTGGTCTGATCAAAGCGGATATCACGCGCCCCAAAACCAACCGTCTTATCATCCCGCAGGGCTGTTGCCCCCAGATTGCTGGTCATGATAATGATGGTATTGGAGAAGTCCACCTTGCGGCCCTTGCTATCGGTCAACTGGCCGTCATCCAAGACCTGCAAGAGGACATTGAAAATATCTGGATGAGCCTTTTCTACCTCGTCAAAGAGAAGAACTGAATATGGACGGTTGCGAACCTTTTCCGTCAATTCGCCGCCTTCCTCGTAGCCTACATAGCCCGGAGGCGCCCCGTTGAGACGACTCGCTGCGAATTTCTCCATATATTCACTCATGTCGAAGCGAATCAGGGCTGATTCATCATCAAAGAGAACTTCTGCCAAGGTCTTAGCCAACTCTGTCTTCCCGACACCCGTTGGCCCTAGGAACATAAAGGAACCAATTGGGCGTTTACCAGTGCGAATGCCCGATTGATTGCGACGAATAGCTCGGCTGACAGCCGAAACTGCTGCATCCTGTCCGATAACCCGCTTGTGTAGTTCTTTTTCCAAGTTGAGATATTTTTTGGCATCTGTCTGAGTTAATTTCTGCACAGGAATACCTGACAAGCGACTGAGAGTCTCTAAGATATCCCCTGCTTCCACCTTCAGCTTGTAAACAGTTGACTCCTGCTCTTTTGCCAGTAGCTGGCCGACTTTTTTAAATTTTCCAGCCATCAAAGCCTGATCCACAGGCGTCAAATCCGACTGTTTATAATTCTGCGGTCCTTTATTCTGCACAGTTGCACTGGCTTCATCCAAAAGGTCAATGGCAGAGTCTGGCAAATGCTTGCTGGTCAGGTAGCGATGAGCATACTTGACCGCTGTTTCAATGGCCTGATCACTAATCTGCACCTTGTGGTGATCCTCATAGCTCTTTCTCAAACCCTGCAAAATAGCAATGCTATCGGCCACAGTAGGCTCTTCAATAGTGACCTTGGCAAAACGCCGAGACAGAGCAGCATCTTTTTCGATATGTTTCTGATACTCTTCCTGCGTCGTAGCACCAACTGTTCGCAAGGTTCCCCGAGCCAGAGCCGGTTTCAGGATATTGGCCGCATCCAAGGTCGAATCAATCCCGCTGCCAGAGCCCATGATGGTATGCAGCTCATCGATAAAGAGGATGACATGGCCGTCTTCTTCGATATCATTGATGATATTGTTCATCCGCTCTTCAAAGTCTCCGCGGAAACGAGTCCCAGCGACAACATTCATCAAATCTAATTCCAAGACGCGCATCTTGGCAAGTTCTGCTGGAACCTGACCAGCTGCCACGCGTTGAGCCAAGCCCAGTGCCAAAGCAGTTTTACCAACCCCCGCATCACCAACTAGTACTGGATTATTCTTTGTCTTGCGGCTGAGGATCTGAATCATCCGAGAAATTTCCTCATCCCGCCCGATAACTGGTTCCAGACGACCAGTCCGAGCCAGTTCTGTCAAATCCCAAGTATAGTCTTCCAGGCCACCGCTAGTTGAAGGAGGCATGCCCATCATATTCGCCATGGTTTGTTTAGCAGAGGCCGTATTTTTATTTAGCGAGCGAATCGATTTGATTTCCTCTCTGCCCCAGCCAGCACGCTGCTCTAAAACCTTTCGCAAATCACTGAATCGAGGGGCTGAACTCTTATCATCATAGCCGAAACCTGCAGCTTCTAACACACGAGCTGCCAAGGTCCCACGGTCAAATAGCATGGCTAGGAGCAGGTGCTCTGTTCCTAGGCTTTTAGCGTGGACGGCTTCCGCAATCTGCCCTGCTTGAGTAAAGAGCTCCTCCAAACGGTGAGAGAAAGGCAATAAGTCAAAACCGCCCTTTTTTTGGTACTCTTTTCCAGTAATGTCAAAGGCCGCTTCTTCCAGTTTATCCACTTCAATAGGGAATTCATTTAGAGCCGATCCTGCCACGCTGTAGGGATTATTAGCCAGAGCCATCAGCACCTGCCACGATTCTAAATAATCGGTAGCAAAATGACCGGCTAAAAGTTGAGCCGCTTCCAAGCTTTCTACTAAAGCTTTTGAATAATTCATATTCTTAATTTCCTTTTCTATCTAGTTGCTGCAAAATTTTCCGTAACATTCTGGCTCGAATCCTCGGAGCCTCTGTCCCTAAGACAGCATCGCTGGCACTCGCTAGGAGGAGTTTCCCCTCACGCTGGCTGATAATTTTTTCATCAAAGAGCAGCTGCAAGATATCTGAAAAAACTGGCTGGCTGAGCGACTCACCGACATTGGCCAACAAATCAGACAGCATCTGGTGCCGATCGGAAAATTCAATCTTACCAATCCTGATATAGCCACCGCCACCGCGCTTGCTTTCGACGATATAGCCCCGACTCTCCGTAAAGCGTGTCTTAATCACATAATTGATCTGACTCGGAACCACCTGAAAAACATCGGCTAACTCACTGCGCTTCAGCTCGACCATGCCCGCCTGCGCCAAAATTCTTTTGATATATTCTTCTATACTATCCGAGGTATTTTTGATGCCCATGATATACCTTTCTATCTGTTATATCTAAAAATAAGCATTCAAGTCTTCTCTAACATTGACTATCTTTGACTATTATACCGAAAAAATCTATTTTTTGAAAGAAAAAGAAGTACCAGAAAGCTTGAAAATATCTGATAATTCAGAGTAATGAAAAAGATTGCTGGACTGGATAAAAAAAGAGTGTAAACGCTTGCTTTTTACTTTTAAAGACTTATAATAAAGGTGTGAAAGTGTGGTGTTTACACCATCAACCGTATCCAAATAATCATCAAAAGGAGGTTTTCCAATGAAAATAAATTGGCTCAACTATACCCATCATGTACTTAGCTGCCTGTTTATCACTCTGAGTATCTTGACTATTTTTTCCGCCGAGTATGTCGTTTTCCCAACGAGCCTTCTTCTAGGCTGTCTCCTCATTCCTCTACTCTTTGAACAGCACTTATTCAGTCGCCGAATGACTTGGATCCTCAGCGTTTTCTTTGCCATTCTTGCCTTTGCCCTTCTCTTTATCATCAAAACCAATCATATCTCCCTTAGCTATCCAGCAACAACCCTTCTTCTTTTTGTACTAGCAAGCCTGAGTTTTTCAAACTCCTTTATCCTTCACAAAAATAAAGAACAAAAGGCCGCTAGATAAAACAGCACAATAAAAAGTGTGGAAGCAACATGAGCTCAGAAGAGCCATGAATTCCACACTTTTCTTATTTTATAAGGAGCTGGATGGTCGCCAAAAATTCTTAAATGGTTCATCCACGCTGCCAGCCTAAACTAGACTTTCAGAAAATTTTCTCCTCTTTATTTTCCTACTTTCATTTTCTTTTTAATTATATTATAATAGTTGGCAAACACATTTTCTAGTCTAATTATTTTAAAAAATGATAGTATTCTACGAAGGAGGGCGACATGATGGATTTGGGTCAATTGCACAAAACTACTGAATATAAGAATCAAGGGACCCCCTATTCTCTGACGCGGACCATTACGGAAAACGGCCAGCCTGACATCCTCTTCCACTGGCACACCGATGTTGAAATCATTTACGTCCACGAAGGAAGTGCCCAATTTCATATCGACGATCATTATTTTAACAGCCACAAAGGCGATATTGTCCTGATTCGTCCCAATGCCCTCCACTCCATTCATCCGATTGAGCAGCAGCGCCACTACATGGATGCCATTAACTTTCACTTGGACTTGATGGGCTATTCGGCCATGGATCATGCTAGTATCCACTACTTACAGCCTCTCTATAATGGTCAATTGGACTTTGTCCACGTCATCAAGCCGACTGATCAAGCCTATGAGGAAATTCGTCAATGCCTGCTGGCTACTATGGAAACCGGTTATTGCCAAAAGAAATACTATGAATTTCAGCTCAAGGCCCAGCTCAATCAGCTCTTCTACTTGCTCTTTGAAAACGGCTATATCGTCTCCAAGGAGCTATCTGCCGAGGGCTACCGCAAGGAAGAGAAAATTCGGTCTATCATCGACTATATCAATGAGCATTATCAGGAAGAACTCTCTATTGATCAGCTGTCTGGTATTTGCGGCTACAGTCCTACGCACTTCATGAATTTCTTCAAAAAACATCTGGGCGTTTCTTGCATCGAATATCTGATTCAATTTCGCCTGCGCAAGGCTGCCGAGCTCCTCCAGCACTCCACTCTGTCAGTTCTGGAAATCTCAAGCCAGTCTGGTTTTAATAACCTTTCTAATTTCAACCGACAATTTAAGAAATACTATCAAATGACACCCAGTCAATATCGAAGGAAATAGGGAAATCTCCAGTCAACTGATTGGAGGTTTTTTTATCTGAACATGATTAATAAAAAAAACGAACAGACTAAATATCTGTTCGTTTTACGGGATTTTGAAAGTTATAGGTAGTTATTCTGCTGATTTTTCACGGATCACCAAGGTTCCATCTTCCATATCTGCAGTCAAGTGCTTAGCATCTAGATTATCCAAGTGGAAGTCAGTCACCTTGTCACGAATTTGTTGCTCGATAACGCGGCGAAGCGGACGAACACCCATGACTTGGTCATAACCAGCATCGCGCAGGAATTCCTTAGCCGCATCAGATACTGCCAGATCAATTTCCTTCTTGCTCAAGGTTTGATTTACTTCAACCAGCATGAGATTCACAATTTCCATCAAATCTTCTTTCTTGAGATGAGAGAACTCGATAACCGCATTGAAACGATTGAGGAACTCTGGACGGAAATAATGTTTGAGTCGCTCCATCAGATCCGGCTTTTCTGCATCCTCTTCCAAGCCTGCTTCGTAGCCAAAGCCAGCATTGGAAGTCGCAATGATAACCGTGTTTTTGAAGTTAACAGTATTCCCTTGACCATCCGTCAAGCGACCGTCATCCAGAACTTGAAGAAGAAGGGTAATCACTTGTGGATCCGCCTTTTCAATCTCATCCAAGAGAATGATAGAGTAAGGATTGCGGCGCACGCGCTCGGTCAGGGTGTTGTTGTTGTCATCATAGCCGACATAACCAGCAGTCGTACCAATCAGCTTGGAAACCGCTGTGCGGTCACTGTATTCAGACATATCCAGACGGATGATAGCATCCTTGGTACCGAACATATCCAAAGCCAGTTGCTTAGCAAGCTCAGTCTTACCAACACCAGTTGGACCAACAAAGAGGAAGCTTCCGATTGGACGGTTGCCTTCATCAAAGCCTGCACGATTACGGCGGATGGCACGAGCCACAGCTTCTACAGCCTTGTCTTGGCCAATCACCTTGGCTTTAAGACGATCATTCATGCCCTTAAGGCGCTCAATATCGCTAGCGCCCATTTGAGATACCGGCACACCAGTCATTCGTTCAACAGACTCTGCCACATCATTGACTGTCGCCGTCACCTTCATATCCTCAGTGTGATTTTGGATCTTCTTTTCCAGCTCTTCAATGCGGGTCTTAGCATTCAAAGCTGCTTCATAGTCTTCTTTTTCAACAGCTACTTCCTGTTTGTCTTTCTGTTCAGCAATCTCATTTTCAACTGCATGAACATCAGTCACTGGATGCTGGGCTGCCAAGTGGGCAGCAGTCACGTCGACTAGGTCAATCGCCTTGTCTGGCAGGCTTCGTTGTGGAATATACTGAACAGAGTAATCCACAGCCGCTTTCAGCACTTCATCCGGCAGGATGACATTGTGGTGCTTTTCGTACAAGTCCCGAATGCCTCGAAGGATCTGATAGGTATCTTCGGCAGATGGTGCATTGACCTTAACTTCATTGAAACGACGAGCCAGAGCTGCATTTTTGAGAATGGTATTGCGGTACTCGTCTTGAGTAGTAGCCCCGATAACGGTCAACTCACCGCGAGAAAGCGCTGGTTTGAGAATATCTGCCAAGCCCTTAGAGCCACTATCTCCGCCAGTAGAGCCAGCCCCCAGAATTTGATGGATTTCGTCAAAGAAGAGGATGATGTTGCCGGCTTCCTTGACTTCATTGACCAAGTTTTGGATATTTTCTTCAAAGCTACCACGATATTGAGTACCAGCTTCCAGACCGGAAATATCGACAGAAATAATTTCTTTATTCTTGATGGCCGCTGGCACATCACCATTGACAATAGCCTGAGCCAATCCTTCTACGACAGCTGTCTTACCAACTCCGGCATCACCGACCAGAACTGGATTATTCTTAGTCCGGCGAGAAAGAATTTCAGCTGTTTCTTGGATTTCCTTATTGCGTCCAATGACTGGATCTAACTTACCATCACGCGCTTCTTGAGTCAAATTGCGACCTAGCTTAGCCAGAATGCCATCTTGCTTAGGCCCATGCGCTCCAGCTTGCACATCCTGTTCGCCAACTACTTGACCAGGGAGCTTGCCAGTAGCTCGGTACTGAGCAAACTCTTCCGGTGTGACCTCTCTACCATTGATCAAGTAGCGCCGGTGTTCGCTGTTGTAGCCGCCCATGCGCCCCATGAGTTGGTTGAAAAGGTCGTCCATACTGTTAAAATTGTTGTAATTGTTGTTCATCATTTTTCCTCACTTTTTATACGTTTTTATATCATTTTTTTCATTTACTAAAGTTTCAGATAAGAAATCTCTTTCTTACCTACTGTACATTTATGTTCATATCGGAGATCTTCTCCTATCTATTATTTTACATAACTTATTCTATTTCCAAAAATTAAGACTCCTTCAGTCTCTTACTTTATGGATGAGTTGGATCTATTTCAGAAGAATATAATGTTACATAATTTTTAATCCTCCCAAAAATAATCGCCTACTGGCTACATCCTCATCTTCTGAATAAATTCTGTGTAAACTTTTTGTTTACAGTTGTAATTATACATCCTTTTTACTCCCTTGTCAATAGGTTTTAACAAAAAAATTACATAATTTTTTAAAAGTCAAAAAACTTCCCCCACATAGAAATGTGAAGAAAGCTTCTCTATTTTGATACAAGTTAAATCATATACTCTACACTATAACTGGCATCCGACAGAATGCGGGACAGAAACTGTTTGGTCCGCTCCTCCTTGGGACTGGTGAAGAATTCCTGTGGAGGATTTTCTTCGATGATGTGACCTCCGTCCATAAAGATGACATGGTTGGCCACATCACGGGCAAAGCTCATCTCGTGGGTCACAACGACCATGGTCACTCCCTCCTGAGCCAGCTGCTTCATGACACTGAGCACTTCACCGACCAGTTCCGGATCTAGAGCCGAAGTTGGCTCATCCAGCAGGATGACATCTGGCTTGACAGCAATGGCGCGGGCAATCCCAATCCGCTGCTGCTGGCCGCCTGATAGTTGAGAAGGATAGTAGTCCTTGTAGGCTAAAAGGCCCACGCGCTTCAAGGCATCTTCCGCAATCTCAAGCGCTTCTTCTCTCGGTATCTTACGAGCGATCACTAAGCCCTCTAAGATATTTTCAAGGGCTGTTTTATTGGCAAAGAGATTATAATGTTGGAAGACAAAGGCCGTCTTTCTGCGTATTTCCAAAATCTCCTTTTTGCTAAGTTTGGCCAAATCATAGTCCTTACCAGCCAAAGTCAGCTGGCCGCCATCCGCCTTTTCTAAGTGATTCAGACAGCGCAGAAATGTTGTTTTCCCAGAGCCTGAGGGACCAAGAATTACCACAACGTCGCCTTGATTGACCCTGAGACTGACATCTGCCAGCACCTGGTGCTCTCCAAATCGTTTGGAGATATGTTTTACTTCTAACATAATCTTTCCTTCCTAAGCAAGAGCGTAGCGCTTTTCCAAGCTTCTAAACATCCACTGAATCAAGCCGCAGATAATGAGATAAATAACAAAAATCACTAAGTAAGACTCTGAATACTGGTAAGAATGAGAGGCTTCGACCTTAGCCAAAGCTGTAATATCCTTGACCGTCATGACAAATACCAGTGAGGTCCCCTTAACCAAATTGATAACCAGATTGGCGAGATTGGGCAGGGCAGAACGCAGAGCCTGAGGAAAAACAATTCTCCGATAAGCTTGAAAATTCGTTAAACCAATCGCTTGAGCCGCCTCCAACTGCCCTTTATCCACTGTCAAAATAGCAGAGCGCAAGATTTCCGATAAACTCCCTGTTGTCATCAAGCTATAGATGATGAAAGCATAGTAAAGCGGATTGAACTTAAAGACGTCTACCTGACTGCCTAGACTTTTGAAAAATTGATTCAGCAAGCTAGGAAATAGACTGTAGAAAAAGAGGATAAGTAAAATGGGCGGCGTCGCCCGAATGAAGGCCAGATAAACCACCGAAAAGGTTCGCACACCTCGAACTTTATAAATCTGACCTAGAGCTAAGAGAAGGGCTGGAATAAAGCTGAGCAGAATAGCCACTATCATGATAATCAGTGTGACCGGTATGCCCTTCAAAGTAACCAGAAAGGTATTTACAATATAATTCAAATCCATGCTTTACCTCTCCTTGACTGTCAGACTTTTTTCCAGAAGCTGGGAAGCCAGCGAGACCACTAGGGCAATCCCCCAGTAAATCAAGGCCACCGCTGTATAGGTTTCGAGGGAATAATTGCCCAGATTCCGGCTGATGAGATTTTGCCCCGCTCCCATAACATCCACTGCCCCAATCGTATAGGCCAGCGCAGCATCCCGCATGAGATTAAGAAAGGCGGTAGTCAAATTGGGCAGGGCAATACGAAAAGCTTGTGGCAGAATGATCCGCAGAAAAGTCTGCACTGGTGTCAAGCCAATACTGAGACCTGCCTCGGTCTGTCCCTTGGGAACAGCAAGATAAGCTGCCTTGAAGACTTCTGCAATCATGGCCGCAAAGAGCAGAATCATGGTAATGATGACAAATACGGTCCGTGACCAATTGTTGATATCCAGTCCCAACCACCATTTTAAAAACTCTGGAATGCCATAGAAGACCAAGAAGAGCAAGACAATAGGCGGTGTACACCGAAGGATAAATATATATCCTCTAGCCAGACCAGCAAAAGTCGGCTCCTCCACAACCTGAGCCCAGGCCAACAGACCACCTAGCAAGGAGCCAATTAAAACCGTCACGAACATAATCCATAAAGTAGTCGGCAAGGCCTGTAACAAACCAGGCAGCAGGCCAAAAACACGGGACAAATCATAAGCGACCATACGGTCTCCTTTCTCCAGCTTTTAGTCTTTATCTACATAAGAAAAGACATCTTCACCAAAGTATTTTTCCGATAATTTAGAGAGTGTCCCATCTTTTTCTAGCTCTTTAATAGCCTTTTCATAGGCTTTGGCAAACTCTTCATTCTTTTTATCTTTATGAATGAGTGGATAGGTAGGGATACCCTTATAAGGGAACCAGCTCAACTGGTCCGCATACTGATGATAGGAACCTACCTTGTCTGTGACAGCTTTTTCAAAGGACAATTTGATATCAAAGAAGGCATCATAGCGACCTTCCAAGACCCAAGCATAGGCATCCGATATCTGAAAAGACTCTGCTGCGGTCAACTCAATTGGACTAGCATTGTGCTTTTTGTTGTACTCTTCAATCACTGTCCATTGAGCATTCTGTGGTGAAATCGGCACCAATTTCCCTTTTTCTTTGGCAAAATCATCAATATTTTTAAATTTATTTGCGTCTGCTTTTCGAATGGTGAAGCCGATGATACTAGCTCCGATAGGACTTTCTGGAATGATGAACTTCTTAGCCCGCTCTTCCGTGTACCAAGCTCCCTTGGTTCCGATATCATATTTCCCAGATTCCAAACCAATCAAAAGATCTTCGTCACTGGTGCCAGTATATTCGAACTGATAATCTGGCAATTTTTCATCAATGGCCTTGAGTACAGCCACTTCATAGCCATCTGACTTGCCTTTTTCGTCCAAAAAGTCGTAAGGAACGTAGTTTTGCGTATGAGCTACTTTTAAAGTCGTGACCTTGTCACTGCCTGATGTCGAACTACTCGCCTTGCTGGATGAAGCCCCCGTCAAGGTCCGTCCCAAATAAGTTGCGGCAACAATAGCAATCACAGCTACTCCACCGATAATCCATTTTTTCTTACTCATTCTTTCGTCTCCTTCTTATGCTAAACTTGCTGCTTGGCGAACCCACTCAATCCGCTCTGGATCAATATCGCTTGGGATGGTGCAGTCAGCCCCGATAATCAAAGCATCCTTACCAGCCTCTGCTATCAAGCGCTTAGTCTCATTTTGAATAGCTTCTTGGCTACCTGTGTAGAGCAAACCAGTCTTGCCATTTTCAAAACCACCGAGAACGGTCCGACCGCCGAATAATTTGCGACCTTCTGCCAAACTGATGCCTTCTGGCCCCACTGCCCAGTTAATAACTTGAGCTGGATAATCTGTGAAAAGATGAACGTCATTTCGCGCACCTTCGTAGCCACAAATATGCAGAATATTTACTCCGCCAGCTGCATTGGCTGCTTCCAGCACCGCTAATTCACTGGGAGCGATGAATGCCTTGTAGTCTTCGGCCGACACTCTCGCATCCTGAATGCTCTGAACGCTGAGGTAAATTCCATCTGCACCAGCTTCCTTGATAATGCGTTCTGTCAGAGCCGCAATATCTTGAGCAATCACATCCAGCACCCGCTTTGTCACTTCCGCATCTTCTGCTAGAAAATCTGCAATGATGTCATCTCCTCCAGCAACCTTGCCAACCAACCATTTAAAGTAGGTTACTGGCGCAAAAATATTGTAAATAGCAACCAAATCCTCTGTGAAGCCAGCCCTAATCTTTTGAACCAGCTCCACCTGCTCACTGATCCAAGGATGGTCAGCGCCTAGCGGCTCGATATCTTCCAACTCCTTGATAGATTGGACTTTTTTCAAGCGCTCATTCGGATAGGCAAAATAACCATCGCTCATCAGTTTGACAAAGTCTGGCTTGACTTCTGATAGAAATGCTTGATGGCCTGCCAGATTTTTCTCAATAATAGTCTGATTGCCAAAACCAGCCAGCCACTCATCCTCGCTGGTAAAATGATGCCAGAAACCAACTGGCACTCGGTCAACTTTTTCCCCCTTAAAGGCTTTTAAAACCAACTCTCTTTTAGACATATCTTGCTCCTTTTCAATTTGATTGCTATTATCATATCACTGAAAAGTGAGCTTTCCAAATATATATTTCCTATCAGCCCGATTAAAAATATTTATAAGAGTAAATTAAAAAAGCTAGCTCAAGCTAGCTTTACCAAGGTTTTTCAGCTTTCTATGAAAAACCTGTTTTTCTTACTATTTTTAGAAAGGCAAGATATATATTTTCTATAGACGAGATAAGTAATTTTTATCAAAAAACTGCTACTCCAATCTTACTTACTCTTAGCTGCAAAATACTCCCGCACGAGCGGTGCAACCTTGGTGCCAAAGAGTTCGATAGACTGGAGAACCCGCTCATGCGGAAGCGATCCCAACGGCAGATGTAGCATGAAGCGGTCCAAACCCAGCTCCTCTATCATCTTGATCAATTTCTGAGCGACCTTTTCAGGACTGCCGACAAACATGGCCCCCTCTGGTCCTACCTGATCTAGGTATTGCTCATAGGTCATCTCCCGCCAGTGAGGGCGGTCCTTGGATATAGCGTCCACTACCTGCTTGGTCGGATGGAAGTAAGTCCGGACCGCCTCCTCATTGTTCTCCATGACCCAGCCCCAAGAGTGGGCAGCGATCTTCAACTTTTCATCTGAGTGCCCACTTTCCTGCCCAATCCGGCGATACACATCCAGCAGGGGCTTGAAGCGCTTAGGCTGTCCACCGATAATGGCATACGCAATCGGTAGGGCTTTCTGGGCGACCTTAATGGTGGACTCGACATTGCCCCCTGTCGCTACCCAAACTGGCAATGTTTCTTGCACCGCCCGTGGGTAGACTTCCCGATTATCAATAGCTTGCGTCAGCTTGCCCTTCCAATTCAACCGCGTCTCGGCACTGGCATAGAGGAGCAGGTCCAGCTTTTCATCAAAAAGCTCTTCATAATCCTTCAAGTCATAGCCAAAGAGCGTAAAGGACTCGATAAAAGAGCCACGGCCAGCCATGACCTCTGCTCTGCCATTTGACAATGCATCAATCGTCGCATACTGCTGGTAGACTCGAATAGGATCCAAGCTCGACAGGACACTGACAGCACTGGTCAGGCAAATCTTCTCTGTCTTGACCGCACCAGCCGCCAGCACAATCTCCGGCGCAGAGACCGCAAAGTCCTCTCGGTGATGCTCTCCAATGCTCTCCAATGCCATACACGTCCAGTCCCACCTTGTCTGCCAGCTCAATCTCTGCTACCAGTTGCCGAATCCGTTCGTCATGAGTATAGGTCTGTCCTGTACCCTCCAGTGGCGTTGTCTCTCCAAAAGTAGAAATACCTAATTCCACCATGTTTTTGTCCTCCTGATATTTAAGATAAAAATACTTTATCACTAATTAGTGATATATGCAAAAATGATGCTCAACCTATTGTCCATCTGCATAGAATAACATGGTTTTATCATGATAGAAAGAGACTTCCAAAGAGCACCATCACCAAATACCATACCAAAAGCCCCAGAAAAATCTGAGGCTTGGTATTCTTATCGAGATTCATTAAGACGGTTATTCTACCGTTACAGATTTAGCGAGATTGCGTGGTTTATCCACATCCAATCCGCGATGCAAGGTCGCAAAATAAGCAATCAATTGAGTTGGCACCACCATAGAGATTGGTGACAGGTAAGGGTGAACTTGGCTCAGGACAATATCGTCTCCATCCTTAGCCACATTTTCCTCCGCAATGGTCAAAACTTTGGCTCCACGCGCCACAACTTCAGAAACATTTCCGCGAGTATGGCTCGCCAAGACTTCGTCTGAAAGCAGAGCTAGCACAGGTGTTCCCTCTTCAATCAGAGAAATAGTACCATGCTTGAGCTCTCCTGCCGCAAAGCCTTCACACTGAATGTAGGAAATTTCCTTAAGCTTAAGACTAGCTTCCATCGCCACATAATAATCCTGACCACGGCCGATATAAAAGGCGCTACGAGTTTCCGCCAACAAGTCACGAACCTTGCTTTCGATCAATTCTTTCTCAGAAAGGGTAGACTCGATAGACTGGGCTACGATAGACAGCTCATGAACCAAATCAAACTTCTTGGCTTTTTCATTGCCATTGGCATCACCAACCGCCTTGGCCAAGAAAGCTAGGGCAGCGATTTGTGCAGTGTAGGCTTTGGTTGAAGCCACAGCAATTTCTGGTCCAGCATGGAGAAGCAGGGTATGCTTGGCTTCACGAGACAAGGTTGAGCCTGGCACATTGGTCACTGTCAGGCTAGGAATGCCCAGTTCATTAGCCTTGACCAAGACTTGGCGGCTATCAGCTGTCTCACCAGATTGGCTAATAAAGATAAAAAGTGGTTTCTTGCTCAGAAGCGGCATAGCATAGCCCCATTCAGAAGAAATTCCCAGTTCAACTGGCGTATCTGTCAGCTCTTCCAGCATTCGTTTAGAAGCGTAACCCGCATGATAAGAAGTTCCAGCAGCAATGATATAAATGCGATCCGCTTCTTGGACTGTCTTGATGATAGCTGGATCAATCAGCATTTTATTATTTTCATCCGCATAAGTGCTGATCAGCTTACGCATCACGGTCGGCTGCTCGTCAATTTCCTTCAGCATGTAGTATGGATAAGTACCTTTGCCGATATCAGACAAGTCCAGTTCAGCAGTATAACTACCACGTTCAAGAACATTTCCTTCGTAGTCTTGCACTTCTACGCTATTAGCCGTCACGATAACCAGCTCTTTATCATGGATTTCCATGTATTCGCTGGTCTCACGAATCATAGCCATGGCATCGGAGCAGACCATGTTGTAGCCGTCACCCAAGCCAATCAAAAGCGGAGATTTGTTTTTGGCAACGTAGATCGTAGAAGGATCCTGAGCGTCTACCAAAGCAAAAGCGTAAGAACCTTCGATAATGTGAAGAGCCTTGCGGAAAGCTTCAAGAACAGAGAGTCCGTCTTCTTCCGCGAATTTCCCAATCAAATGAACTGTAATTTCTGTATCTGTCTGGCCTTTAAAATCATGACCAGCAAGATAGTTATTTTTGATATCCAGGTAATTTTCAATCACACCGTTGTGAACCAAAACAAAACGGCCTGTCTGAGAAGTGTGAGGATGGGCGTTATTCTCACTTGGTTTTCCGTGGGTTGCCCAGCGCGTATGTCCAATACCTGTTGAACCTGCCACATCCATGCCAATCTTAGCACGAAGATCTGCAATCCGACCAACAGACTTGACCAGACTGGATTTTTCTCCTGTTGTCACAAAAATTCCAGCCGAATCATAGCCTCGGTATTCTAACTTTTCAAGTCCTTGCATCAAAATATCTGTTGCATTGCGGTTTCCCACAACTCCGACGATTCCACACATAGATTTATTTCTAGCCTTTTACTGGCAAAAAGCTAGTTCCTCCTTTATTGAAAATTGGTATAGTCTTATTTATCTTTTTATCGAGAGACAAAGACATTATACACACCGATTTGACATTTGTCAACATAAAATTGGTATAGTTTCGAGGCAGGGAAATTTGTTTAAGAAACAAAAAAAGCCTCCCGACAGAAGACTTTTCATAGCAATCAGAAAAACCAGGCTCAATGCCCCTTGTGCTTTTCCAATCTTTTTTGCTGTTTGAGTTCGAATTTCCTTTGCTTAGCTAGTTCTTTTTATTGCTTGCGCTTGATGCGAGCGATTTGTTTTTGCTCTTCAAATTGCAGCTTCAGCGCTTCCTGAGACTTTGAAGACCGTGAAGCAAGCTGCTCTTTTTTAGCCTGTCTCTGCAGGCGTTTGGGATTGATGGACTTAATCTTTTCCTTCACCCTGATGCTGGGACTAAACTGCAACCGATGATAATAACGGTTTAGAAAATCCAACAATTCCTGCGTACTAGGCTCTGCACCAAAGGTGACTCGGCAAACTCTATAAGATTGAGCATGTTCCTGCTCGAAAAGACCGTGCCAAAATCCCTCTTCAAAATAAACTGTCAGCGTCATTGAAATCGTATCCATGACAGCACCTCCTTAAAAAAATCCCTAAGAATGGACAACCAAGGAGGAAGGTTACTGACAAAAAATGGATTTTTTGCGTCTGGACTACCAACCAGAACTGTGTTTTTATCTTAGTAGCTACAGTCTAGCAAGATTTTCTTAAAAATTCAAGAAGAGCTAAAATTTGTACTGATCGAAGACAAAGTAAGGATAACGAAAAACCTATAAAGTCAGAGAGCTAACTTGAGCTCAGACTAAAATTCTAGTGAAAATAAAAAAGCCCTCTGAGATCAGAGAGCTTTATTCTTGCTAGATAAAACGTTCATAGACTAGGCGACGAGACGAAGTCAACGAAGTATAGAAACGTTTTAAACGCAAGATTAGCGACGAAGTCCAAGAGAGTTGATCAACTCACGGTAACGGTTAACATCGTTTTTACGCAAGTATGCAAGCAAGTTACGACGGCGACCGATTTTCTTCATCAAACCACGGTAAGTAGCGTGGTCTTTTTTGTGTTGTTTGATGTGTTCGTTAAGGTGGTTGATTTCCCAAGTAAGGACAGCAACTTGAACCTCTACTGAACCTGTATCACCTTCGTGACGTGCATATTGTGCAATGATTTCATTTTTTTTCTCTTTTGAGATTGCCATGATAAGCTCCTTTTCTTTACGCTTCATCCGAGTGAC
The DNA here is from genome assembly GCF_041432495.1 of Streptococcus sp. 27098_8_73. Lineage (NCBI taxonomy): Bacteria > Bacillati > Bacillota > Bacilli > Lactobacillales > Streptococcaceae > Streptococcus > Streptococcus sp. 27098_8_73. Next base: position 38,734 of record NZ_JAPVZT010000006.1, read on the forward strand.
AGGCTTGGCAATTCCTGCAACCAAGAAGAAGTTATTTGTCTTTAAGACATTCTTATTCTATCAGGAAGCCAAGTTTTTGTCAAATCTTCTACTTTTTCCGACAAAGTCAGCCAAATTTCATTAGCCAAAACGAGAATTTTCTACACATTTTCTCCAAAGTTCGATCTAGCCAGTCATTTTTGACTTTGGAGCGGGTTTAGCTTATACTGGGATTAAGATGACACGAGGAGAAGAGTTTATGAAATATCTTGAGTTTGGAGAAAGTAAACGAGAAATTTCCCAGATTATCATAGGGCTGATGCGAATTGCCCAAATGACACCCAAAGAGGTGGAAGAACTGGTCGAAACAGCCTTGTCAGTCGGAATTAATGCTTTTGACTTAGCCGATATCTACGGTGGAGGCAAGTGCGAAGAAATTCTGGGACAAGTGCTCAAAAATCGACCTGACCTACGGGATAAAATGTGGATCCAGTCCAAAGTGGGAATCCGCGTAGAAGAATTTACCTACTTTGACTTTTCCAAAGACTATATCCTAGAGGCAACAAACGGTATTTTACAGCGCTTAGGCGTGGACCATCTGGACTCTCTGCTCTTGCATCGACCAGATGCCCTGATGGAGCCCAGTGAAATCGCTGAAGCTTTCGATCTGCTCAAATCTCAAGGAAAAGTTCTTGATTTTGGAGTGTCCAACCAGAATCCTATGATAATGGAGCTACTCAAAAAAGAGGTCAAGCAGCCCTTGGTGGCAAATCAGCTCCAATTGAGCGCAGCTTTTTCACCTGCTTTTGAGTCCAGCTTCCACGTCAACATGGAGGGAACAGCCGCAAATATGCGTGACGGTAGTATTTTCGAATACTGCCGCCTCAACGATGTCGTGATTCAGGCTTGGTCTGTCCTCCAGCATGGCTATTTCGAAGGCGTTTTTGTCGGTTCGGATAAATACTCCAAGCTCAATGCCGTCTTAAACCGACTGGCCGATAAATACCAAATATCACCATCGGCAGTGGCTATTGCTTGGGTGCTACGCTATCCAGCCCACATGCAGGCGGTCATCGGCACGACCAAGGCTAGCCGCATCATCGAATCATCCAAGGCGACAGATATTGAACTGACTAGAAAAGAATGGTACGAAATCTATTGTGCCTCTGGAAAAGATCTTCCTTAAAAAATGAGCCTAAAATCCGATTAATTTTCTACCAAGATGCTAGCTGAAGAACTGTTTAAAAATCTGACCAAGGCATGTCCACTGTATAGCTTAAAGGGCAAATCACCTTGCGCAAGATTAACTAGCATATAAAATTCCTATTTTACGAAAGGAAAAAACAAATGAACCATTTCGACACAATCATCATCGGCGGAGGACCGGCCGGCATGATGGCTGCCATTTCCAGTTCTTTCTACGGACAGAAGACCCTGCTCCTTGAGAAAAATAAACGATTGGGCAAGAAACTAGCCGGAACGGGTGGTGGCCGCTGCAATGTGACCAATAACGGAAACCTAGATGACCTCATGGCCGGTATTCCGGGCAACGGACGCTTTCTTTACAGCGTTTTTTCCCAGTTTGATAATCATGATATCATCAACTTCTTTACAGAGAATGGTGTCAAACTCAAGGTTGAAGACCACGGACGTGTTTTCCCTGCGACAGACAAGTCCCGCACCATTATCGAAGCTTTGGAAAAGAAAATTGCAGAGCTGGGTGGCACTATCATCACCAATACTGAAATCGTCTCCGTCAAAAAAACTGAAGATCTTTTCACTATCAGAGCCAGCGACCAGACTTGGACCTGCCAGAAGTTGATTGTGACGACTGGCGGCAAGTCCTACCCTTCAACTGGCTCGACTGGTTTTGGCCATGATATTGCCCGACACTTTAAGCATACTGTGACCGAACTTGAGGCCGCTGAAAGTCCGCTTCTGACTGACTTTCCTCACAAAGCGCTTCAGGGGATTTCGCTGGACGATGTAACCCTCAGCTATGGCAAGCATATCATCACCCACGACCTGCTCTTTACCCACTTTGGCCTATCCGGTCCGGCAGCTCTGCGCTTGTCTAGCTTTGTCAAGGGCGGCGAGACCATCTATCTAGATGTCTTGCCTCAGATGAGTCAGCAGGATTTAGCGGACTTTTTAGAAGAAAACCGGGAAAAATCCTTGAAAAATGCTTTAAAAACCTTGCTTCCAGAACGCTTGGCAGAATTTTTTGTTCAAGGATATCCTGAAAAAGTCAAACAACTGACTGAAAAGGAACGGGAACAACTTCTACAGTCTATCAAAGCACTCGAAATCCCTGTGACTGGCAAAATGTCTCTTGCCAAGTCCTTTGTTACCAAAGGAGGCGTCAGCCTCAAGGAAATCAATCCTAAAACTTTGGAAAGTAAACTGGTTCCCGGCCTCCACTTTGCTGGAGAGGTCCTAGACATCAATGCCCACACGGGGGGCTTTAACATCACTTCTGCCCTCTGTACCGGCTGGGTGGCAGGCTCAAATCCAATAAATACCAAGTAAGAAAGGAAGTCCTTTGGAACATATTATTTTACTAAGAGGCGTTACTCCTAATGGAAAAAATGCTATCCCGAAAATGTCTTATTTGGTAGATATTTTGACAGAAGCTGGTTTTCAACACGTTCGAACCTATATTCAAAGTGGGAATATCATCCTTGAAAGCGACTTAGATCTAGAAGAAATACGAAAACGCGTTCATATTCTGATAAAGGAAAAAATTGGAGCCGACTTAAAAATAGTTATCAAGAATAAGAATGATTTTGAAAAGATTGTTCATGAGAATCCATTTAAAGAAGGCTATCTTCACGATCGTGTACATGTGATTCTTTATCAGGGATTTATCCAAAGTCTACCATTAGAAAAATTGAAAGCTGACTACGGTGAGGAAGAAATCTGTATAGGCGATCACTGTCTCTACCTCTATCTTCCTAGAACTGCAAAAAGAAAAAAGCTCAATACCAACTATCTTGAAAAATTGTTTGGCGTGGATCTGACCATGAGAAAGTTAAACGTAGTAGAAAAATTACTAACAAAATAGGAGAACAAGATGAACAGACGCGAAACAGTCGAATTCGTCAACATGTGTATGATTTATGACGGAGAAAAAGTTCTTGTCCAAGACCGAGTGAAGTCTGACTGGCCTGGCATCACTTTTCCTGGCGGGCATGTAGAGCGCGGAGAATCTTTCACCGAGGCCGTTATCAGAGAAGTCAAAGAAGAAACTGGACTGACCATATCCAAACCCCAACTTTGTGGCATAAAGGATTGGTATGATGATAAGGATTTTCGCTATGTCGTTCTGCTCTACAAGACAAAGCACTATTCTGGTGTGCTGCAAGCCTCAGATGAAGGAAAGGTTTGGTGGGAAGATTTGCAAAATCTGTCTCATCTGAAACTTGCAACTGAGGATATGTCTGATATGCTGCGTGTTTTTTTAGAAGACGATTTAAGTGAATTCTTTTACTATAAAGACGGCGACGACTGGCTTTATGATTTGAAGTAAAAAATGAGGCTGGGACAAAAGTCCTAGCCTCTCAATTGTCTTTGGATTGTCGAGCAGGACGCAGTGGTTGAGTGGGCTCTACTACGCTGATTTCATCAGCTTTTACAGCCCTACTCAACTGTGCGGAGGTGGGACGACGAAATCGAATTCTAACGAATTACCGATTTCTGTCCCACTCTCATTTATTCTGCATTTGTCCGAACGTAAGCTGCAATCACATCTGATGTGTACTGGGCTGTGCCTGGACCAAATTTGTCAATATTTTCCTTAAACTCTGGGTTATAGACATAGCCTTTACCGATATGGCCGAATACTTCAATAGAGCAGTCAAAACCATAAGTACGGATGGCTTGCAAGAGTTGAGCTGCCTGTTCTTGATTTTCTGCTGCCTCAACTGGCAAGCCTTGCTGCATATTCTCCGCCAGACTTTGAAAAACTTGATTGAAGGCTGCGGCAGATTCTTCTTCCCGTCCATTTTGACGAGTCAGTGCTTCTGACATGACTTCTTGACCATATTCTTCTACAGCCTTTTGGTAGTATTTTTGATTGTCTTCGTAGGCAAAACCTGCGAATTTTTCTTTCATTGTCATCTTTCTTTCTCCTTTTTCTTCTTGGATAGTTTTTCGCAAGGTAGAAATCAAGGTATCCAAGCGGTCTCTTTCCTGCTGCAAATACTCTAACTGCCTCACCAGATGCGGCAATAAGGCCTGATCGTCCTGACTCAGCAGCTCTGCTATTTTCTCCAAAGAAAAGCCCAGATACTTATAGTAAAGGATGACCTGTAGCCGCTCTAGATCAGCTTGACTATACGTTCGGTAGCCATTTTCTGATTTTTGAGGAACCAAAAGCCCGATTTTGTCGTAGTGGTGCAGGGTTTTGACAGAGACACCCGAAAGCTGCGCAGCTTCTTTGATATGATACATAAAAAAACCTCCTTGCCCTTATAGTATAAGCCCTGACCTTAGGGCAGAGTCAAGCTTTTTATGAAATTTTTTAAATCACTTTAAATTTTCCAAAGTAGCTAGTATTTATTTGTGAGAAACCATGGCAATAAAGCCCAGTTTTTCTTGATTCTTTTGGAACATCTTAAACATCTTCATAAATTGACTGTAGTTTTCTTTTTTAAGGGCATTGAAGCAAATTTTCAGAGTGCCACCCAGCCCTTCGTCATATATCATCCCTCGAAGGCTCATCAAGGTCATTTCACCGACAAAGGTGTCCACACGGTCAAAAGCATGAGAACGTGCCAGCTGAATCCAAGATCCCTCGGTTAGAGGCCCCACATTGACATTAATCGCACGAGATAGCTCTTCTCGGACATTCTCATCTTTTTGCTTGAGCATGACGTCGTGGGTGAGGAGCACTCCACCTGGCTTCAGCACCCGGTAGTACTCATCCATACATTTGGCCTTCCCCTTATCCGTCTGCATGGTCAGCATGGCTTCATTGATAACAATATCAAAAGAATTGTCATCATAAGGCAGCTTCATGGCATTAGCCTGCTCAAATGTGACGAGTTCACCAACACCAGCCTTGTCTCCATTAAGCTTAGCCTGAGCCAGCGCAGCCTTATCCAAATCAACTGCAGTAATCTGGCAGCCATATCTTTTAGCTAGCTCGATTGTTGTGGTCCCCATATTGCAAGCGACTTCTAGAACTTTCTTATCGCTGGAAAACTGCCCCTGCTCAATCAGCCAGTCGGTTGCCAGCTTACCACCGGGACGAAGGCGTTTCTTTCCTAATTTTGCTAAAAATTTATGACCTGCTTCTGCCATTTCCGAACCTCCATGATTTTGATTGCTTCCATTATAGCACAAAATATTATATTTTCAGATAATTCTTAGAATTCAGCAAAAAAACAGACCGAATCGACCGATTCAATCTGTCCTGTATCTTCTTTAAAGTCCAAGAGATCCGGCCAAATAGCGTAGCAAGGCCACCAAGACTACACCAAATACAACAGTTGCAATTAAGTTCTTATACTTAAAAGCTACATAGCTAGTCGGAAAAACGACCATTAAATCCAGCCATTTAAAACTCGGCAGCTGACCTGTTTTAGCATTGGTGACACTGGACAGGATAAGGGCAAAGATAATGGAAACTGGCAGATATTTGAGAAAACGCTCTACCATGGGCGGAAGCCCCTTGTACTTGACTAGGATAAAGGGCAAAACCCGCGGAATCCACGTGACCAGGGCTGACAAAAGAATGGCCAATAAAATATACTTACTTATCATCCAAAATCACCCCCACTGTACAGCCTAGCAAGGTTGCAAAAAGCACCGCCAGCGAATTTTGAAGCAGCATGGTCAGGATCAAGTAGGCAAGGCCCACCACACCTAAGACCAAAAATAGCTTCTTTATATTGACCCGTCGCAGCATGATTGTAAATTGAGAAGAGAAAATGCCAATAAACATAGCTACTAGGGCAAAGTCCAGGCCAAAGCTCTCAGGATTGGGCAGAAGGGCACCAAGAGCAGTTCCTAAAACAGTACCTAAAATCCAAGAAGCATAACTCATGAAATTGTTACCCATCATCCAGCTAGCAGCAATCTCTTCTGTATACACCTGCTCTCCCATCAAGACCCCATAAGATTCATCTGTCAAAAAAGAGCCAATGACAATATTCTGAGCCAAGCTAGACTTACGAAAAAGGGTTGAGGCATGCAGACAGAGCAAAAGATGCCGAATATTTATCAGAAAAACAGTCAGTGCGATGGCCAAAACCGGCGCCTGCTGGGCAAATAAGCCAATCATGGCAAACTGGGCACTGCCCGCATAAACCAAAATACTCATCAGCCCCATCTCCAAGGGATTCATATAAGGCGCCGCCATGATGCCGCAGGCTAGGCCAATCCCAATATAGCCCAGAGCCGTTGGTACTGCCGCTTGTGCTCCTTGTTTAAATGTCTGTCCGCGCATTCTTCTCCTTTACTCCATCGTTTCAAAAGCCAGGCTCGGCTTAGCATTCAGATCCAAACTGGCAAAATTTTCCTTATTCCACTCACTGATGCTGGCATAGGCAATCATACCAGCATTGTCACCGCAGAGGCGCAGTGGTGGAATAATCACCTTGACATCCTGAATCTCAGCTGCCAAGCGTTCTCTCAGGCCTTGATTGGCTGCAACACCTCCCGCCACGACCAGAGTTTTGACTGGATATTTTTCCAGCGCTTTTTTAGTCTTGGCCATGAGAATATCCATGACCGCTGCCTGAAAGCTAGCCGACAGGTCTTGATTAGACAAGACTTCTCGCTTTTGCTGGGCATTGTGGTGCAGGTTGATAAAGGCCGACTTGAGACCGGAAAAAGAAAATTCCAGATTGTCTTCCTTGATCATGGCCCGCGGAAAATCATAAATATCCTGTCCCTCATGAGCCAGCTGATCAATCTCCCTACCTGCTGGATAGGTCAGGCCCATGACTCGACCGACTTTGTCATAGGCTTCACCGACCGCATCATCGCGAGTTTCCCCCACAATCTTATAATCACCAGCTTGACTGACATAGACCAGCTCAGTATGACCGCCGCTGACCAAGAGAGCCAGCAAGGGAAACTCCAAGGGTTCCACGCTCTGGGCTGCCATCAGGTGCCCGGCCATATGATTGACCGGAATCAAGGGAATCCCATGAGCCCAAGCAAAGGACTTGGCCGCTGCCAAGCCGACCAGAAGCGCCCCAACCAGACCAGGACCGTAGGTAACGGCCACCGCTGTAACTTGCTCCTCGCTAATCCCTGCTTCTGCCAAGGCCTCCTCAATGCAAACCGTAATGACCTCCACATGGTGGCGGCTAGCCACTTCTGGTACCACTCCGCCAAAACGCTTGTGACTCTCAATCTGGCTGGCAATGACATTGCTCAAAAGCTCAGTCTCATTCTTCAGAACCGCCACACTGGTCTCGTCACAAGACGTCTCAAAAGCTAAAATATATCTATCTTTCATGGATCTCTCTTTTCATGACAATCGCATCTTCCACCGGTGCATGGTAGTAGGCTTTCCGCCGCGCGATTTCTTCAAATTTTTCTTTTTTGTAAAATAGCAGAGCTGGCTTGTTGGACTCCCTCACTTCGAGGAAAGTTTCTTTGTCAGCTGGCAAAAAGTCAAACAAGGCTGTCGCGATTTTCTGTCCCTGATAGCTAGGCAATACAGCAATCTGCAGGACTTCTGCTTCAAAGTCTGTCTCCTGCCAGACTAAAAAGCCGACAAGCTGACTTTCATCTTCTGCTAGCGCACAACTATTCACATCCGAGCACAGAACCTCTTCCAATTGACCCACAGTCCAAGGGCTGACCTCATAGACAGCAAATAAGAGCTGTTCCAGCTCTTTTGCGAGAGTTGCCGAGTCCACATCTGAGCTATCGCTCCATTTTCTCATCTCAATCATAGGCGCTGAATGTAAGAATCGCTGGATTCTTGGTGGTTCTTGAGCCAGTTTTCCTCAGCTTCTACCCGCTTGAGATAGTTAGGGACAAAGTCATGAATGGACTGGGCTGGCAGGTCTAAACCAATACGACCAACAGCTGCTGCGTCTGGCAAAGTTGGCTGAATGGCAGCCTGAGGAAGAGCCGCTTCAATCTGCTCCGTAAAAGCTGTCGTTTCTCCGACAAAGGTGACTGATTGGTTAGCAGCGCCAGCCATTTCCAACACCTCTGCCAAAGGCAGATGAGCTTCTGGCCGTACAGCCTGACCAGACTGGTAAAAGCCAGCATAGACATTATTGCGGCGGGCATCCATGATGGGAATGACCAAGCCTTCCACCTGCTCTGGGACTAAAGCCAGCAGACTAGACACACCGACCAGCTCAATCTTGAGGGTATGAGCCAGAGTCTTAGCTGTCGCCACCGCAATTCTCAGGCCTGTGTAGCTGCCTGGCCCCTGCGCCACCACGATCCGATCCAAATCGGCCGGCTTCAAATCCAGACTATTCATCAGAAAATCGATAGCCGGCATAAGGGTAATACTATGATTTTTCTTAATATTGAGCGTCACTTGCCCCAAGGTCTCCTTATTCTCTAAAATTGCTAGAGAAAGAGCCTTATTTGACGTATCCATCGCTAAAATGTTCATCATTTTCTTCCTTACTCGAGTGTTTGTTTTTTATTATACTACAAAAGCAGCGACAAGGGTAGAGAGAGGCAGTCATTTGGTTACCCAGATTGTCCTTAAAAGCTTTTCTGAAAATCTCCACAAGATTTTCTCGGCTATGTCTTTTACTAAAAGCTGGTTTTATGATATAATTGGTTAGAATTATATCGAATCAAGGTCAATCTACTACTCATAAAACTGAATAAAAGAAAACAGCTGATTAGCTGTCGTTTTCTGTAGCTTGATCGTGAAAAATGGAAGGAAATAAAATGATTTACAAAGTTTTTTATCAAGAAACAAAAGAACGCAGCCCACGCCGTGAACAAACACGTGCCCTCTATTTAGATATAGAAGCAACCGATGAATTAGAAGGCCGCATCAAAGCCCGCAAATTGGTCGAAGAAAAGACTCCTTACAATATTGAATTTATCGAACTCTTGTCTGACAAACACTTGGAATACGAAAAAGAGTCAGGCGCCTTCGAATTGACGGAGTTGTAAGCTATGGCATATAACTTAAAGAAAGAAGAAGTTGGTGTTTTCGCCATAGGCGGTCTGGGCGAAATCGGTAAAAACACCTACGGAATTGAGTATCAAGATGAGATTATCATTGTCGATGCTGGGATTAAATTCCCAGAAGACGACCTCTTAGGTATCGACTATGTTATCCCCGACTACTCTTATATCGTGGAAAATATTGACCGCGTAAAAGCTGTCCTCATCACCCACGGGCACGAGGACCATATCGGCGGCATTCCTTTCCTGCTCAAGCAAGCCAATGTTCCCATCTATGCCGGCCCTTTGGCCCTGGCCCTCATTCGGGGCAAGCTAGAGGAGCATGGACTTTTACGGGATGCCAAGCTCTATGAAATCAATCAAAATACAGAGTTGACCTTTAAAAATCTGAAGGCGACTTTCTTCCGCACAACCCACTCTATTCCAGAACCTTTGGGGATTGTCATTCATACGCCACAAGGTAAGATTGTCTGTACCGGTGACTTCAAGTTTGACTTTACACCAGTCGGTGAGCCAGCAGACTTGCACCGCATGGCCGCTCTGGGCGAAGAAGGCGTACTCTGCCTCCTGTCTGACTCGACCAATGCTGAAGTTCCGACCTTTACTAATTCCGAAAAAGTGGTTGGACAGTCTATCATGAAGATTATCGAAGGCATTCATGGACGGATTATTTTTGCCTCTTTTGCTTCAAACATCTTCCGACTCCAGCAGGCAGCAGAAGCTGCTGTCAAGACAGGGCGTAAAATTGCAGTCTTTGGCCGCTCTATGGAAAAGGCCATTGTCAACGGGATTGAGCTAGGCTACATCAAGGTTCCCAAAGATACCTTCATCGAACCAAATGAACTCAAGGACTATCCAGCTGGTGAAGTGCTGATTATGTGTACCGGAAGTCAGGGTGAGCCGATGGCAGCCCTGTCTCGGATTGCTAATGGTACCCACCGCCAAGTTCAGTTGCAGCCTGGAGATACCGTCATCTTCTCATCCAGCCCAATCCCTGGAAACACCACTAGCGTCAACAAGCTGATCAACATCATTTCCGAGGCTGGTGTAGACGTTATTCACGGTAAGATTAACAACATCCACACCTCTGGACACGGTGGTCAGCAAGAGCAGAAACTCATGCTTCGCTTGATCAAGCCTAAATATTTCATGCCAGTCCATGGTGAATACCGCATGCAGAAAGTCCATGCAGGTCTAGCCGTTGATACTGGAGTACCAAAAGACAATATCTTCATCATGAGCAATGGTGATGTGCTGGCTCTGACAGCTGACTCAGCTCGTATTGCCGGCAGCTTCAACGCTCAGGATATTTATGTTGATGGGAACCGCATTGGTGAAATCGGAGCAGCAGTCCTGCGCGACCGTAAAGACCTGTCAGAGGACGGTGTGGTTCTGGCTGTCGCGACGGTTGACTTTGAGTCCAAGATGATCTTAGCCGGTCCAGATATTCTCAGCCGCGGCTTTATCTACATGCGCGAATCAGGAGACCTCATTCGCCAAAGCCAGCGCATCCTCTTCAATGCCATTCGCATTGCCCTTAAGAATAAAGATGCCAGCGTCCAATCTGTTAGCGGCGCTATCGTCAACGCCTTGCGCCCTTTCCTCTACGAAAGCACCGAGCGCGAACCGATTATCATTCCGATGGTGCTTACACCAGACGAAGACAACTAAAAAAATAAGCTTTGCTAGACTAGCAAAGCTTATTTTTTTGTAAACTTTAATGGTGATTGCCAATTGACTTCCATCTATTGAGAATGGCTCAGCTCAGTCGCTTGATGAAATGATATTTGGTCACACCTTTTTGTGGAACATCTTCCAGACTAGCATAGATTTCATAGCCTTGCTTGATGTAAAAATCCTTGGCTTGATAAGATTTGGTGGACAAGGTGATGCTGCTGACTCCCGCTTTCTCAGCCTTTTCTTCTAATTCTGCCAGAAGACTGGCTCCCAAACCTTTTTTCTGATGTTCTTTATCCACTACCAAAGCCTTGATATGGATGTTTTCCAACACCTGCTGAGCATGGAGCAAGGCGATTAAGTTTCCTTCCTCTTCCCGTGTCAGATAATAATCCTTGGGCTCAAGTTCTTCAAGCCTAGCTAACCCAAAAGAAGCCTCATATTGTTCCTTAAAAACTTGCTCGATAAAGTCTTGAAATTCTGTCATTTCTTGCTCCTAACGAAAAAGCAGAATAATAACTCTGCTTTTTCCTTCTTTATTCCCCTTCAAAGACATCTTTCATCTTATCAAAGAAGCCTTTCTTCTTAGGGCTCACTGTGATGTCTCCAGCCGCCGCAAAATCCTTAAGAGCCGCCTTTTGACGGTCATTGAGGCCTGTCGGCGTTACGACATTGACAGTGACATATTGGTCACCGACACTTCCATCGCGTAGATTTGGTGCTCCCTTGCCACGCAGACGGAAACGTTTGCCAGTCTGGGTTCCCTCTGGAATTGTCAATTCAACATTTCCATGCACAGTTGGGATTTCCACACTGTCGCCCAGAGCTGCTTGCACAAAGTTGAGGTTGAGCTTGTAGTAAATGGTAGAACCGTCACGTTCAAATTTATCGCTTGGCTCAACGTTCACCACTACATACAAGTCACCGTAAGGACCACCATTAAAACCTGCCTCACCTTGACCCGCCAAGCGAACTCGTTGACCTGTTTCCACACCAGCTGGAATTTTTACATGAACGCTATGCGCTTGCTTTTCATGTCCCGTTCCATGGCAGGTTTCGCATGGACTTTTGATTTCTTGTCCGCGACCGTGACAGACATCACAGGTTACTTGTCGACGCATCATACCTAGTGGTGTCTGAGTATCGACGTTAATAACACCAGAGCCGTGACAGCGGCCACAAGTTACTGGGCTAGTTCCTGGCTTAGCACCTGAACCATGACAAGTCCGACAGCTAGCCTCACGATTGTATTTCACTTCTTTTTCTGTACCGAAAATAGCCTCTTCAAAGCGGAGATTTACCCGATACTGGAGATCGTCTCCTTGACGCGGAGCGTTTGGATTACGAGTCGCACCACCGCCAAAGAAGCTAGAAAAGATATCTTCGAAGCCGCCAAAACCAGAGCCATCAAAGCCACCAAAACCGCCTGCACCGCCGCCAAAGCCACCATTGGCTCCCGCCGCGCCGTATTGGTCATAGGCAGCCCGCTTTTGCTCATCGCTCAGCGTTTCATAAGCCTCCTGGACTTCCTTATATTTATCTTCCGCCCCAGGCTCCTTATTGATATCTGGGTGATATTTTTTAGATAATTTCCGATAGGCTCTCTTAATCTCATCCTGAGAAGCATTCTTAGAGACACCTAAACGATCATAAAATTCTGTATTGTTCATATAAGATACCAAGAGCGAACAGAAAGCGACTGAAATTTAGGAAACCTCTTAAGAAATCCTGATTTCTTAAGAGGTTTATCTAATTTCCAAGCTTTCCGCTCGAGTTCAATTACGAACACCCTTGTTCCTTTCTGTTAATATTGCGGAACGAAACCTCGATTTAGGTCGGGTTCAGTTCCCTTCTAACTTAGTTTAAAGAAAAACCAAAAATTTACGTTCCAACTCTTTTCTTACCGAAAAACAGAGGCTGGGTTGCAACCTCTGGATTTCTTCCTATCATTACGACGTTCAAGTTTTAAAAATCAAACTAGTAATGCTGAATTGAGCACGCCCTAACCTCTTGGTGAAAAAGATAAATCTTTCTAGAAACTAAAGTTTCTGCGTCAGATTTCCTATTTTCACTGTGAGGTTTTAACGGGCTTTGCATCTTATTTTTCAGTAAACTCTCCGTCTACGACGTCATCGCCTGCGTTTCCTGTTGCTTGTGTGCCTTCTGCTCCTGCTTGAGCTTGTTGAGCTGCTGCGGCTTGTTCGTAGAGTTTCACTGCCAAAGCTTGAGCTTTTTCGTTCAACGCTTCGAGTTTTACTTTCATGTCGTCCAGGTTGTTGTCTTCTTGGGCTTTCTTAAGGTCATCAAGGGCAGCTTGGGCAGCATCGCGTTCTGCATCAAAGCCTTTGCCTTCAGTTTCTTTGATAGTCTTTTCAGTCGCAAAGATAGCTTGGTCTACTTCGTTACGAAGATCTACTTCTTCCTTACGTTTCTTATCTGCTTCAGCATTAGCTTCTGCATCTTTCATCATACGGTCGATTTCTTCATCAGTCAAACCTGAGTTAGATTGGATGACAATTGTTTGTTCTTTTTGAGTTCCAAGGTCTTTGGCCTTAACAGATACGATACCGTTCTTGTCAATGTCAAATGTTACTTCGATTTGAGGAATTCCACGAGGTGCAGCTGGAATATCAGTCAATTGGAAACGTCCAAGAGTCTTGTTATCTGCTGCCATTGGGCGTTCACCTTGAAGAACGTGGATATCAACGGCTGGTTGGTTGTCTGCCGCAGTTGAGAAGACTTGTGATTTAGATGTTGGAATAGTAGTGTTGCGATCAATAAGTTTTGTGAAGACTCCACCCATTGTTTCGATACCAAGTGACAATGGTGTTACGTCAAGAAGGACAACGTCTTTAACATCACCAGTGATGACACCACCTTGGATAGCAGCACCCATAGCCACTACTTCATCAGGGTTAACTGATTTGTTTGGTTCTTTACCAGTTTCAGCCTTAACAGCTTCTACAACGGCTGGGATACGAGTTGAACCACCAACAAGGATCACTTCGTCGATTTCTGACAAGCTCAAACCTGCATCTGAAAGGGCTTGACGAACTGGAACTTTTGTACGTTCTACAAGGTCGCGAGTCAAATCATCGAATTTCGCACGAGTCAAGGTCATTTCCAAGTGAAGAGGTCCAGCTTCACCAGCAGTGATAAATGGCAAGCTGATTTGAGTTGAAGTCACACCAGAAAGGTCTTTCTTAGCTTTTTCAGTTGCGTCTTTCAAACGTTGAAGAGCCATCTTGTCAGCTGACAAGTCGATGCCGTTTTCTTTCTTGAATTCTGCTACCAAGTGGTCGATAATTTTTTGGTCAAAGTCGTCACCACCGAGTTTGTTATCCCCTGCAGTTGCTAATACATCAAAGACACCATCACCGAGTTCAAGGATAGATACGTCGAATGTACCACCACCAAGGTCGAATACCAAGATTTTTTCTTCTTTGTCAGTCTTGTCCAAACCGTAAGCAAGGGCTGCTGCAGTTGGTTCGTTAACGATACGTTCTACTTCAAGACCAGCGATTTTACCAGCGTCTTTAGTTGCTTGACGTTGAGCATCGTTGAAGTAAGCTGGAACTGTGATAACCGCTTTGGTTACTTTTTCACCAAGGTATTCTTCAGCGTAACCTTTCAAGTATTGAAGAATCATAGCTGAGATTTCTTGTGGAGTATATTCTTTTCCATTAGCAGAAACTTTTTCAGAAGTACCCATTTTGGATTTGATAGAGATAACTGTATCTGGGTTTGTCACTGCTTGGCGTTTTGCAGCATCACCAACGATGATTTCACCATTTTTGAATGACACTACAGACGGAGTTGTGCGGTTTCCTTCTGGATTTGCGATGATTTTACTTTCAGTTCCTTCAAGAACTGCAACTGCTGAGTTTGTTGTACCTAAGTCAATACCGATAATTTTAGACATGTGTTTTTCTCCTTAAATTTTATTTTCTATTTTTCTTTTTAATACTCTTCTTAAGTGGCGACGCCATCAGAGCTTGACTCCGTCAATCTCTTTGACTAAACTTTGAGCCTAAGGTCTCAAAGTTTGCGTAAATAGCGCCACGGCGAAGAGTATCGCCTTTGGTTCGCTTCGCTCACTATTGGTAAAGCTGAACCATTGTTTATCATTCTTTCATAGTTTATTGTCGTTTCGGACAAGAGAAACTACCCTTTTTCTGCTTTAGCAATCCCACTTGTCCTAATGTAAGCCTTATGCCCACAGTGAGGACAAGACAGCCATTCATCATCTCTATTAGGATAATCGTCCATATACACAGAGACATTCACACTGCCACCGCATTCATCACAGGTATTCTCTCCTTGATAATAACGTTGTGCAGTCTTACGATATTCTTCATTCTGCTTCTTATTTTTTTCAAAAATATCTAACATATCTTACCTCCTAGTTATAAACCACTACCATTGCTGGTCTTAGGATGCGATCATGGAGTTTGTAGCCTTTTTGGAAGACTTGGGCAATAGTATCTGCTGGATGTTCGTCATCTGCTGGAAGAGTTTGGATGGCCATATGGTAATTATGGTCAAATGCTCCGTCCGCTGCGATTTCTTCGATGCCTTCTTCTTTAAGGGCATGAATCAAGCTTTCTTGCACCATTTCCAAGCCTTTTTTGACGTCGTCTGTCAATCCTTCAACGGCAAGCGCACGCTCAAGGTTATCCAAAGAAGGGAGAATCGCTTTTGCCAAATCTTGGCTTCGATAGCGTTGCAAGAGTTGGCGCTCTTCATTGGCACGACGTTGGATATTTTGCATTTCTGCATGAGCGCGAAGGTATTTATTTTCAAAGTCTTCTGCACGCTCATTTGCTAGTTCTAGTTCTGATTTTTCAGGAGTGGTTTCATCAGCTTCTTCAGCGGTTTCTACCTTTTCTTCAGTAGCTTCTACCACTTCCTCTTCTTTTACTTTTTCGTTTTTTATTTCCTCAGACATTTTTCGCCTCCTTTTTAGGAATTTATGTAATTTCATGTTCAACTCACCTCATAATGATTGCTACTCAGATATCGGTAGAAATCTGTGAGTTTCATCGTCAAGACTCGATTGACAACATTGAGCTGACTGACCACTTTTTGGTAATCCAGATTGACTGGACCGACCACCGCCAGCATACCAAATCCTCGATAGGGAATTAAAAACTTGCTGGAAATCAAGGTTAGATTGGCCAGACAGTCCTCTTGACTAGCTGCGACTCGGACATTTTGCATCTGATCCTCAGCCAGACTGTCACGGATTTCAAAAGCCACCTTCTGACGATCATCAAAGAACTGATAGGCCTCAAGATCCGCAAAACGTAGCAACTGAACCTTACCAGCGACAGCTACTTTTTCCGAAAACATCTGAGCAAAAATATGCTCAAAGAGATCGAGAACATTGTCCGTCGTCGTAAAGTAACGCTGGATAATCTGCGGAATCTCCGTCCGAATCTTGTAGTGAATATCTAAGACCGTCTGTCCTAAAAGGCGCTCCTGAATCATATCCCTCAAGCGCAGTAGGTCATCCTGGAGAAAATTCCTAGGAATCATGAACTGACTGGTCAGGGTATTGGACTCATCCAGAGTAAAGACAGCTAAGGCTGCGTGCTGGCTAATAACAACGATATCAAAAGCCGTCAGCCGTTGCCGACTAGGCTCGACGTCAAGAGCTACAACAGTGCAAGCACTCAACTCTGCCAAGACGTCCGCTGCCCGCTGCAGGATATCCTCCAGCTTGAAAAACTCTTGGTCGAAAGCTTTGACGACCTCGTATAGCTCATTTTCCGCTAGCTGATCAAAGGTCAAGGAATGACGGACAAAATACTGGAAGCCTGCTACACTGGGCTTGCGACCACTTGATGTATGGGCCTTTTCCAGCAATCCTTCCTTTTCCAAGGCTGCCATATCATTTCGAATAGTGGCACTCGAGGACTGGATAGACTCTTGCAAGGCTTTAGAACCGACAGGCTCATGCGTCTTGGTAAAGATATCAATAATTAGATTTAAAATCTCATTTTGGCGTTCTGTTACCAAGGACCTCACCTCTCTTTAGAAAATTTCCAGCCACTGGCGAGATTTTATTTTTTATATTTAGCACTCTAATACATCGAGTGCTAAGTTATGATTCTATTATACACTCTTAAAAATGAATGTCAAGACAAAAAACCAAAAAATTAGCACTCTTTTTGCAAGAGTGCTAAAAATCAGTCTCAAGTCCTAGAAAACTTTATTGGACAGGATTCCTTTTACAATTCTTTTGATGAGCTTTAAGCTTTTTCATAGCCCAATCATAGTGGCTGGATGTAGAGCTGACAAAATAAGAACCCAAGGTCGTTCCGCCCGTCCATTTATAAACTCCCTTGGAAAACAATTCTTCATTGGTTAAGGTTGCGGCTAGGTCCAGGACAGCTCTATGCGAACTAGCCAGCAAAGAACTTGCCTCCTCAAGAGAGGTCTGCTGGTGCTTTTCCCAAAATGCGGCATTCATCTCACCATACGTTCTCCAATTGTAGGGAGCTGGCAGAAAAGTCTTCTCTTCTCCCCTTTGATTGGCCTGCACCCAGTTAAGTAGCAGTTGGTGCCATTCATAAAGATGGATTAAGACATCCCTCAGGTTCCGGTCGCGCTTCCAGTGAGCTTCTTTCTTTTTCTCATCCTTTGAAAAATCAAAGGGCCTCGCCAACTCTTCTGCTGTCATGTTCGAAATGAGCAGATTGAGTTTTTCAAAATTTTCTGTAGCAACAGCCAGTAAATCGTTTTTTGTTGTAGGTCTTGGCATGACAAATTCCTCCTATCTGACGGAATACCTTAAGATGGTTTTCAACTTTTCTTCTGGTGTCCTATTTTTGTTGCTCAAGTAAATCTCTCTGTGAACTTGGTCGCATCTTTCGAGTCCCAAGCTGATTGCTAGCTCGTCCATTTTCTCAAAAGAGGCCGGCTCACTGTCATAACTTCCTACGTGTAAAACCTGAATGGCCCGCTCCTCTGGCAATCTCTGCAAACAAATGTCTTCATAGAGAGGATGAGGCTTTTTCTTGCGGACATTCTCAAGGGCTGCCGCAAATATATCCTGATCGATGACATTAGGCTGCTGAATCATGAGCTGATAGCGAAGCTGACTTTTATCGAAGCCTTCCACAGCAGCTTTTTCCCATATCCCCTCCAAAGGATAAACTGTGAAATCCTTCACCTTGTCCTCCGCCTCATCTTTCATCATGGATTTAAAGAGCATTTTTATGGGATAGGCCAGTGAATAAAGGGCAGATACCCGCTCGGAGAAATCCGCTTCATTGGGATCGCCCGCTCCTTCGATCACAATGAACTGTTGACTTGGCACCTCTACCAGCTCTGGCTTTTGCTTGGCTCCATAAAAGCATTTCTCACTCTTTCTCCATTCATATTTCATCTTGCTGCCTCCTTTTCTCTTCTTATCTATTAGTATACAAGAAGATACCTGACACCCTATGTCAAGTTTTATATTTTTCTACCAGCCTAGAAAGCATTTCATTCATTTTCAATCGGATTTCGGGCGGATCTAAGACCTCCACAGCGTCTCCAAAGGACAGGATATAACTGTACAAACGGTGATCGTTGGGAATTTCGATTTCTGTATATAAATTTCCTTCGGCATCTGTCCGAATGTCTCCGCTTAGTTCATCATAAACCCTGAAGGCCACTTTGCGATCAAACTTGACTGTCAGTTTAATGGTATTTTCATAGGTCAGTTCTTTTTCCAAGACGACATCTTCAAAGCTGTCCTCAAATCTCTCCTCCAGCCGCTCCAAATTTTTCATCCTAGATAGCTTAAAATACCTGAATTCCTGTCGCAAGAGGCAAAAAGCATAAAGATACCAACTCTGATTTCTAAACAACAAGCGTATAGGCTTAACACGACGGCTTGTCTCCCGCTCGTCACTAGCAAAGTAAGAAAAAGAAACAAGGTGCTTACCTAGAATCGCAGTTTTTAGTTGATGAAAGGTAGCTTCATATGCTTTATCGTTTTGCCAGTGATTAAAATCAATTTCGATCCAGTTGGGATTTTTGATTTGAAATAGCGCCGAAAGCTTTGTAAGTAGGTCACTCTGGTAAAGCTGGCTGATGCTGTCCAGACCTTGCAGAGCCGCCATGATCTGCTCTTTCTCCTCTGCTGTCAGCAAGGACTTCCGCAAGACATAATCCTCTGCGATTTCTATACCGCCACCTTTTCCTTGCGTGGTATAAATCGGAATCCCAGCGCTGCTAAGAGAATCCACATCTCGATAAATAGTCCGAACCGAAACTTCGAATTTCTCTGCTAGCTCCGTTGCAGTCACTTTCCCTCTCTCCAAAATATAGTACAATATCCGAAATAGTCGATTATTCTGCATGCCTACTCCTTCTCCTCTCCCTATTATACAATACTTGCCATAGCATGTCATATTTAGGCAGGTTAGACCCAGGATAAGCTAAAATGAAAAAGAGAGTGGGACAGAAATCGGTAATTCGTTAGAATTCGATTTCGTCGTCCCACCTCCGCACAGTTGAGTAGGGCTGTAAAAGCTGATGAAATCAGCGTAGTAGAGCCCACTCAACCACTGCGTCTTGCTCGACAATCCAAAGACAATTGAGAGGCTAGGACTTTCGTCCCAGCCTCTTTTAGTAATTAGAAACCTTATTTTCGATAGATATTATTCTCATGACCACTACTAAACTTTGCCACTATTTCCTGCGACAGGGGCAAATGTTGGCAAAGCCACCCCCTCTTTTAGCAGGGCTTCATGGTAGAGCTTATAGAAAATATGATACAGACTCGCTTGCATACCGCTTGCAACGATTAGACTAATTCGAAAATAAAACTGGCCGCTCGCAGTCATTTGCGGTCCCAGAATATCAGGTTCCTTCAAAACTTCTGGATGTTCAGGCACGGCTTCCTGATTGACAGCAGCGATAATCCGATAGATCTCATCCAAATCCGTCTCGGCATAGATAGGAATATCAATCAAAACCCGCATATCACCACGAGAAAGATTGCTGACAACGGTGATATTTCGATTGGGCACAAAGTGAAGAGTTCCGTCCGCATCGCGTACCTGCGTAGTCCGAATCCCAACACTGACAACCGTTCCTGCGATCTTGATAGCACCATTGGTCAAGCGAACATTGTCCCCTACATCCAATTGACGCTCTAAGAGAATAAAGAAACCGTTGACCAAGTCGGACAGAAAGCCCTGCGCTCCCATCCCAATGGCTACGCCGGCAATCCCTGCCCCAGCCAAAAGACTTGAGACCGGCATACCCAAAATGGATAAAATCCAGTAGAACAAGAGAAAATAAAGAGCATAATTGAGCAAATTCTCAATCAGACGTGTAATGGTCTTTTGCCGAGCGACATCCTGCCGTGATAATTTCAAAGACGGCGCAATCAGTCTAGTCACAAAAAGATGGAGAATTTTCTTAGCCACCCAAAATAGTAAACACAAAAAGACCAAAGAGACGAATTTTGAAAATACATCATCCAGAATAGCTGACCAGTTGAATTGCTGGAAATAGCGCGTAAAAACATTCCCATTAGCTGTCATTCTTTCCTCCTATGAGATACAAAAATCTTATTCATTATACCACAAAGGGCGACAGATAGGCATCAAAGCAGCCTTATTCTGCATAGCGAATACTAAAAAACATTGATTTTATACGACCTCTAGCGTATAATGGAAAGCAGTTTATTTTAGAAAGAGATCTACTATATTTCATCGAATTCTTTCTGCTTGGAATCGCGCCAATCTTATCAAACGGATTTCTATTGGGATAGTTACAGGCGCCCTGCTGGCCCTCATCTTTCCACAAGCCAGCGCCATTAGCCTCCTTGGTCAAATCTTTGTCGGCGGTCTGAAAGCTATCGCACCACTGCTCATTTTTACCCTCGTTGCCAATGCCCTCTCTCAGCACCAAAAGGGGGCAGAAGAGCAATATAAAAACCGTCATTATCCTCTATCTAATCGGGACTTTTGCGGCTGCCCTTGTCGCTGTCCTTGCCAATTATATTTTCCCTGTGACCATCGAGCTGACCGCAGCTAGCTCGGAAGTTAGTCCCCCAGAAGGCATCGGCCAAGTTCTGAGCAATCTCCTCCTCAACCTTGTCGATAATCCAATCAACGCCCTGACCAAGGCCAATTATATCGGTATTCTGTCTTGGGCAGTTGTCTTCGGGGTGGCCATGCGAGAAACAAGTCAGCAAAGTAAAGAACTCTTGAAAACACTGGCAGATATTACTTCGAAGATTGTCGAATGGATTATCAATCTAGCCCCCTTTGGTATTTTAGGACTGGTGTACACGACCATTTCTGGCAAAGGATTTGAGGCACTTAAGAGCTACG
The DNA here is from genome assembly GCF_041432495.1 of Streptococcus sp. 27098_8_73. NCBI lineage: Bacteria > Bacillati > Bacillota > Bacilli > Lactobacillales > Streptococcaceae > Streptococcus > Streptococcus sp. 27098_8_73. Next base: position 59,859 of record NZ_JAPVZT010000006.1, read on the forward strand.
GCATGCTCCTTCTCCTATTACTAGGTTCCATGGCTCTTGTTGCGCTGGTCGTTAACCCCTTGATTGTCTTCATTATGCTTCGGAAAAATCCTTATCCACTGGTTTGGCGTTGCTTAAAAGTCAGTGGCGTCACCGCCTTTTTCACTCGCAGTTCGGCTGCCAATATCCCTGTTAATATGAAACTGTGTCGGGATTTGGGCCTCAATCCTGAAACCTACTCGCTCTCTATCCCACTCGGCTCAACTATCAACATGGCGGGAGCAGCGGTGACAATCAACACGCTCACCCTTGCAGCGGCCAATACACTGGGTATCCAAGTGGACTTCGGAACAGCACTGGTGCTTAGCGTCGTTGCAGCCATTTCCGCCTGCGGGGCTTCTGGAGTGGCTGGAGGCTCGCTTCTCCTGATTCCTGTGGCTTGTAGCCTCTTTAGTATCCCAAATGATCTGGCTATGCAAGTCGTCAGCGTTGGCTTTGTCATCGGTGTCATCCAAGACTCTTGCGAAACTGCCCTCAACTCATCCACAGACGTGCTTTTTACAGCTGTTGCTGAAATGAGCACCTGGCCCAAAGAAAAACGTTATTAAACAAAGCTCTGAGGCTGGGACAAAAGTCCTAGCCTCTCAATTATCTTTGGATTGTCGAGCAAGACGCAGTGGTTGAGTGGGCTCTACTACGCTGATTCCATCAGCTTTTACAGCCCTACTCAACTGTGCGGAGGTGGGACAACGAAATCGAATTCTAACGAATTACCGATTTCTGTCCCACTCTCAGTTTTTTATTTTGTCCTACGAGATACTTTCCTCACTCTTTCCTTAAAGATGATTTAACTTTTTCTTAAAGATAACTGATATCAGCTAGCTTTAAGCCGCAATCTGTATACTTTCTACACATCATCTAAGAAAGAGGTATGGATATGGACTATCTAGTGATTCCAGCTTACGAGCCCGATTATAATTTGATTAAACTGATTCAAAAAATTCAGAGCAAGAGTGATTTTCATATCATTGTTATCGATGACGGTAGCTCAGCCAAGCGCCAGACAGTCTTTGAAAAGGCTGAACAATATGCGACTGTCCTCCATCACGAAAACAATCAAGGCAAAGGACAAGCATTGAAAACTGCCTTCACCTACATCCAATCTCTGGGTCAATACGGAACCGTCATCACAGCGGATGCGGATGGCCAGCACAAGGTCTGGGATATTTTCCGCGTGGCAACCAAGGCTGCTAAAAATCCCAATCAGCTGATTCTGGGAGCACGCGCCTTTACTGGCAAGGTGCCTCTGCGCAGCCGCTTCGGCAACAGCCTGACTCGGACTCTCTTCAAGCTCCAGACTGGGGTGGGGGTCTCCGATACGCAAACAGGCTTACGAGCCTTTACGACCAACATGATTCCATTTATGCTGAAGGTAGAGGGCCAGCGCTATGAGTATGAAATGAACATGCTCCTAGAAGCCAGCAAGGAATATCCCATTTTGGAAGTGCCCATTGAGACGGTTTATATCAATGATAATCAAGGCTCGCACTTCCGGCCGATTCGGGATGGGCTCATGATTTATAAAAATATCTTTAAATTTGCCCTGACCTCTCTCAGCAGCTTCATCGTGGACTACATGGTCTATGCACTGGCTCTCTTGTTTTTAGCTGCTGTGCCGACCAGCCTGAGAATTCTTTTAGCTAACGGGATTGCCCGCGTGACCAGCTCGGTCTTTAACTATTCGACCAATAAAAAGCTGGTCTTTAAGAACGACGACAGCATTCTCAAGACAGGAACTGGCTATTTCAGCCTAGCTCTAGCCCTCTTTATCCTAGACACACTGCTGATTCGCCTCTTCTACGCTGTCTTTGGGCTCAATCTTCTGCTTGCCAAGATCATCGTCGGACTGCTGCTTTTCACCGTCTCTTGGATGGTACAAAAGAGATTCATTTTTAAGGAAAGGACACACACTGCATCATGAAATTTTTAAAGAAAGGCTATGCCTACGCCTCGATTTTTGGCCTACTTCTGACAGCTTCCTTCAGCTACTCCATGCTGAAAACCTTCGTCATTGCTGAAACTATTTCCACAGTCTCCAATACTGCTTCGACGTCCAATGCCGAGGCTGCCAGCAAGGCTGCTGAAACAGCCACAGTGACAGATACCAGCTATTCAGACGACAACATCTCGATTACGCTGACTGAAAAGACCGTCAACAATACCCAAGTCTACATCGCTGATGTGACCGTCAGCTCCGCCGAATATTTGAAAACAGCTCTTGCCAACAACACCTACGGAACCAATGTCACGGCCAAGACTTCAGAAACAGCGGCTAATAACAAAGCCATCCTAGCAATTAACGGCGACTACTACGGTGCCAATTCTACCGGCTATGTCATCCGCAATGGTGTTGTCTACCGTGATACCGTCCGAGAGGACGCCAGTAATGGGGACTTGGCCATTTACAAAGACGGCTCCTTTAAAATCATTTACGAAAATGAAGTCTCTGCCGATCAGCTGGTCAAAGATGGGGTGGTCAATCTCCTAGCCTTCGGCCCAGCCCTCGTAGAAAATGGTGAGATTGTCGTGAATACCAAGTCCGAAGTCGGCCAGTCCATGGCTTCCAATCCACGGACAGCTATCGGTATCATTGATGAAAACCACTATATCATCATCGTTTCAGACGGACGCACTTCAGAAAGTCAGGGACTTTCCCTCTATGAAATGGCTGAAGTCATGAAATCTTATGGCGTCAAGACTGCCTACAACCTTGACGGCGGTGGCTCGTCCACTATGTACTTCAACGGTCAGGTCATCAACAAACCTACCACCAACGGAAATATCTCAGAAAGGGCGGTGAGTGACATTGTCTACATCGGTTACTAATCCCAGCAAAAAACGTTTCAAAAAAACAGCTGTTTCCTACATCCTGCTAACGATTTTCTTCTTTGCTTTCAGCAGAATCTATGAATCCTTCAGCTTCGGGGAAACATCTGTCCACATGCACTATCTCTTTGCTCTTCCTCTCGTTGGGGGCAGCCTCCTCCTGCTCTTTATGAAGATCATTCCTAATCTCTCTCGGCTCAGCCTTAACCTCTGGAACTCAGCTGTAGCCACTATGACAGCAGGTATGCTCTTCCGTGGCATTGTCAATCTATCTGGCCGCTCCACGACACTGGATATGCCCTACTGGTACCTAGGAGCAGGCTTTGTAGCTCTGGCACTATTCTCCATGGTCTTTACGCGCAGTGTGTGGGTAAATAAAGAGACCAGCTCAATATCCTAATCTCATAAAAAAACAGAAAGGTCGTGGTGTTTAAGCCACGACCTTTTCTTGAACACAAATCTGCTTTTTTATAATCAACAATAGAACTTCTAAGAAAATCTTTGCTATCACATGGAAATGGGACTGACTTGTAAAATTAGACGATTCTACCTTGATCGACGACCAGTTTTCCAGCCTTGTAGACCTGATGGGTCAGGTTAGTCGCAAAGAAATAAAGTGGATAGTCGATATTCTTAGCGTCTAGAATGGTAATGTCCGCCTGCTTACCAGTATCAAAGCTGCCAATCTTATCTTGACGGTTAACTGAGTAGGCCGCATTGATGGTTACAGCGTTGAGAACTTCCACTGGTGTCAGGCGCATCATAAAGCAGCCCAGCTGCATGACGAACTGCAGGTTAGCTGTTGGACAAGAGCCAGGATTGCTGTCGGTGGTCAGGGTGATGGCCATACCAGCTTCCAGCATCTTGCGGGCTGGTGCATAGGTATCTTCCATCAGACTGAAAGTAGTAGCTGGCAGGAGATTGCCGATAACCTTGGCTTCTGCCATCTTACGAATGCCCTCATCGGTCGCTACCATCAAGTGCTCTGCACTCGTTGCTCCTAGCTCAGCTGCTACATCTACTCCGCCGATAGACTCGATCTCATCAGCATGGATACGAAGCTTGAAGCCCATTTCCTTAGCCTTAGAAAGTAAGTAGCGCGACTCATCAGCTGTAAAGACGCCTTTTTCACAGAAAATATCACAGAATTCAGCTAGGTTTTCTGCTTTTACCCGAGGCAGCATTTCCTCGACGATAAGCTCCAGATATTCCTGAGAACGTCCCTTGTATTCTGGTGGAACGGCGTGGGCAGCCATAAAGGTCGAAACCAAATCAATATCGTGGTCACGGTCCAAAGCCCCAACGACATCTAGCTGGCGCTTCTCTGTTTCCCAGTCCAGACCATAGCCACTCTTGGCCTCAACAGTCGTCACCCCATGCAGCAGCATATAGTCCAGCAGTCTCTTAGACTTATCATAGAGAGTGTCAAAAGAAGCTTCTCGCGTTGCTCGGACTGTACTGAGAATACCGCCGCCTTGGGCAAGAATTTCCAGATAAGGGACTCCGGCTAATTTCTTAGCAAATTCATGTTCCCGGCTGCCACCGTAGACCAAGTGAGTGTGACAGTCGATCAAGCCAGGTGTAGCAATCTTGCCCTCATAAGACTGAATCTTAGTATCTGGTCCAACCAGACTGGCATCTGGCTCTCCACTGCCAACTGCTAGGATTTTGCCGTCTTTGACTGCAATGTAGCCGGCTTCCAAAACCTGAGCTTCCTTCATTTCCTCGCCAAAAAGGGGATGCCCGAGATCCTTGGGGCAGAAGACTTGATTAAAGTGAGTTAATAGTAAATCAGCAGTCATGCTTGTTCCTCCATTTCATTTTCCAACTTATTTACTTTTCATCATAATACACTATCGTCAAATTATAGTCAAAAACCAATATATATTAGATATATTGATATTTTTTATCTTTAGAAATATTTTCTTGACTTTGTACTGACGGCGCTGTTATAAAATAAGGTCAAATCTTAAGTTATTTTACAAGGAGGAATTAAACATGTCATTCTACAGCGAACAAGATATTGCAGCAGCAATGACCGTCAAATTAGACGATGTACTGCCTGAAAAAACAGTTTTCCAAGAAGGCATCCGCCGAGCACCTGACCGGGGCTTCCGTTTGACTCAAGCTCAAACCGAAATTGCTTTAAAAAATGCCCTTCGCTATATTCCAAAGAGATTTCATGAGGAAGTGATTCCAGAATTTCTGGAAGAGCTGAAAACTCGCGGACGGATTTATGGCTACCGCTGGCGTCCAAAAGAACGCATCTACGGTAAACCAATTGATGAATATAAAGGAAACTGTACCGCAGCCAAAGCTATGCAGGTCATGATTGACAACAACCTGAGCTTTGAAATCGCCCTTTATCCTTATGAATTGGTTACCTACGGAGAAACTGGATCTGTCTGCGCTAACTGGATGCAGTACAACCTGATCAAGAAATACTTGGAAGTCATGACAGACCATCAAACCCTGGTCGTAGAATCTGGCCATCCACTTGGACTCTTCAAATCCAAACCAGAAGCACCTCGTGTTATCATCACTAATGGCCTCTTGGTCGGTGAATATGACAATATGAAGGACTGGGAAATTGCAGAAGAAATGGGCGTGACCAACTATGGTCAAATGACAGCAGGTGGCTGGATGTACATCGGCCCTCAAGGCATCGTCCATGGTACTTTCAACACTCTCCTCAATGCTGGACGCTTGAAACTAGGCGTAGCTGATGACGGCGACCTGACTGGCAAACTCTTTATCTCTTCTGGTCTGGGTGGCATGAGTGGAGCTCAAGGGAAAGCGGCCGAAATTGCTAAAGCTGTGGCAATCGTAGCTGAAGTAGACCAATCTCGGATTGAAACTCGCCACTCCCAAGGCTGGATTAGCCAATTGGCTGAAAGTCCAAAAGAAGCTATCGACTTGGCTCAAAAAGCTCTGGAAGCTGGCGAATCAACTTCTATTGCCTATCATGGTAACATCGTAGACCTCTTGGAATACGTCAACGAGAACAATATCCATGTAGATCTGCTTTCTGACCAAACTTCTTGCCACAATGTTTACGACGGCGGCTACTGTCCAGCTGGTATCAGCTTTGATGAGCGGACTCGCCTCCTAGCTGAAGACAAGGAAACCTTTGTTAGGTTGGTTGACCAAACCTTGGAACGTCACTTCAAGGCGATCAAGACCTTGACTAACAACGGCACCTACTTCTTTGACTACGGTAATGCCTTTATGAAGGCAGTCTATGACTCTGGCATCAAGGAAATTTCTAAGAATGGCTTTGACGATAAAGACGGCTTCATTTGGCCATCTTATGTAGAAGATATCATGGGCCCAATGCTCTTTGACTATGGTTATGGTCCTTTCCGTTGGGTATGTCTGAGCGGTAAACACGAAGACCTAGTCGCTACCGACCATGCAGCTATGGAAGTGATTGACCCTAACCGCCGCTACCAAGACCGCGACAACTACAACTGGATCCGAGATGCAGAAAAGAACCAGCTGGTTGTTGGAACCCAAGCTCGGATTCTCTACCAAGACTGTATGGGTCGTGTCAATATCGCCCTCAAATTCAATGAATTAGTACGCGAAGGCAAGATTGGTCCTGTCATGATCGGCCGTGACCACCACGACGTATCTGGTACTGACTCTCCATTCCGTGAAACTTCTAATATCAAGGACGGTTCTAATGTTACCTGCGACATGGCTGTGCAATGTTACGCTGGTAATGCCGCTCGTGGTATGAGTCTGGTAGCTCTCCACAACGGCGGCGGAACTGGTATCGGTAAAGCAATCAACGGTGGCTTTGGCTTGGTATTAGACGGTAGTGAACGCATTGATGAAATCATCAAATCAGCTATCGCTTGGGATACAATCGGCGGAGTTGCACGTCGTAACTGGGCACGTAATGAGCATGCTATTGAGACAGCTATCGAGTACAACCGTCTCCACCAAGGCACAGATCACATCACCATTCCATACTTAACTGACGAAGATTTGGTCAAAGAATCTGTTAAGAAATTGTTCGAATAGAAAAAACTTGTCCCCCAACTTCTAAACTGAGCTAGGCCTCTCACCTAGCTCAGCTGGAAGTTCCACTTTATCCACTTTGTAATTTTTAATAATATATAACACGAGGTAATATCTTATGGCAAAAATTGTTGAATGTATTCCTAACTTTTCTGAAGGCCGCAACCAAGCGGTCATTGACGGTCTAGTGGAAGTAGCTAAGAGCGTGCCAGGCGTAACACTTTTGGACCACTCTTCTGATGCCAGCCACAACCGCAGCGTCTTTACCTTGGTCGGTGATGACCAAAACATTCAGGAAGTTGCTTTCCGTTTGGTAAAATACGCTTCTGAAAATATTGACTTGACCAAGCACCAAGGGGAACACCCTCGCATGGGCGCAACTGATGTCCTGCCTTTTGTACCGATCAAGGACATCACAAGTGAGGAATGCGTAGAAATTGCGAAGACCGTATCTGAGCGGATCAATCGTGAACTCGGTATCCCTATCTTCCTCTATGAAGATGCAGCGACTCGTCCAGAGCGTAAGAACTTGGCTAAGGTTCGTAAAGGACAGTTTGAAGGCATGCCTGAAAAACTCTTGGAGCCTGACTGGGCGCCTGACTACGGTGAAAGAAAGATTCACCCAACTGCTGGTGTCACTGCTGTCGGTGCTAGAATGCCGCTCATCGCCTACAATATCAACTTGGATACAGACAATCTGGAAATTGCCAACAATATTGCCAAAATCATCCGTGGATCAAGCGGTGGCTACAAGTACTGTAAAGCGATTGGCGTTATGCTGGAAGACCGCAACATTGCTCAGGTTTCTATCAACATGGTCAATCTAGAAAAATTCCCACTCTATCGCGTCTTTGAAACTGTTCGCTTTGAAGCCAAGCGCTACGGAGTTGGAATCCTCGGCTCAGAAGTCATTGGTTTAGCGCCAGCCAAGGCTTTGATTGACGCAGCAGAATACTATCTGCAAATTGAAGACTTTGACTATGGCAAGCAAGTTCTGGAAAACCATTTGCTAGGCTAGGAGGACAGAAACCTATGAAATTAGTAGATTTAAGTTTGACAGAATTTGCCCAAGTCCTAGGCTCAGATGCTCCTGCACCAGGAGGCGGCTCTGCCGCTGCTCTTTCAGCAGCCAACGGTATTTCCCTGACTAAGATGGTCTGTGAATTGACCCTTGGCAAGAAAAAATACGCAGAATTTGAAGCAGAAATTGCTCAAGTGCACGCAGAAAGTGCACGCCTGCAAGAAAGCCTACTCGTAGCTATTGACAAGGACACTGAAGCATTCAATCTAGTCTCCGCCGTCTTTGATATGCCTAAGGAGACAGAGGAAGACAAGGCTGCCCGTCGGGAAGCTATGCAGCAAGCCCTCAAGGAAGCGACCAAGTCACCTTATGGCATGATGGAAGACATCTTGGCTGCCCTGCAAACAACTCAAAAGGCTGTCGGCAAGTCCAATACCAACGCAGCAAGCGACCTGGGAGTCGCAGCTTTCAACCTTAAGGCTGGCCTGCAAGGAGCTTGGCTCAATGTCCTCATCAACCTCTCGGGCGTCAAGGATGAAGCATTCGTCGCAGACTACCGCAGCAAAGGTGAAGAACTCCTGCAAAAAGGCTGCGCTCTTGCAGATGAAATTTATCAAGAAATTTTGAAAGTTGTCTAACAAATAAACGGAAGAGAAGCTCACTCTTTCCTGTGAATGGACTTCCTCTTCTCAAGAGGTAACAATATGGTTTTATCAGATATTGAAATTGCCAATTCAGTTCAAATGAAGCCCATTAAAGAGGTGGCAGAAAAGCTAGGAATTGCTGAAGACGCCTTGTCTCTTTATGGAAATTACAAGGCAAAAATCAGTGCCGGCCAACTGGAAGGCTTAAAAGACAAGCCAGACGGCAAACTGATTCTCGTGACAGCTATTTCTCCAACACCAGCTGGAGAAGGTAAGACCACGACTTCTGTCGGATTGGTCGATGCTTTGGCTGCTATCGGTAAAAAAGCCGTTATCGCTCTGCGGGAGCCTTCTCTCGGACCTGTCTTTGGTATCAAGGGCGGAGCTGCTGGTGGTGGACACGCTCAAGTTGTGCCCATGGAGGACATCAACCTCCACTTCACTGGTGACTTTCATGCCATCGGTGTTGCCAACAACCTGCTGGCGGCCCTCATTGATAACCACATTCACCATGGCAATGCCTTAGGCATCGACTCTCGCCGCATCACTTGGAAGCGGGCAGTGGATATGAATGACCGGCAACTTCGCCACATTGTGGATGGCTTGCAGGGCAAGGTCAACGGTGTTCCGCGTGAAGATGGTTTTGACATTACAGTTGCTTCTGAGGTTATGGCTATTCTCTGTCTGTCAGAAAATATCACTGACCTCAAGAACCGTTTGGAAAAGATTATCATTGGCTACAGCTTTGAAGGTAAGCCAGTAACTGCCAAGGACTTGAAAGCTGGTGGCGCTATGGCTGCTGTGCTCAAAGACGCCATCCATCCAAACTTGGTTCAAACCCTGGAACATACACCAGCCTTGATTCACGGTGGACCTTTTGCCAACATTGCCCATGGCTGTAACAGTGTCCTAGCTACCAAGCTGGCTCTCAAATATGCCGACTATGCAGTCACAGAAGCTGGTTTCGGTGCTGACCTCGGTGCTGAAAAATTCATTGATATCAAGTGTCGTACATCTGGACTTCGTCCAGCAGCTGTAGTTCTGGTTGCTACTATCCGCGCTCTCAAGATGCATGGTGGTGTGGCTAAGAGCGATCTGGCTGAAGAAAATGTCCAAGCTGTTGTGGATGGTTTGCCAAACTTGGAAAAACATCTGGAAAACATTCAAGATGTTTATGGCCTGCCAGCAGTCGTTGCCATCAATAAATTCCCGCTGGATACCGAAGCAGAATTGCAAGCAGTTTATGACGCCTGCCAAAAGCGCGGCGTTGACGTAGTGATTTCCGACGTCTGGGCAAATGGCGGAGCCGGCGGTAAAGAGTTGGCTGAAAAAGTCGTTGAACTGGCCGAAGGAGACAATCACTTCCAATTTGTATATAATGAAGAGGACTCCATTGAGATCAAGTTGAACAAGATCGTTACCAAGGTCTATGGAGGCAAGGGCGTTCGCCTGACTCCTGCTGCTAAACGCGAGCTCAAACAGCTGGAAGAGCTGGGCTTCTCCAACTATCCTATCTGTATGGCTAAGACTCAGTACTCCTTCTCAGACGATGCTAAAAAACTGGGCGCACCTAAAGACTTTGTCGTGACGATCAGCCAGCTCAAAGTTTCTGCTGGTGCAGGCTTTATCGTTGCTCTGACTGGTGCGATCATGACCATGCCAGGACTGCCTAAGGTGCCAGCCAGCGAAAAGATTGATGTTGACAAAGACGGCAATATCAGCGGTTTTTTCTAATAAATACCAAAAATGACAAATGTAACCCTTCTAAAATCAAACGATTTTCAAGTTTCCGATTGGTCAGGGGGAAAGACGAAGCAACTTTATCTTTCCCCGCCAACTGGCCACTATAGCAAGCGTGACTTTGACTATCGGCTCTCAACAGCGACTGTGGAGTTGGCTGAAAGTCAGTTTTCTGACCTCAGCGGCTTTCACCGCATTCTCATGAGCCTGGACCACACACTTCATCTCCACAATGCCAGTCGGCAGGAGGAAACGGTTCTAGCTCCCTTCACCCCCTATTTTTTCGAAGGGAGTGATTCTATCACAAGTCGTGGGACTTGTACCGACTTTAACTTAATCTACAGCGACCATTATCAGGGACAGATGATTGCCATATCGGATGGACAAGAGCTTAGTCAAGATGAAGCAATTCAATTTATCTACGCCTTGAGTGATCTGATGGTGACAGGAACAGATCTGCCATCGCTTAATCTAGAGACAGGGCAACTTCTGATAGTGGAAAAAGAGACTCAGGAAACTGAGCTACAAATAATGTTTTCGAGTAACCAGCCAAAGGGTGCTCCCCTTGCTATATGGGCTGGTTTGACCCACATCCCTACTAAGTAAAGATACAAGGATGCCCTATCATCGTTCTATCTTTACTTGGAAAGGATCCCACATCTCTAAAGGAGAAACATTATTATGAATGCGACTAAACTCACTGCACAAGAACAAGAGCGAGAAAATGCGAAATTCAGCTTTTCTGGCGCTACTCTCTATGGTATCAATGCTGTTATCGGTTCAGGAATTTTCCTCCTGCCTCAAAAGATTTATAAAGGACTGGGTCCTGCTTCTCTAGCTGTCATGCTGGGAACTGCCCTCCTCGTTATTCTATTAGCCGTCTGCTTGGCAGAAACTGCTGGTTATTTTAATAAAAACGGCGGAGCCTTCCAATATTCCAAAGCAGCCTTTGGGGACTTTGTCGGATTTAATGTTGGCTTCCTAGGCTGGGCGGTTACCATCATCGCTTGGTCAGCAATGGCAGCAGGATTTGCGAGACTTTTTGTCATTACTTTTAAATCCTTTGCCCCCTATGAACTTCTACTCAGTGTGAGCCTGATTATCCTACTCAGTCTGATGAATATCTCAGGTCTTAAGACTTCTAAAATGTTCACCTTGACCGCAACCGTAGCCAAGCTCATCCCAATTGTTGCTTTCAGTCTATGTGCGATTTTCTTCATCAAAGGAGGAATTGACAAAGGAAACTTCACTCCGTTTGTTCAGCTAGAACCTGGCGTAGATATCATGAAAGCCATCTCTAGTACAGCTATCTATATCTTCTACGGTTTCATCGGTTTTGAAACCATGTCTATCGTTGCTGGTGAAATGCGCAACCCAGAAAAGAATGTGCCTCGGGCTATTTTGGGCTCTATCAGTATTGTATCAGTTCTCTATATGCTGATTATCGCAGGAACTATCGCCATGCTAGGTAGCCGAATCCTACAAACAGATGCCTCTGTGCAAGACGCCTTTGTCGAAATGATTGGCCCTGCTGGAGCATGGATTGTTTCTATCGGAGCGCTGATCTCTATTGCTGGACTTAACATCGGGGAATCTATCATGGTCCCACGTTATGGTGCAGCCATTGCAGATGAAGGCTTGTTACCTAAAAAAATCGCTGAAACCAACGCTAAAAACGCCCCTGTAATTGCCATTATTATCTCTGGACTTTTGTCCATCGCCCTACTCTTTACAGGAACATTTGAAGTATTAGCGGCTCTCAGCGTAGTCTTCCGCTTCTTCCAATACATCCCAACTGCTCTAGCCGTATTGGTATTGAGAAAGAAATATCCAGATAAAAAAGTGGTCTTCCGCGTTCCATTTGGTCCAGTCATTCCAATTTTGGCAGTTCTAGTCAGCCTCGTCATGATTTGGGGTGAAAATCCAATGAACTATGTCTATGGTCTCATCGGTGTCCTTGTCGCCAGCGCAGTCTACTATATCTACATAGTACTGATTTGTAAAAATAAAGTTCTTGAACAAAAAGGAGAATGAATCTTATGACACATGTAATCAATTTGGATGGCGAACACCTTACTTTAGAAGATGTCATTGCAGTAGCTCGTCATGGAGCCACCTGTGAAATTGACCAAGAATCTAAGAAAGCTGTAGAAGCTTCCCGTAAAATCGTAGATGACATCGTCCGCGAAAAGCGGGTAGTCTACGGTGTTACGACTGGCTTTGGCTCCCTCTGCAATGTCAGCATCTCGCCAGAAGATACAACTCAACTGCAGGAAAACTTGATTCGCACCCATGCTTCAGGATTTGGCGATCCTCTTCCTGAAGATGCAGTTCGTGCTATCATGTTAATTCGGATTAATTCTCTAGTCAAGGGCTATTCTGGTATCCGTCTCTCTACTGTCGAAAAACTTCTAGAATTGCTCAATAAAGGCGTCGTGCCATTTATTCCAGAAAAAGGCTCTCTCGGTGCCTCTGGCGACTTGGCACCGCTGGCTCACATGGTGCTTCCTATGCTAGGACTGGGCCACGCTTACTATCAAGGTCAACTGTTCTCTGGCCAAGAAGCTTTGGACAAGGCTGGTATTGAGAAAATTGCTCTAGCAGCCAAGGAAGGGCTGGCGCTGATTAACGGAACGACTGTCCTGACAGGTATCGGAGCTCTGGCTACCTACGATGCCATCCAGCTGCTTAAATTGTCAGATGTCGCTGGCGCCCTTTCCATGGAGGTCCACAATGGTATTACCAGTCCATTTGAAGAAGACCTGCATACCATCCGTCCTCAAAGCGGACAGCTGGCTACAGCACGCAATATCCGCAACCTTCTGGAAGGCAGTGGCAATACGACCGTAGCTACTCAACAACGGGTCCAAGACCCTTATACCCTGCGTTGTATTCCGCAGATTCATGGTGCCAGCAAGGACTCTATCGCTTATGTTAAGACCAAGGTAGAGATTGAAATCAACTCTGTTACAGACAACCCTATCATCACCAAGGAAGGTCATGTCATCTCAGGCGGTAACTTCCACGGTGAACCAATGGCTCAGCCATTTGACTTCCTCGGCATCGCTATTTCTGAAATCGGTAATGTATCCGAGCGTCGTGTAGAACGTCTGGTCAACAGCCAACTGAGCAAGCTACCATCCTTCTTGGTCAAACACCCAGGACTCAACTCTGGCTTTATGATTACCCAGTATGCTTGTGCTTCGCTTGCTTCTGAAAACAAAGTTCTGTCTCATCCAGCCAGCGTAGACTCTATCCCATCTTGTGAGAACCAAGAAGACTTTGTCAGCATGGGAACTACTGCAGCACGCAAGGCAGCTGAGATTCTCAAGAATTCTCGCCGCATCGTAGCAACAGAAATCATGGCAGCCTGCCAAGCTCTGGATCTGAAACCAGAAAACCATGAACTGGGCAAAGGGACCAAGCCAGCCTACGACCTCTTCCGTCAGCATGTCCGCTTTATCGAGTTTGATAAGGATATCGAAATCTACGAAGAGCTCAACAAGGCTTCTGAGCTGATTGAGAGCGATGAATTCCTAGCAGCCGTTGAAAAGGCTGTGGACTTGAGCATTCAGTTCTAAAGCTGATGACTCTGTAAAAAGTTAACCTAAGAAGCCCGCTCTCATGCAGCTGGGCTTCTTTTCCCGCCAAAAGCCATTGACAGGCTTAGCGGAAACTCTTATAATAAAGTCGCAACTATCGTTATCAAAAAGGACAAAATTATGTTAGAAGATTACTATCAGCTAGACAACCGTTACTATCAGCGAGGTCCAGAGGACAATCTATATACTGCTAAGTGGGGCATGGTCATTGAGTTTCTGGACTTAAATGATCCTAGCCTAACTCCTTTTGAAGGGGTGAACTTTGCCCTGATTGGCTTCAAGAGCGACAAGGGTGTCTATATCAATAACGGCCGAGTGGGCGCAGTTGAGGGCCCTCAAGCCATCCGAACTCAGCTGGCCAAGCTTCCTTGGCATCTAGGTAGAAACGTTCGCGTCTTTGACGTTGGCGATATCGACGGTCCTAACCGCTCTCTGGAACAACTGCAGCAAAGCTTGGCGCGAGCAGTCAAACTCCTGCGAGAGCTTAATCTCCGACCCATCGTTCTAGGCGGCGGTCACGAAACAGCCTACGGCAACTATCTAGGTCTCAAGTCGTCACTAAATCCTAACCAAAACTTAGCTGTGATCAATATGGATGCCCATTTTGACCTACGCCCCTACGATCAGACGGGCCCCAACTCCGGTACCGGTTTTCGTCAAATGTTTGATGATACCTTAGCTCAGAAACAGATCTTTAACTACCTCATCCTAGGGATTCAGGAGCATAATAACAATCTCTTTCTCTTTGACTTTGTAGCAAAATCCAAGGCTATCCAGTTCCTGACTGGAATGGACATTTACCAAATGGGTCACAAGGAAGTCTGCAAGGTAGTTGATGCTTTTCTTTCCGACAAGGAGCAGGTCTATTTAACCATTGATATTGACTGCTTTGCAGCTGGCGCTGCTCCTGGTGTCAGTGCCATCCAGTCGCTCGGTGTGGATCCCAATCTGGCTGTGCTGGTCTTCCAGCACATCGCAGCATCAGGCAAGCTAATTGGCTTTGACATCGTCGAAGTCTCTCCACCCCACGATATAGATAACCACACGGCCAACCTAGCAGCCAGCTTTGTCTTTTACCTAACCCAAATCTGGGCACAAGTACATGACTGATGGGCATTTAAAAACTTCATTACAAACATCAAAAGAGGATGAACATTGCTTTCATCCTCTTTTATTTGTGTTCAATTCTTAAGACAAGGTTCGACGTAAGTTTTCTAATTCCTTTAGCTGGTGGCGGTCACGATAAGGATTGAGCTGGCTTTTGGCTGTTTCATAATAAGTTTCAAAGTCCTGAGCTAATAAATTTTCAAAACCAGCTTCTTGCAAGCTGCCAGCCAGCTGGCGATACTTGATCACAGCCATCAGATAGTAGATCAAGCCCTTGTCCCGCGGATTGCCATAGCGACTGATGAGGCTTTCCTTTTTCCGCAGCAGATCAAGCACCGACTGGTAATCCCCCTTCTCGCAACCAATCAAGGCCAAATAAACTTCCAGCTGGGTCTCCTTCCAAGGAAAGCTAAGCGACTTCAAGGCTGCTTTCGCTTTCAGCAAGATTCGCTCCGCCTGTTCATAATCTTTTAGCTGATAATAAGTCAGCCCCAAGCCTATATAGAAAGCAAAAATCGAAGGCTCTGCTGTTTTATTTTCCGTCAGCTCAATCGCCTCTTTCTGATGAGCTAGCGCTGTCTTGAAATTCCCACGAATCTGCTCAATCTCTGCCAGATAATCTAGAGCTGCCGCAATCTGAATCGAATACTTTGAGCGCAACGAAGCCGTCAAACTAAAGCAATCGATAGACTGGTAGAGATGACGGAGCGACTGCTCCTCATCTCCAATCATGAGATGATAAAGCCCCTTAAGTCGAAGATTCATTGCAATAGCTTCGTGATTATTGGCCTGGACCGAAGCATCCAGAGCCAACTCCGTATAGTAGCGCATCTCAGGAATATTCTCCGTCTGGATGCAATAGTAGATCATCTGCCGATAGCCTTCTAGGAGAAACTCCATCTGCTGCAGCTCTTTAGCAGAAGCAATCACCTGCTGGATATTGTCCATTCCCTGCTGGTAATTCCCCGTCCGGATAGCATAGCGCCCTTCCAGATAGAGGAAGCGGAGAAGCAATAGCTGAAAATCTTTGTGATTCTGGTGTTTTCTTTCTAAGCCTTCTATTTCCCTACGGATACGATCAAATTGGTCCAAAATTGCGGACTGATTGCTGTCATCCGTCTTTTCAATAAAGACAAACTCCCGCGAATAAATGGGAAAGAGCTCATGATGAAACTGCAAGGTGGCCTCGAGATAATGCAGCTTATACTCCAAAGACTTAATCGGTTGTTTGGACATCTTGTAGTGATAGGCGATTTCATTGAGCAGCTGAGCATGATAAAGAGAGGCTCCCAGCTGGTCTTCCATGCCTTGGGCAATCTGGTGATGTAGCATTCGCTTCTTGGCAAGTGGTAATCGCTCATAAGCATAAATCCGCAAAAGTTCCTGGCTGAATCGTAAAACCAATTCCTCCTGTTCCTCTTCTATTAAAAGCTGTTTTTGCCCAAATCCTTCCGCAATTTCAACCACTTCTTCCACAGATAGGCCTAGCAACTGAGCTAAGAGCGCTACCGAAGCAGGGGAACTAAAGCAAGCCAGACAGTCAACCAATTCCTCCTCCTGGCTGCTCAAATAGCCTAATTTCAGAGATAGTTTTGCTTTAATAGCTGAGGTCAATGGCTGGAATTTCTCACCTCGCAGAAGCTGTTCCGCATACTCCGATAGAAAGAAAGGAATGCCCTGACTGACCCGATAAATAGCCTCAAGCCGTTCTTCAGATATGACTAACTGTCCAATCTGGGCCTGTAAATACGCCACACTTGCCTTAAAATCCAGCGGCTGCAGTTCAATGCAGTCTAGCTGACTACGAAGCAACAAGTGATTGAAAAAACGTCCAAGATAAGGTGGCGTACTCAGATGCTTGGTCAATACAAAGGCTACTGGATAATCCCTCAAATGGTTCATAACCTGTTCTAAAACAGCCACACTAGGCTCATCCATCCAGTGACAGTCCTCAACTAAGATCACCAGAGCCTTTTTCTTAGAAATCTTTTGCAAAATATCCAGCACAAACCGAGCCAGACGATCTGTATTTAGCTCAAGATCCGAAGCTTCACTTGTCATCATCGGAAAATAACTATCCAAAATAACCTGCCACTGGCTGGTCGAAAGGATCTGATGCTGAATGACTAAGTCGCCCAAGCCATCTAGCAGACTGCGCCAAGGCTGCAATCCGACCGTCATTTCTTCCTTGAAGCACTCTGCCATAACAATCTGGAAATACTTAGTCTGATTAGCCAGTACCTGTCGAGTCACTGTCCGTTTACCGATACCAGTACCACCGACTAAGAGCAGCGCACGAGGTTCTTGCCTCTCTATAATCTTAGAAAAATAAGATTCCAAACGCTTGATTTCACCCACTCGGCCAAAGAAGTGGTCTGTATTACGTAAAAATTGCTTGATCTTACGCTCACTGCGATCCTTGGCCATCACTTCATGATACAGCTGTTGAATTGCTTCATTGGGACTAATCCCCAATTCCTTGTCCAAGAGATTGACCAATTTATAATAAGTCTCAATCACCTTACCAGGTCGATCATTCTCCTGATAAAGCTTCATAAGCAGATGATAATTCTTTTCATCAAACTCATCGATGCTGATCATACGGCGCAGATTTCGCTCTGATTCCTCCAAATTCGATGGATCTTTTTCCAACTTTTGGTAACAAGCCTGGATATAGAGCTGCTCATATCGCGTCCGCATCCTGGACACCCAATAGTCAAAGGCTTCACTGTCCTTGAGATAGAAGCCCTGCAGAAAATCACCCTGATAGAGCGACAGATGCTCTGCTGGATGGTCCGTGAAAATTTCTACATCACTTTCAATCGCACACTCGGGATTAAGCGATAGCACAGTACGGTTGGGAGCGACAATCCATTCTCCACCCAATAGCTTGTTAGCCTGATAAATGGTATTCCGCAAATTCTTTTTGGCGATCTGATTATCCTTGTTTTCCCAGAGGATTCCTGCAATCTCCTCCCGATTGACTGTTCCATTGATATGGAGATAATAGAGCAAAGCATTGATTTTAGCAAAAGGAAAAAAGACTTCCTCTTTATTGAGAAAGGCACTTGGACTTCCCAACAATTTCAACTTCAAACGATTTTCGGTCATGTAAACGCCTCCAAGAAAGCTTATAAAACTAATATAAACAAAATAAGACATTTTAGCAAGCAAGAAAAGAACGACTCTATCATTTATCAGCTTCTAAATGATCAAAATCTATAAACAAAAACCACTAAACAGCAAATGAATCTGATTAGTGGTTTCTTCATTCATCTTAAAAAGATTGAACGGATGGGGTATGGTTAAAGAGCGCATGGGTCGCCTTATAGATATGGTAAGCTGTTGCCGCATTATTCATCGTATAGAGATGGATCCCTGCTACATCATGGGTCACCAAATCAACAATTTGATCCACCGCATAGGCTAAACCAGCTGTCCTCAGGGATTCTGGATCATGTTCATACTTATCCAGAATAGCCTTGAATTTGCGCGGAAGATGAATATTCTCACATGTTTTCAAAAGACGAAGCGCTTGGTTTCGATTCAGAATAGGCATGATACCTGCATGAATCGGAACATCAATTCCTGCCAAGGTACACTTATCTTGGAAATCATAGAAGCGTTCATTGTCAAAGAAGAGCTGAGTGACAAGACTAGAGCAGCCCGCATCAACCTTTTTCTTTAGATTCTGAATATCTGAGATCTGGTTTGGTGAGTCTGGGTGACCCTCTGGATAGCAGGCACCAATGATGTCAAAATGTGGTGCCTCTGTCTTGATATACTCAATTAAATCAGTCGCATATTTAAAATCATCCTTAGGCGCCACATCTGGAAAAATATCTCCCCGCAAAGCCAAAATCTGATTGACCCCAACACGATCCAGAGCCTGCAAGATATTGGACACCATTTCCTTGGTTAGATAAACAGCTGGCAAATGGGCAATCGTTGGAATCTCAAGGTCATTGGAGATGAACTCAGCCAAACGAACCGTTGTCTCCTCAATATCAAATTTATTATTGCTGGCAGTCACACTGATAAAGTGGGGAGCCAGATCTTGCATCTCCCTCAACGCCTGAAAAATCTTATCATTGCCTACTGCCGGATTAGGAGGAAATACTTCAAATGAGAGACTAGGAGTTTGGCGATTCACCATAGAGATAAAATTCCTTTCAATCTACTAACTAGCAGCCTATAACAAACCTGCAAACAGCTTTGTTGCAGGTTTATCAGAGCTGAGTTTAAATGTAGAAATAATATTAATTCAGTTTTTGTCTAGCTGCTTTAGCCGCTTCGACAAGGCGGATCAAGCTTTCTTTTGTTTCTGGTATACCACGTGTTTTCAAACCACAGTCAGGGTTGATCCAAACTTTCTTGCTTGGAACTTTAGCAAGAATAGCATCGATTGTGTGATCGATTTCACCTTCATTTGGCACACGAGGTGAGTGGATATCGTAAACCCCAGGTCCCACTTCTGTTTGGAAGTTTTTCGCTTTGAGTTCGTCCAAGATTTCAAGGTTTGAACGGCTTGCTTCAAAGGAAATAACGTCCGCATCCATATTGTCAATAGCTGGGATGATATCTGTAAATTCTGAGTAACACATGTGAGTGTGGATTTGTGTATCTGGTGCTACTGTTGAGTGTACCAAGCGGAAGGCAGGAATAGCCCAGTCAAGGTAGTCTTCATACCAGTCGCTACGACGGAGTGGCAATTTCTCACGGAGAGCAGCTTCGTCGATTTGAATGATTTTCACACCTGCAGCTTCAAGGTCAAGCACTTCATCCTTGATGGCAAGAGCGATTTGAAGAGTTGAGTCCTTGATAGAGATGTCTTCACGTGGGAATGACCAGTTGAGGATGGTAACAGGACCAGTCAGCATGCCCTTAACAGGTTTGTCTGTACGGCTTTGTGCATAGCTAGACCATTTCACAGTGATTGGGTTGAGACGAGTGACATCACCCCAGATGATTGGTGGTTTCACCCCACGCATACCGTAGGATTGTACCCAACCATTTTTAGAGAAGAGGTAACCTGACAAGTTTTGACCGAAGTACTCAACCATGTCGTTACGCTCGAACTCACCGTGCACCAGCACGTCAAATCCAACTTCTTCTTGCCATTTGATCCATTCGTCGATAGTTTCAGCAAGGAAGGCATCGTATTCTTCTTGAGTCAATTCACCCTTACGGAAGGCCAAACGTTTAGCACGGACTTCCTTGGTTTGAGGGAATGAACCGATCGTTGTTGTTGGAAGGGCTGGAAGTTTGAAAGCTTCTTCTTGGATAGCTTCACGTTCTGCAAAGGCTGGCAAACGAGTGTAGTCTGCGTCTGTCAAACCAGCGATACGCGCACGAAGTTCCGCATTTTCACCCACACGCTCAGTCGCAAAGAGAGCTTTGTTAGCAGCAAGTGCTTCTGCACCTTGACCATTGCGTATAGCATCCAAGTCACGGATTTCATCTAATTTCTCAACTGCAAAAGCAAAGTGGTTCAAGATTGCTGGTTCAAATTCTTCATTAGCAGTTGTAAATGGCACATGGAGCAGCGAGCATGAGCTTGTCAATACGATGTTTTCAGCTGGGATTTGCTCAAGAACAGCCAAGCTCTTTTCGTAGTTGTTGCGCCAGATGTTTTTACCATTGACGATACCTGCATAAAGAGTCTTGTCAGCTGGGAAGCCACCTTTAACCAATTCAAGAGTTTTCTTACCTTCAACAAAGTCCAGACCGATAGCGTCTACTGGCAAGTTAACAAGGTCAGCATAGACGTCACGAACGTCACCAAAGTAAGTTTGAAGCAAGACTTCAAGACCCTTCTTGTCAGCCAAAAGCTTGTTGTAGAGGTTCAAGAAGAGGGCTTTTTCTTCAGCAGTCAAATCTTTTACAAGAGCCGCTTCATCCAATTGGATGCGAGTCGCACCAAGGGCTGCTAATTTTGCAAAAACTTCTTGGTAGGCAGCTACAAAGCTATCTACGAAGTCTTCTGCTTTCACACCTTCTTCAAAGTCTGACAATTGAAGGAAAGTGAATGGTCCTACAAGGACTGGACGAGTGTTAAGACCAAGTTCTTTGGCTTCTTGGAACTCATCAAAGATCTTGTGACCTGCAAGTTTGACTTGAGTATCTTTTTCAAATTTAGGAACGATGTAGTGGTAGTTGGTGTTGAACCATTTCTTCATCGGAAGGGCACGAACATCCCCTTTTTCACCTTGGTAACCACGCGCTAAAGCAAAGTAGCGCTCAAGGTCAGTCAAGTCCAAGTTTTGAACTGAAGCAGGCACCACGTTGAAAAGGAAAGCTGCATCTAGGAAGTTGTCATAGTGAGAAAAGTCATTTGATGGGATTTCAGTGATGCCTTTTTCTTTGACAATGTTCCAGTGTTTCGCACGCAAGTCTTTCGCTGCTGCCAAAAGTTCGTCTGCTGAGATTTCATTTCTAAAGTATTTTTCAGTTGTAAATTTTAATTCGCGGAATTCACCCAAACGAGGGAAACCAATGATAGTCGTTGACATAAACGTCCTCCAAAATTTGTTGTTGAAACTATCTTAACAGAAAATCCGCCCTCTGTATAATTGGAATTTCCCAGAGTTTGATATAGTTTAAAACTATACCCTAACCATCTTCTAGGTCAGAAAACCTTATTTTTCAACTGCTATTGAACAAAATTATTGTTTGCTATAGGTAGAAATTATGACCTTGGAAAAAGAAAAACCAACGAGAATAAAGTCTCGTTGATTCCCATAATATCTTGTCTTACTTATTCTATTTCATGATACAGCTTCCTAGCCTTTTCAATATCATAGTATCTGTCAAACTCTTCTTTGGAGTTGACGATATGTTCCTGACTGTCAACAGACAGTTCTGGGGGAATCGTTGTATTTTTAAACGGATTAATACTTGGTAAAAATAAACTATAAATTCTTGCTTCTTTACTGTACTTCTCTGCACTATTTTGAGCGGTTAAAATATATGTCAATGTCTCTTTTTTGTCTAACAACCTGTAAGCAGAAGTATTTTCCTCAAATTGAGAATTATCAAGAACCTTTTTATTTATAGAAAATTGATTACTACCAGGTATTGTATTAATACCACTATCATTACTATACCAGTAATTAAAGAGACTAACTTTTGGTAAAAGAATCTCGTCAGTCCAGCTTTTTATTTCCTCAATCTTTCTTGTCTTCAAATCAAGAAAAATAGTTTTTCTACCTTGTCTGTCATTTATATGGTGAATATCTATTCCTAAGTATTCCTTACTATTCCAACGATAAATCCCTCTTAACTCTCTAGGGAGATAATCAGAATCATAGTTCTCTACAACATCATAAAGATCTAGCTCATCCTCTTTTTGAAGCTTATTACCATCTATATGATAAACACTGAGAGTTCAATAAGAACCGCCCGACGGTCGTGTACTTAAATACTTGGGATCGTCTTTTAATTTTACATTATGGTGCAAAATATAATTTGAACTTTTAGGATCACCTCTCAGATAGGTGGTATAATTGCCAAATTCAGCCATCTTTTTATCTTCTTCTGGTGTTGTTGAAACCCAATGGACAATAGCGCCTGCACCATCCGCAATGATTTCATAGTCATCAATTTTAGCTTTACCAGTATACAGGCTGTACTGCCCGTAATATTGTTCATTGTAGTAGAGGTAGAGAGCCCAAGTCAGTAAAGATGAGAGTAATACTATTCCCAAGGTAATAACTATTTTTGTTTTACTCCATTTCATAATTAAGCTCCTATTTTTGCAAATTTATCGTCTAAGTAATTAGGCAACTTTCCCACTTTCATTCCTCTCCTCCTTCTCCACAACAAACTCTCTGACCAAACGGTAGATAACCGCAAAGATAGGCGTGAAGAAAATCATGCCGACCAAGCCAAAGAGGTTACCCCCAATCAGGGCTGCGGCAAGGGTAAAGAGAGTTGGGAGACCGACGGACTGGCCGACCACGCGCGGATAGATGACATTGCCCTCAATCAGCTGCACTCCCTGAAAGACTGCGATAGAAAGAAGGGCTTTCCAAGGGCTGTCGGTGAAGATAAAGATAGCGCCCAGAGCACAAGCAGAGAAAGGCCCAATGTAGGGGATGAAAGAGAGCACTCCAGCCAAAACCCCAGTCAGGGCAGCATAGGGAAGACCTGTCAGAGAGTAGGCGATAAAGACTAAAATCCCAACAATGACGGCCTCTATCATCTGCCCCATCAGGAACTTATCATAGGTCTCAACAATGACAGAGCCGACATAAGATAGGCGTTTCACAGCCTTCTCAGGAAGAAGGACTTGCAAGAGACGGCTAGTAATTGTCTGCAAATGCTCCTTGCTGCTCAAGAAGGCAAACATGAGAAAGATGGACATGATGACAGAGAAGAAATTACCAAAAATAGCAGAAATATTGCCTGTCAGACTGCCCAACAGGGAGATGGCTCTGTTTACAATACCACTGTTTTGCAGCTGCTTGGTCAAATCTTGCAGCTGGCTAGAAGAAAGCAAGCCAGACTGCTGCAGCCACTTGGCTAGCTGCGGCGCTACCTTGCCGATGGTCGCGCTCAGCTGATTGACCGCTGTGGTCAAGGTCGGTACGACGATAGAGACAATCCCTGTCATAATGAGAGCTAAAATCAGCACCTCCAAAACCAAGGCCAGACTGCGCTGAAACTTCTGA
This sequence comes from Streptococcus sp. 27098_8_73, assembly GCF_041432495.1. Classification (NCBI taxonomy): domain Bacteria; kingdom Bacillati; phylum Bacillota; class Bacilli; order Lactobacillales; family Streptococcaceae; genus Streptococcus; species Streptococcus sp. 27098_8_73. The sequence goes on from NZ_JAPVZT010000006.1 coordinate 83,536, forward strand.
GGGACTCGGCATTTGTCCAAGAATTCTTCCAGCTTTTTCATCGGCACATTAAAGATAAAGGCTAGGACTCCACCAAGTATAATGGGTGAAAATACCGACGTCAGGCTTTGCAGGCCCGACCAGATGTTCCCGATATAGAGAACCAGAGCCAGAGCAAGCGCCGCAAAGATGATGAGTTTATAGGATTCACTGATTTTTTTCATAAGACTTCCTTTACAGTTTTGTCATTTCCTTATTTTATCATAAATTTCAAGGCCTTTCGAGCAGGAGGAAACATGGGTCAGTCAACTTTGCCATCACTCTTAAATTTTTAAAAATCTTGAAGATAGAGAACCCCAGCTCCTATGGATAGAAGACCTGCAAATATAGCTAGAAAAGGAATAAATCCCATGACAGAGGCGCAGAATAGAAGCTCATGACTCGTCTTATTGACTCTTGGGTCGTTGCTATAGTGATACATTCCGACTATAGAAAGTCCCAAAAGCAGCCAGCTGGTCAATACAACCATATCGCCCCAGCCAGGGTTTTCTATTAGTTTAGGAACTAAATTAATAATTTCCCAGTGCCATCTATTAGAAGAAGCGTAAATGATCAGAAGGCCTCCTAAAATGCCAACAATTCCATTTATCCATAGCAATTTGTTTGATTTCATAAGCATCTCATTCTTTCTTTTTTAAATTAGTATACCGACACACTTACTAATCTGTCAACTATTATAAAATAAACATTGTCTCATCCGATAAATCCGTTTTCATTCAAATTATCTTATGATACAATAAACTCATGCACAAGAAAACAGTTATTGATTTTAAAGAACTGGGTCGGCGCTTGATTTTCAGCCAGCCCATCAAAGAACTCAAAACACGCGAGTTGGCTGAAGTCAGGGCGATTCTGCAAGAGGTTGAGGACTGGCAGAAAAATGGATTTTATGCGGTCGGCTACGTCAGCTACGAAGCAGCTCCTGCTTTTGAGAAAAAACTACAGGTCCACAAAGCCCCTCTGCTGAGTGAGTACCTGATTTACTTTACCATTCATGACAGAGCTGATGAAGCCCCATTTCCTTTGGCATACGACGAGGTAAATATGCCAGCGCAATGGCAGAGCCTGACGACTGAGCAAGAGTATGAAAAGGCCATCGGGACCATTCACCATCATATCCGTCAGGGCGATACCTATCAGGTCAACTACACGGTGCAGCTAGGCGCAGAGCTTAATCCACAGGACAGCTGGGCTATTTACAATCGTCTGGTCGTTGAGCAAAATGCCGCCTATAATGCCTACGTAGAGCATGACGAACAGGCAATCTTGTCCATCAGTCCGGAGCTCTTTTTCAAGGAGCACCGAGGTGAGCTGACAACACGGCCGATGAAGGGCACTACCAATCGCGGTCTGACGGTCGCTGCGGACTTGGAGCAGGCGGACTGGCTGCGTCAAGATCCTAAAAATCGAGCGGAAAATATGATGATCGTTGATCTACTGCGCAACGACATGAACCGCATTTCAGAGATTGGTAGCGAGCGAGTCGAGCAACTGTGTCAGGTCGAGCAGTACTCTACAGTCTGGCAAATGACCTCCACCATCAAGAGCCAACTGCGGCCTGAGATTGGCCTAGGAGAAATTTTTGATGCTCTCTTTCCGTGCGGCTCTATCACAGGCGCTCCAAAGATTTCGACCATGGCTATCATCAAGGCGACCGAAAAAGCCGCCCGCGGTGTCTACTGCGGTACAGTTGGTATCTGTCTGCCAGACCAGAGACGGATTTTCAATGTGGCTATCCGCACCATTCAGCTTGCGGCTGACAAGGCGATTTACGGTGTTGGCGGTGGCATCACTTGGGATAGTACATGGGAAGCCGAGTACATCGAAACCCAGCAAAAATCGGCTGTTCTTTATCGGAAAAATCCGCAGTTTGACCTAGTTACGACAGGAAAGATTGAGAAAGGCAGCCTGACCTTCCAAGACCAGCATCTGAAGCGACTACGGGAAGCTGCCCGTTACTTTGCTTATCCATTTGATGAAGAAAAACTGAAGGCAGAGTTGAACCAAACCTTAGCGGAACTGGATCCAAGTACGGACTACCGCCTGCGGATTTCCATCGCCAAATCTGGAAAAGTGACCTGCCAGCTAGATAAGCTACAGGCACTCCCAGAAGCTTTCTGCAAGGCCATTCTCGTTCCGCAAAATGCCGACTTGCAGCAGCCTTTCACCTACTTCAAAACCAGCTATCGGCCACACCTAAGCCTAGGCCAGCAGGAGCAGATTTATTACAATGTCCAAGGCCAGCTGCTAGAAAGCTCCATCGGTAACCTAGTCCTCCAATTGGACGGCCACCTCTATACGCCACCAGTCGAGCTAGGCCTTTTGAATGGCATCTACCGCCAGCATCTCTTGGCAACAGGGCAGGTCACAGAAAAAATTCTCAGCCTAGACGACTTAAAATCAGCAGAAAGAATCTACGCCTGCAACGCATTGCGAGGCCTGTATGAATTGGAAATAGATGATTAGAGGCTGGGACAAAAGTCCTAGCCTCTCAATTGTCTTTGGATTTTCGAGCAAGACGCAGTGGTTGAGTGGGCTCTACTAGGCTGATTTCATCAGCTTTTACAGCCCTACTCAACTGTGCAGAGGTGGGACGACGAAATCGAATTCTAACCAATTACCGATTTCTTTCCAGCTCTCTTTTCTATAGGTTCCAGTCCGCTGAGACAAGAAGTATGCCTGCTATTTCAAGATTTTAGAAATATTTTAGAAATGCTTGATGAATACTTAATAAGTGTCCGATATACTGGATAGTGAGGAAAGGATTTCCAAAGATAATTCAAAAAGGAGAAGTAAAACCATGGAAAATATTTTAGTTTTACAAGGGGTCAGCAAAAAGTTCGGCCAGCAACAGGCTCTGAGCGATGTCAACCTGACCATCAAAAAAGGAGATATTTACGGTCTCATCGGTAAAAACGGGGCTGGTAAAACCACTCTGATCAAAATTATGACCCAGCTGATGCATGCCAGCAACGGAACCGTGTCTCTCTTTGGTTCCAGCAATCAGGCCGAATGGACACAAGCTCTCAAGCGGGTCGGCTCGGTCATTGAAACGCCCGTTGCCCACAACCACTTGACCGCCTACGAAAATCTCAGCTACTACTGCAAACTCCGTCAGATTCCTAATGCCGATAAGGCCATCCAAGAAACGCTCAACTATGTAGACCTGACGGACACTGGCAAAAAGAAATTTCGTGACTTCTCCCTCGGGATGAAGCAACGTTTAGGCATCGCTATCGCCCTCCTATCCAAGCCAGATCTGATGATTTTAGACGAGCCTATCAACGGACTAGATCCTGTCGGCATCAAGGAATTCCGCCAGCTTGTCCAAAAGCTCAATGAAGAGCTGGGCATGACCTTCATTATTTCCAGTCATATCCTATCCGAGCTCTATCTAGTCGCTACGCGCTTTGGCATCATTGACCAAGGACGCATGATTAAGGAAATTTCCAAGTCTGAATTTGAAGAGCAAAGCGAAGATTATATCGTCTTGAAAACAGATCATTTGGAGGAAGCCAGCCAGCTGCTCCAAGACCAATTAGGCTACCGCATCAAGGTGGTCAATGCTCTCAATGAGATCCATGTCTTTACCCATTCGCACAACATCAACAATATCGTAAAAGGGCTAGCCACAGCTGACTTAGTCATTCAAGAAATCTACTATGCACGGCAAAATCTCGAAAATTTCTTTACAGATTTACTTGATCAAAACAAGGGAGGTCTATCATGATTCAAACCGTTCGCGCTGACTTTTACCGTCTCTTCCACTCCAAGGGCTTTTGGATTACCGAGTTCGTTTTACTAGCCAATATCCTGCTCAGCGTCCTCTATAAGGTTACCAGCAGATTTGGAACATCCATCTCAACGGATGGACAAAACATCACTCAGCAAGTACCAGTAAAAATGACGGGTATCAAGGCTCTTGCCCATTTCTCTGGAAATTCTGACAGTATTATATTTTTCACTCTCATTGTCGTCTGCCTCTTATTAGGTGTGGACTTGTCCCGTAAGCTTTATAAAAACAGCCTCGCTCACGGTATTTCACGGACAGAGTTCTTCCTATCTAAAACTTTGGTCTCCTTTGTTGTCGCCATCTTCCAATTCATCCTCTTGCTAGGCCTATCCTTCATCATCGCTAGCTCTATCAATGGAATTGGGACAGCTCCGACAGGCTTCTTTGGCCAATTTTTACTAACCATTCTCGTCCAACTCATTGTGACCATCGCTTGGATTGGTATCGTGTCCTTCGTACTCTATCTTAGTCATTCTATTGCTGCGGTCTTTATTACCTATTTTGTCGGAAGCGCACTGCTCATCTTTCCAGTCTTGCTCTATCCTCATATAGAATGGTTCCGCTATTTAACCTTACAATTTGGAATAGAGATGGCTGCAGATCCGGCTGTAGTTGTGAAAGCTAGTTTAGTAGCGATTGGCATAGCAGTCTTCTTCCTAGGCAGCAGCCTCCTCATTTTCAAGAAAAAAGATCTCTAAAACCAAAGAATCAGCTAATCTTCTGACTAGCTGATTCTTTTTTATAAGGCCACAATCAATTCAAACCAATCGTCCTCTACTTGAATGGTCAAATCACCACCTAAGATTTCGACCAGCTGCTGGGTGATATAAAGGCCCAGTCCAGACGATTCCTCACTACTGGAGAGGTTTTCAGAATAGAAGCGATTGGTTAGTTTATCCAAATGCAAAATAGGCTTCTGAACCTTATTTTTGACTTGGAAAATAACCTTTTGCCCTTCATTTTTCAGACTGATGCTGGCTGCTTCTCGACCATGTTTGAGGACATTGCTGAGCATGTTCTGGACGATTCGATCAAAGATGTCACTGTCCGTTTCCAGAAGCAGATTTTCAGACAAATCCACCTCTAAATCAATCCCTGCTCGCTGAAAGGCATCATAGTAGGCAAAGAGTTGCTGGGTGACCAGCTGGGATAGGTCTACCCGCTGCAACTTCGGTCGAATGGCTCCTTCCATCAAGCGACGGTATTCCATCAGAGCCTCCAAGCGTCTGGATACCATACTTAGATTATCTGCAATCTTTTGCAGCTGCTGGTCCATCTGTTCCTTATCAGCATCTTTGAGTAGCTGTTGCGTATAGCCACTAGCAATGGTCAGTGGCGTTCGGATATCGTGGGCAATATTGCTGATAGCCATGTCCAAGGTTTTCTTTTCCTGCTGGGTCACAAAGGACATCTTATCAATTTCCTGAAAAAGCTGCTCCACCTCGTCAGTCAGAGCCACTAGACTAGGAGCTTGATCTCTCAAGGTCAAGCGAACCTGACTTCCTGTACGACGTTTGTCACGGATCTGGCTGGTCAGACTACGAATCGTCAGATGATAGCGAACCAGCGAGATTGACAAGAAAAGTATGAACCCGAAGGCTAAAATCAACCACATAGCTAATCCTCCTTGAGCCGCACGCCCAGACCCCAAATGGTCTCGATATAGTCTGTCGAACGATCCAGCTGGGCTAATTTCTTACGAAGATTACTGAGATGGGCATTGAGCGTATTATCGCCTGGCAGATAGGTCTCCTCCCAGACCAACTCATACAGCTCCTCCTTGGTAAAAATCTTTTTAGGATGAGCCAGCAAGGTCTGGAAGATCTGAAATTCCTTTTTCCCTAGCCGCATGGACTGGTCACCAGAAGCAATTTCAAAGGTATCTGGCAGAAGGCGGATGTTTTTGATTGAGGTCTCCCCAGCAGGCTTGGGCTGAGACTGCTGACTGCCTCGCAGTTGGACAGTGACACGCGCCGCCACTTCGTCTAGATTAAAAGGCTTGACAATATAGTCATTGGCGCCGTCCAACAGATACTGGCTTACGAGACTCTTTTCGCCCAGAGCTGTCAGCATGACCACCGGCACCTGACTGGTCTTGCGAATTTCCCTCAGCACCTCATCGCCATTTTTTCCCGGTAGCATAATATCTAGCAGGACTAGATGAATCTCTTCTTCCGCAAAAATCCGCAGTCCCTCGGTTCCAGAATAAGCTGAAAACACGACATGCTCCTGCGTAAAGAGATTTTTCAAAATCTCATGAATATCATTGTTGTCTTCAATTAGTAAAAGATTGGCCATTCTCATTCTCCAATAGCTTGATAAAACTAGTGTAGCAAGGATGAGCCAGCAAGTCAATCAAATATAAACGATACAAAAGAAAGAGAGTGGGACAGAAATAGGTAATTGGTTAGAATTCGATTTCGTCGTCCCACCTCCGCACAGTTGAGTAGGGCTATAAAAGCTGATGAAATCAGCCTAGTAGAGCCCACTCAACCACTGCGTCTTGCTCGAAAATCCAAAGACAATTGAGAGGCTAGGACTTTTGTCCCAGCCTCCTTGATCTTATTTGACAGATGCTCCGTTAGTCGCGATGACTTCCTTATACCAGTCAAAGGATTTCTTCTTGGAGCGTTTGAGTGTTCCCTTGCCTTCATTGTCCCGGTCCACATAGATAAAGCCATAGCGCTTCTTCATCTCACCAGTGCCAGCGGATACTAGGTCGATACAGCCCCAGGTCGTGTAGCCCCACAGAACTACGCCGTCTTCATTGATAGCTTCCCGCATAGCCTTGACATGGGCCGCCAGATAGTCAATCCGGTAATCATCAGCCACATAGCCATTTTCATCTGGAGTATCTACTGCACCCAGACCATTTTCCACGATAAACATAGGCTTTTGATAACGATCCCAGATGGTATTTAGCGTAATGCGCAAGCCCAGAGGATCAATCTGCCAGCCCCACTCAGAGCTTTCCAAATAAGGGTTCTTGAGAGAAGCAAAGATATTTCCCTCCGTCAGCTCGTTGACCTTAGGATCGCCCGAAGCCACTCGGCTAGAGTAGTATGAGAAGGAAATGAAGTCCACCGTATGCTCCTTGAGCAGCCGCAGGTCTTCTTCTGTCATGTCGACAGTGATACCCTCGCGCTCCCAAGCTTTCTTAGCATAGTTGGGATATTCGCCACGCGCCTGCACGTCGATGAAGAAATAGTTTTTCCTGTCTTCCTCCATACCAGCCCATACATCGCGTGGATGGCAGGTGTTAGGATAATTTTGCCCTGCCGCCAGCATACAGCCAACCTTGTTTTCCGGGTCAATCTCATGGGCTAGCTTGGTGGCAATGGCTGACGCAACCAGCTCATGATGGGCTGCTTGGTATTTGACCTGCTCCTCATTTTCGCCTTCTTCAAAGCAGAGCCCCGCCCCCATAAAGGGTGCATGGAGGAGCATGTTAATTTCATTGAAGGTCAGCCAGTACTTGACCAATCCCTTGTAGCGTGTAAAGAGTGTGCGGCAGAGACGCTCGTAAAATTCCAGCATAAGACGATTCCGCCAACCACCATATTGCTCAATCAAGTGCATAGGGCAGTCAAAGTGAGTAATGGTCACCAGAGGCTCAATGCCATACTTGTGACATTCCTTAAAAAGATCTTCATAGAACTGTATACCAGCTTCATTGGGCTCCAGCTCATCCCCCTTAGGGAAAACCCGACTCCAAGCAATGGACAGTCGATAGGTCTTAAAACCCATCTCGCCAAAAAGGGCAATGTCCTCCTTAAAGCGATGGTACATATCAATAGCTTCCTTGGCTGGGTAGAAATAGCCTTCCTCAAAGTCAAACATCTTTTTCTTACCCGTGATGATGGCCAGACGGTCCTCACCAATCGGCACCACATCTACATTGGCCAGCCCGCGACCGTCCGCATCATAAGCGCCTTCGCACTGGTTGGCAGCTGTCGCTCCGCCCCACAAGAAACCATCCGGAAAAGTCAGTTTTTCGGTCATATCTCTACCCACTTTCTTATTTTACTACTTCATTTACTTATATTATACTCCAATCTCAATAGCTTTACTTGTGAAATCGTGCTAAATAGTGATACCATTCTATGCTTTGTCCTTCCTGTTTTCTAATCTTACTCTTTCTAAGCTTCCTATCATTTACCCAGATAATAAGCCTCAGCCCTCCTCCAAAAAGACATATGAAGCAAAAAGACCGGATTGCTCCGATCTTTTCAAGTTCCTCTCTATGAAAATCAAAGAATAAGCAAGGCGGAACCATGTTTGATGGCAAATCTTTACTCATCAAACTACGAAAAATCCTTTGGGACTTTTTCTTTCCGCACTAGATTCCATCATTGAAAATTAAGATTTCAATGATGGAATCGTCGGAAGTAAACCTCAGAATAAAGTCTACAAATTTAAAATTTGATTTCGACGAGAGGAATTATTTAATTGCGCGTGATTGCAATCCTTCTTCTTCCAAGAAGAGGCGGAATGGTACGAGTTCTTCTGCTTCGTATTTTTCCTTGAAGGCTTTGATTGCTTCTTCTGAGTGAAGTTTTGGATCGAGTTCAAGTACTTCTACTGGAAGTGGACGATGTTGAGAGATGCGCGCATCGATCACAACAGTTTTACCTTCTTTATTGAGTTTCACAGCTTCTGCAACAACTGCGTCGATGTCTTCGATACGATCAACTGTAAATCCTACAGCACCTTGCGCTTCAGCGATTTTCGCGTAGTCCGCGTTAGGGAAGTCACAACCAAACAAGTGTTTGTTTGTGTCTTCGTATTTGTCCTTGATGAAGGCATATTTACCATTTGAGAAGACGACGTTGATAACTGGAAGGTCGTATTGAACGTTTGTGATAACGTCTGGGTAGCACATGTTGAATGCACCGTCACCCATGATGTTCCATACTTGGCGATCTGGATTGTCTTTCTTAGCAGCGATACCACCAGGAAGGGCAATACCCATTGTCGCAAAGAGTGGAGATGTACGCCACATGTTCTTAGGTGTCATGTGAAGGTGACGAGTAGATGTTTGAGTAGTGTCACCTACGTCGATTGAGTAGATAGCGTCTTGATCAGCATGTTTGTTGATTGCATTGTAAACTTGATACAATTGCAATTCACCCTCAGTTTTACCTTCGAGTTTGTTCATGTAATCACGCCAGTTTTGGTTGTTCTTTACGTTTGCACGCCACCATGGAGTAGATTCAACTGGGTTCATTTTGTCAAGGATAGCTTTCGCTGCTTGACCTGCGTCACCAAGGATTGAAGCGTCAAGGGCGTGACGTTTACCAAGTTTGTAAGGGTCGATATCAACTTGGATGAATTTTTCAGTGTTCTTGAAGGCTTCGTAAACTTCAGCAAATGGGAAGTTTGAACCAAGGAAAAGAACGGTGTCTGCTTCGAAGACCACTTCGTTGGCTGGTTTCCAACCAACACGGTAAGCAGAACCTGTCAAACCTTCATAGTTCCATTCGAAAGCTTCAAAGTTTTTACCAGTTGTGATGATTGGTGCTTTGATTTTACGTGACAATTCAGTGATCACTTCACCAGCTTTGACACCACCGTAACCAGCGTAGATAACTGGACGTTCAGCCTTGTTCAAGATTTCAACAGCTTTGTCGATTTCAACTTCGTTCAAAGCGGGAGCGATAAATGAACGCTCATAAGAACCTGAACCGTAGTATGAATTTTCATCGATTTCTTGGAAACCGAAGTTTACTGGGATTTCAACAACAGCTGGACCTTTTTTAGAAACTGCAGCACGGCAAGCTTCGTCAATTACTTTTGGCAATTGCTCAGCGTAAGCTACACGTTTGTTGTAGACAGCGATACCGTTATACATTGGGTTTTGGTTCAATTCTTGGAAGGCATCCATGTTGAGTTCGTTGACTGGACGTGATCCAAGGATAGCAAGGAATGGAGTGTTGTCCATAGCTGCATCGTAAACACCGTTAATCAAGTGAGTTGCACCTGGACCACCTGAACCAACTGCAACCCCGATTGAGCCACCGAATTTAGCTTGCATAACCGCTGCAAGAGCACCTGTTTCTTCGTGGCGAACTTGCAAGAAGCGGATATCTTTGTCTTCAGCCAAAGCGTCCATCAATGAGCTGAGTGTTCCTGATGGGATACCGTAGATTGTGTCTACGCCCCATGTTTTCAATACGTTGAGCATTGCTGCAGATGCAGTAATTTTCCCTTGAGTCATAATAACTCTCCTTCAAAATTAAATTATTTATTGAAAACTTTCAGATAGGTTAATGAAAACGTTTCAATAAACTTACTCTACAAATTTATCACTTTTTCCAACTCTTGTATAAGAATATGCTCAGGATTGCTTTAGAACTATTACATAACAATTATGAGATTTTTCTGACTTTTGAAATGTATATTATAATAGATTTCGGAAAAAGGTGAAAGTGGCTCTCGCTAACCTTTGAAACTGTGCAAAATTTTAATTCAGAGTAAATTAGAAATTTAAGGGCTAAACATGCTATAATATTGCTAGGTAAACGAAAATATTCCAAAATAGTAGGTGAAAAGATGATCAGAGAAGCCAGTCCCAACGACCTAGATGAATTGCTCCATTTGTACCTCTCCTTGCACGAGACGGCCATTCCAGAAAAAAACCCAAGCTTACAAAAAGTCTGGCAGCGGATGGTAGAAGATCCAGACCACCATATCATTGTCAAAGTGCTTGACGGAAAGATTGTTTCTTCTTGTATTTGTGTCGTCATTCCCAATCTCACGAGAGGACTACGTCCCTACGCCCTGATCGAAAATGTCGTTACTCATCATGACTTTAGAGGCAAGAGCTATGCTAGTGAATGCCTTGATTTTGCTAAGAAAATAGCGACTGAAACCAATCGCTACAAAATGATGCTGCTGACGGGCTCCCAGAAAGAAAGCACCTGGAATTTTTATAAGCGGGCAGGTTACAATCATCATGATAAAACTGCCTTTAACCAGTGGTTAGACTAAAGCAAGCAAAAATCTTTAATAAATATAGAATAGATAAAGTCGAAATCAACCTCTGCTTCCAATTGTCGAAGAAAGTGATCTTTGGGAACCAATTCGTCTATCGTATAGAAGCCATATTGGCAGCGATTATAATCTGGTTTTTCTTTGTGAAACATAGCGAGCACCTCATAACTTTTCTTATCATTATTATACGACTTTACAAAAAAGTCCTTAGAAACTTCTGTTCTGAGGATTTTGTCTTCAATCTGAAGCCAGCGTTTTACTACGCTGGCTTTTGCAATACTGATATTGCTTATTTCAACTATCATTTTTTTTATTTGTAATCATTCTAAAATGTGATATAATAAGGGTGAATTGGAAATAGGTAAACTATTTTCATCATTCTTTCAAAAAATATTCTATTAAGAAATATGTAGAGACAGATTAGAAAGTGGGAAATCACTATGTCCTCTTATAAAAAAGTCTCTCTTTCTGAGATCAATCAATCTATTGAGACTCCAAATAACAATCATTTTTGGCAAAATCTAAAAGCATTCTTAGGACCTGGTGCACTTGTGGCAGTTGGCTACATGGATCCTGGAAATTGGATCACCAGTGTGGTTGGTGGCGCCTCCTACAAGTACAGCCTTTTATTTGTTATTTTAATTTCATCCATCATTGCTATGCAGCTACAACAGATGGCTGGGAAGCTCGGTATCGTGACTAGGATGGACCTAGCGCAGGCCACAGCTCATCATGCTCCCAAGTGGCTTCGCTATAGTTTGTGGGTGATTTTAGAATTAGCTTTAATGGCGACAGACTTGGCTGAGGTTCTAGGTTCAGCGATTGCCTTAAATCTTTTGTTTAAAATACCGATTATGATTGCTATCCTCTTAACCGTTTTAGATGTGTTTCTTTTGTTGTTGTTGATGAAATTTGGTTTCAAAAAAATTGAAGCTATTGTTACGACCCTTATTTTAACCATATTAGCCATCTTTACCTATCTTGTGGCCTTATCCAATCCAAGTATCCAGGGGATCATTGGTGGTTATTTGCCAACTTCAACTTTATTTGAAACACCGTTACCGGGTCATGAAAGTCAATTGACCTTGGCTCTAGGGATTGTGGGAGCGACAGTCATGCCCCATAATCTCTATCTCCATTCCTCTCTATCCCAAACAAGGAAAATCAATCACAAAGATAAGAAGGATATTCGAAAAGCAGTTCGCTTTATGACCTGGGATTCAAATCTTCAGTTGTCCTTAGCATTTATTGTCAATTCCTTACTTCTCATTTTAGGAGCATCTCTCTTTTTTGGTCATGCGTCTGAAATTTCGGCATTCTCTCAAATGTACAATGCTTTACAAGATTCGACAATAGCAGGAGCGATAGCCAGTTCAACTCTGTCCACTTTATTTGCTCTAGCCCTCTTAGCAAGTGGTCAAAATTCGACCATTACAGGCACTTTGACAGGACAGATTGTCATGGAAGGTTTCTTACATCTAAGATTACCTCAGTGGCTTATCCGTATCGGTACCCGTATTTTTGCCTTGCTACCTGTGATTATAGTCGCCGTTTTATTTGGGTATCAAGAAAAAACCCTGGATCAGTTATTGGTCTATTCACAGGTCTTTCTTTCAATCGCTCTTCCGTTTTCAATTTTTCCCTTGATTTATCTAACCTCTAAGAAGTCACTGATGGGAGAATTTACTAATGCCAAGTGGAACACAATCCTAGGTTATGCAATTTCAATTATCTTAACCATTCTTAATATCAAGCTTCTTTTCGATATTTTTTAAGAGTGGTTTTGAAGTCAAGTCTCGGCATCGGCGTGAAGATTGGTAAAGAGAAAGTAGTCGTAGTTGATTCATAAAAAGAAACAAAAAAGAACAGTTGAAACTGTTCTTTCAGATTGAAGACAAAGCCCTTAGCAACTTCTGTTCTAAGAACTTTGTCTTCAGTCTGAAACGAGTGTGATAACAAAGTCACACTCGTTTTGAAATGTCAGTTTTAACTGTTTGATTAAGCTGGTCAAGAAAAAGATTTTCTCAGAGATACGGTTGCAGAGCCTTGGACAGCATCGCATAGCCAGCAATAGTCAAGTGCAAGCCATCCGTCGTAAAATCCTCCCGCAGCTGACCGCCCTCATCCAAGAAGCTAGCATAAAGGTCGATAAAATGGACATTGGTATAGATGCTTGCTAGGTCTTGGTAGGCACGATTGAGGGCCTGGATTTTCTCATTCGTCCGGATATAAACCGTCCCTTTGTACTGTTCTTTCTCATTCACAGGAAGGACGGACAGCAACTGGATCTGAGCTAAAGGATAGTCACGGGAAATCTCCTGAATAACTGCCTCCAGATTGGCCAGTGTTTCAGTTTGAGGCATCTCCTTGCCAATGTCGTTGGTTCCAATCAGGAGAAAGACCTTGTCTAGAGCCTGCCCAAAAAGATGGGCATCCAAGTTCTCTAAAAGCAAATCAGTCTTGTAGCCACGAATGCCACGATTGACCAAGGTTTTAGGACTTTGCAATAGCTCATGCAGCGGGAAATATTCCACAATCGAATCACCGATAAAAATAATCGCTGGCTCTTTTACCGCGAGCTGATTCAGATCCCGATAATTTTTCTGGATCTTTGCCTGCTCATTTAAAAGCCACTGTTCTAATAGTTGAACTGCCATTTAGACTCCTTTTTCTAAGTATTGCTCAATCACCTGCAAAACGCCGGCCTCTGCATTGGCTGGTGCCAAGCGACTGGCAATACGCTTAATCTTCTCATCCCCATTTTCCATAGCATAGGAGAAATCCGCTAGTTCCAGCATTTCCAAGTCATTTTCGCTGTCGCCAAAAGCCATGATTTCCTTGCTTTTGATTTGCCACCGATCCATGAGCTGGCGAAGTCCCCAAGCCTTGTGAAGACCTTCTTGGATAATGTCAATTGCGCCATAGCCGCTGGTTACGGCACTCAATCTTCCAGCAAATGCTGTATTGATCTGCCGCGTAATCTCTTCCGCTTGCGCCTCATTTACCATAACGCTCATCTTCAGAACTTCTTCAAACGGATGATTTTGCAGATTGGGTACGAAATTCATTCGTTTGTAGAAATGGGCCGCCATTTCTTCTGTCATAATCCTGCTAATCATCGGAAAATCAGTGCCGTCCTGAACAAAGCCACCTTTAGTGGAAGTGACCACCAGATGCACCTCTCGTTCTTGCCCCTGAAAATAAGCCAGCGTGTCCGCAATCAAATCAGGCTGCCAGAAAGTGCCCAGCAACATTTCATTCTTTTCAAAGATTCTAGCGCCATTAGCGACGATCAGGGTTATACGCTCTGTCAAATCGCCCAACAATAAACGCATTCTCTGAATTTCATTGCCCGTCGCAATGACAAACTTGATGTCCCGCTCCTCCAGCTGGTCTAAAACTGCTGTCAAACGTGGCAAATCCAGCTCTCCTCTAGGATCCAAAAGGGTGCCGTCCATATCCGTAGCGATCATTTTGATTGGCATCTTCCCACCTCATTTCTATAGTCTCAGATACTTATTTTTCACTTTATTCCATAAATATTTGAGATAAGCTTTCCCTTTTAACTTTTCGACTAATGATTTTTCAAAATCTTTTACTTGGGCATTAACTTGACTTTTAGCACTTTTCCCCGCAATCGCATAGCAACTCTTAGCCGTATGGTAACCAGCCAAGCCACGATTATTCTGAGGGGCTTTGAAGGCCTGCCCTCCATTTCGAATCGCCAGCTTACGAAACTGGGGATCCCACTGGGCTGGACTTTTGACATCGTAGTAATAATGGGAACTGTGATTGAAAAACGAAGGTTTCTTCCCATAATTAAAACTAGCTCCATTGACTAGCCCATTTTGACTGCTCTTTTCTGGATCTAGGATATTGAGAAAGTGCCCTTCCCTATCCAGAATAAACTCGGTATGGAAACGATGGAGAATCTTGATATTGGCCTGATAGGGCTGCTGGTCTGGATAGGTCACCTTGCCCTTATTGACAAAGGCTTTATTGTGCAACCGCGAAGATTCCCAGAGCTGGCAGTCTGGGTCAGGATGCGCCTGAAAATAGGCTACAAGAGCCTGGCCGTCTGTCATCCCAGGCTTACGAAAATGCTCTCTAACCCACTGGGCTTGCTGACTGGAAATAACGTAGCGAAACTGGTGCAACTGACCTTTTAACCGTTGATTGCCACTGTCTGAAATAAAGTCTGTCGGGGAAAAAGCCTGCCGAATCGTTTGAGAAAACTGGCGCCAAAAGGGAGCATGAGGCGATAAGTCCGGATGCATGCGCGAGAGCAGTTTGGTGATTTCTGCTGCTTCCCCGCTCAATTCATCAGGCATGTCCATATAGATCATAGCTAGCTCTAACAAGTTCTCAGCTTGTTGAGGCTGGACTGCTTGGCATTCAAAAGACCACAGTTTCTGAAAGAGCGGACTGCCAAATATAAGGGCCTCCTCAAAAAGGCTTTGGCGAGCTGATTCATGTGGTAATGACGCCATTTCTGTTAGAAAAACTTTATCAAGAGCAGCTTGAGACCAGCCGAGCGCTTGTAATTCTAGGCAGTATTGCTTGATTTCTACTTCCATCACCATCCACATCCATCATATGAAATTTCTTCAGCACCGTTCTGGGCTTCGCTAGCAGGTTCATGCAGCCTTCGATATCTCTCCTATTTATCTCTAAATATGCCAAAATTTCATGTAAAAGTCAACGTACAAAGGAACATTCAAGCTCAAATTGTATTCTTTCAGCATTTTTTGCTATACTAGTCTTAGGAAAACAACGAGGACAAAAGATGACGCCAAATAAAGAAGACTATTTAAAATGTATTTACGAGATTGGCACGCGCCAGGGAAAAATCACCAATAAAGAAATCGCCCAGCACATGCAGGTTTCTCCGCCAGCCGTGACGGAGATGATGAAGAAAATGCTGGCTGAAGAACTCCTAATCAAGGACAAAAAGGCCGGCTACCTGCTGACTGACCTAGGTCTTCAGCTGGTCTCTGACCTCTACCGCAAGCACCGATTGATTGAGGTGTTCTTGGTTCAAAAGCTAGGCTACACCACGGACGAAATCCATCAGGAAGCCGAAATTCTGGAACATACCGTTTCTGAACGCTTTGTCGCAGGCTTGGAAAAAATGCTAGATTTCCCTGATACCTGCCCTCATGGTGGCACAATCCCAGCCAAACACCAGCTGCTGAAAGAAAAATACCATCAAACTCTGGCCTCCGCTCAGGAGCCTGGTAGCTACCTCATCCGCCGTGTCCACGACGACTTTGAGCTTTTGGCTTATCTGGAAAAGCACAATCTAAACATAGACCAAGAAATCAATTTCCTCCAGTATGACGACTACAGCCAGCTCTATCAACTAGAAGTAGACGGCCAAGCAATCCAAGTTAGCCCTATGATTGCCCAACAGATTTATGTAGAAAAACTATAAGCAGGATCCAGTTCAGACTTTTTAGTCTAAACTGGTTTTTTATTGACAAAGATAAGATGTCGGAATATAATAAGTATACTTACAAAATATCTAGAGGGAAAGCTAATGGAAACATCGCAGTTTAACTCCATCTACAAGGATGAATATAAAAAATCAACCGGTCTGCTCTTTATCCGCACCTACCACAAGTGGCATGGGCTGATTAAAAATGAGCTGAAAACCATTGATTTAACCCATCCTCAGTTTGTCGTTCTGACCTCTCTTGCAGCGCTTCTGCGTCAGCAAGAATGGGTGAGTCAGACCGATATTGCCCGATTTTCTGACATGGATGTCATGACCGTATCCCAAATCATCCGCCTCTTGGTCAAAAAAGAATTGATCATGCGGGAAGTCCATCCCAAGGACAGCCGCGCCAACATCATACTTCTAACGGATACGGGTCTACAAAAGGTCAACCAAGCCCTTCCTCTGGTAGAAGGCATTGATCAGGCATTCTTTGGAAAATTAGAAAATAATACAGAAACATTAAACCAACTCTTAATAGAACTGGAGGCAGAAAATGACTAGATTTTGGGTGGGTGTCGTATCAAAAGAACACGTCCTAAGAGGTGTAGAGGGAGGCTTTTGCCAAGTCTGCCATGGAAAGAAAGCACCATTGAACCGAATGGAAAAGAGGGACTATCTTCTGTACTACAGCCCCAAGTATCAACTGAACGGTCAGGAAAAATTGCAGGCCTTTACAGCAGTTGGCAAGATTCTAGATGACATTGCTTATCAAGTAGAGATGTTTGAAGGTTTTTTCCCATTTCGGCGAGATGTCAGCTACTACCAGCCTGTCAATGACTGCCCCATTGAGCAAGTCCGACAACATCCTCAGTGGCGCCAATATGCTTCACAGATAAGATACGGACATTTTGAAGTTTCAAAAGAATTTTTTCTCTATGTCTTTGAACAGATGAAGGAAGAATAGGAGTCTGGGACATCCCGACCTCCTATTCTTCGTATCCGATGTCATATGCTCTATAATTGTTGTAGCAGGAATTATGGAGTTTTTTTAGGAAAAATCCTATCTACCTTACTGAAAAGAATAAATCAAATCATATCACAAACCGCCTAGAAAGACCAAGGCTTTTCTGATCAAAATAATACTCTAGACACTTCCACTTCATCACGTTTTTTAAAAGAAAGAAAAGATCCTATTTCCCCCTTGCAAACCTTTTCACTTTTTGCTAGAATGATGTCAAAAAATTAAGAAGGACAAATTATGCCACAAAATCTCTTTAAAGAATTGGCTCAACTGGAGCAAGTGGAAGCTCTGGCTCTCGGAGGCTCACGGGCCGGCCAACATTTTGACCAAGACTCAGACTATGATGTCTATGTCTACCTGAGCGCTCCTCTCGCGCCAGCCATCCGCCAAGAAATCCTCAGCAAGTACTGCTCCTATATGGAAATTGGCAATCAATTTTGGGAACTGGAAGACGACTGCGTCCTCAATAATGGTATCGAGATTGAGCTGATTTACCGCTCGCTGGACGACTTTGACCAAGACCTTCGAACTGTCGTTTTAGAGCACCAAGCCCAGAATTCTTACACTACCTGCATGTGGTACAATCTGGTCCACAGCAAGATTCTCTACGATCGAGATGGCCGCTATGCTGCTCTCCAGAGCAAGTACAGCCTGTCCTATCCGGCTGAGCTGAAAAAGAATATCATCAGCAAGCAGCTCCTGCTTCTCGACCAAGCTATGCCAGCTTTTTCAAGACAGATCAAAAAGGCCCTCAAGCGCCAAGATCTGCTCAGCATCAATCACCGCAGCAGTGAATTTTTCGCCTCTTACTTTGATGTGATCTTCGCTCTCAATGAGCAGCTCCATCCAGGCGAAAAGCGCATGCTCCAGTATGCCAAAGAAAATTGCTCCCGCCTGCCTCAGGATTTTGAAGCAAATATCCAAGACTACTTCCAACATCTCTACCAGCCAGACCAGCAACAGAAAGCGGCCCTAGCCTTGGATAGCCTCCTAGACAATCTTAAGCACTTGATTGAGGCATCCATCTAGAATTTCAACAAATAAAAAGCTCATGAAACCAGTTTTTCAGCTGATTCATGAGCTTTTTACTATTTTCGACAAGCAAATTGAGGCTTATTTGCTAAAGATTGACTGCCTGAAGTCGTCTGTTTCACGAAGATAGGCATTGTAAATCTTCTTCTTGAGCAGGTTGACCCAGCTAGCTTCAACACGATTTGTCGCATTGGTAATGTTGCGCACATCCTCCGCGACCGCTTCGTCCATCAGCTTCTGCATCTCTGCATACGAGCGAATGGTTACTTGCTTGGTACTGTTTGGATTTCTGAGTTCGTACTCGATGGTGATCGGTTTGAGCTTGGTTAGCTGGTCAATCCGCTCTTGGTACATGGCCTTCTTGAAGGATGCCCAAGAGTCATACTCACCCTTGAATACATTTTCCAAGACCTTCTGGTCGGTCACCAGACCAACGTCTCTCCTGAGCCAGCCATCCCAAGTTATCTTACCTTCTGCGACAGCTTCTTCGGAGAATTTCCCTGAAACATAAGGGACAAATCCTTCATGGTAGCCCTTGGCTGCTAGTAATTCATAGGCCGTGCGACGGAACATGACATCGCCTGGCGCCCCAGTCGGGTTGCTCAAGGCTGAGTAGATTGGCGAGAAGAGGCTGAGACTGAGGTAGCCATTGCGTGGGTACTGTCCGCTATCCTTATTCTCCCGACGGGTGACGACATCATTGTCAATCAGGGACTCAAAGCTGGTCAGCTGCTTGATTTCCTCAGCAGTAAAGCTGCGCGTCTGGTTACCAGCATGGGTCTGCTTACCATATTTATCTGTGATATAGTAATTCTCCATCTTTCTGAACCACTGGAGCTTGGCTGCATCGCTCTGCTTGACCATTGAAGTCCCCTCTAGGTAATCCAGCGTGTAAATCATGTCAAACATACCATGGACATAGTGCTGCAAATCTGCTGCATTTTGAACACGTTCCTTGAAGTTGTAGGTATGCATCCGTGTCTTAGAATCCTTGTCCGTCTTGAAGAGGGTATTGAGGGTAATGGTAGGCTCATTTGGACTTGGTGTAGACTGCAATAGACCACGCGCATAGAGCTCAGCCCCCAACCCTTCGCGGCGACCATAACCTTCAAAGTAGATAGAACCATCGGAATTATGCGTCATCTCATGGGTGTAAACGGAGTTCCCATAGTCTTCTAACAAGCGAGCAGCATCAAAGTGGGTGACACTTCCCGTAGCATAGGCATTGTATCCCTTGCTTGGATACCACTTGCCGGCTGGTCCAAAGAATTCCTGCATAGCTAGTGATTTCTTGTCATTAGCTGGAGCCCAATATCTTTTACCATCCTTGTCAACCAATGAGAATCCATCGTAAACCAGAACAGAACGGAAGAGCTTGTCCTTGCTTTCAGGACTTAGGATCTTATACCAGAAATCATAGTGGTCACGCTGCCATTCAGCTGACTTTCTAACTCGGTCTTCGACATACTCAACCAATTCTGCATCTGTTCGCACCCTGTTATTGGCATCAAGGCGGTAGCGATCATAAGCTCCCATGGAGACGGTGGACATATTGGAGATGGCGTAAACACCCTTCTCAGTCATGGTCAAGAGTGGCAGGAGCATGCCCTTGTGTTCCCAATTGTCCGCAGTAATCTTGTCGTAAACGCCGACAGAATACTTGCTCTTGTCCTTAGCTGTATCTTGAAGCTGTCTAGCTTCTGCCACATCCGACTTAGCCTCAACGATGTAGGCTTTTGTATTGGTCTTGAGCCACTCGTTATTGGTCTTGTCTGGCAGGAAGAGCTGGCGATAGCTTTCCAGATAGTTGAAAAGGCCACGCTTACTAGTTGCTTCAGAGAGCGAGTTATCGTAGGCCAGATGGTTATTCTTGGCCTTGAGATTTTCAAAACCAGACTGACCGAGTGCAATGATGGTGTCTAGCGTCGAAGCCTTATGATTACCAAAGAAATCAAACTTATAGGCCGACAAATCCTTGACATTAGTCTTGTCATAGTTGATATTATACCAACGGTTGAGATAGGTCAGACCCAGCAGGAATGCTTCCTTATTGGCTCTAATCTTCTGAGCTACATAGTCAGCTACAACATCGCCTTCAGTATTGATGGACTTGTCCATAGCCAGAACCTTGCGTAACTCTTCTGCCAGCTTGGTCTTGACTTGCTCAAAGGCTGTATCCAGATAGAGCTCATCCAGAGAAGCATCCGCATTCACGCCTAAAACAGTTCGCATGGCTGGTGAGTCAAGGACAACCTTGCTCAACTCTGGCAGCACTTGATTGAGAACCCTGCTATAGTCTGATAGGAAGGCTTCTGGAGTATAAAGGAGGTCTAAGCCATTTACAGTGTATTCTGCGATAGCTTGATGTTTGAAATCTCCCTTATAGGTCAGATTTAGATAATCAACCGTCTTATCCTCAAAGTGCAGCATCAGGCGGTTAATCGCAGCCTTGTTGCTATGGATATCGGTGATCATCTGGTCGCCCTTCATCGGAACCACATCCAGCAAGTACTCTCTAGTGAGCTTGTGATTATCTGGAAGTTTATTTCCGTAGGCAACGATGGTTTCCTTATTGTAGAATGGAAGGAGTTTTTCCATATTAGCATAGGCTATCAGACGGTCTTCACGAGCATTCTTTTCCTTGCTGTAGTCAACCGTATGGAGATTGAGATTGCTGTCTTCTAGCGTGGTCGTAATGTCTAGGCTCGCCAGCTTCTCTTCGATCTCGTCCAAAGTCAGAGTAGACGTGACAAACTGATCATTGCCTAAAGTTTCGTTTCCTTCAACGGCATAGGCTTCTTTTATGCGATCATTCTTGTAATCTTGGTCGCCAGAAATGCTGTAAACATTTGTACCGCTGACATTGCTGATAACATTGTCAATCAAGCCATTGAAATAATTAGAACCAACCACTCCGCCGATTTGACCATTCTTCGTGGAATTTTGGATCTTTCCAGTCACATAGGAACGGCTGATGCGAGCATTGTCTTCCAAGCGACCAACCAGACCTCCGAAGCGCTGTTCGTTTGTTCGAGCACCTGCCAGAATGGTCACATCTGCCCTGCTCTGACTGAGCAAGGAATTTCCTCCCTTGAGGTTGGCAACCAAACCGCCGACATTATAGGCCTTGTACTGCTTGTCATTGGCCTGGATAGTTCCTGTAAAGGAGCTGTTGGTGATTTGGCTATTGCTTGCGACAACGACCAAACCAGCTACCTGGGAAGCATTGCCCACTACCGACACTCTACCTTGAGCAGAAACATCCGTGATTCGCGCATTATCTGCACTACGGGCCAAGGCGGCAGAGTCATAGGTACCGATAATATTGACCTCTTTCAGGTCCAGATTAGAAATAGAGGAACCACTCTTGAGGTTTTCAAACAAAGGCTTGGCTAGATTATAAATCGCATACTGCTTGCCATTGTGATTACCAGTCAGACTGCCTGTGAAGTTTCCTCGGAGATAGACATAATCCGCAGGTGCCAGACTGACCTCACTCGCATCCAAATCAGCTCCTAGAACAAAGTTGCCAGCCATATTTTTCTTCATGGCGTCTACCAAACCAGTAAAGCTCGTGTAAACATTTTGCTGACTAGGCACTGCCCTGCTGATATAGAAGTCATAGCCAGACTTGTAGCCTGTTTCGCCCTCTTGTACCAGCTCAGGCAGAGAAACTCTTACCTTATAGACAGCCTTGCCATCCTTCTGGCCTTCTGCCATGCTGTGAACCGGCAGGAGCATATCCTTGGATTCACTCGATTTGACTTTGACAAAGTAGGTAGACAGGTCTGTAGGTATAGCGGTCATGGAAACGACACGCTTGAACTGGTCCTTTTCTTTTCTGTAAAACTCTGCCGAATCAATATCACGGAAGGAAATCTTCTTGTATTGCAACTCAAAGTTGCGGCTATCTTTTTCAAGGTCAGTCAAGCTGCCAGCATCCAGCTCATAAGTCAGCTTAGTTTTCAGGGTATAACCTGTGTAGTAGTCCAAGTCATCAATCTTCAGACTTCCTGCTACATTGTCAATCGGAAGCGAGCGAACAAGCTGGTCTCCCTTGTACAATTCAGCTGTCGCTGATCGCAAGGATTTTGTCTTGTCTTCCAATCTATATTGAACCGTGACCGACTTGTCCTCTGGATTTTCTGTCAGACTTAAGATCGAAACTGTCGGCTTAACCTTAGGCACGCCATTTAGAGCCGTCTTGCTTGCTGTCAGGCTGGCAAAGGCTTGATTGACCTGCACTTGTGTGGCGATTTGATTATTCAGAACTCCTTCTGCCTTGGCCAATTCGTTCGTATAAGCTGCTTTCCTATCTGCATCCGCATTCTTGTATTGGACAGTCGTCTGCACAATTCTGCCCAAATCATGTTCATTTCGCAAGCGTGTTTTGTCTACTTCAAGCCCCTGTAACTGAGCCTTGGCTTGATTGATTTGGTCCACTAGCTGATTGACTTCCGCTTGGCTGGCTTGTGACTGATTGAGAAGCGCATGACCTGCCACTAAAGCAGCATCATAGGCTGCTTGGCGACTTTGACTATCGTTGAAATAACGAGCCTGAGCCTTGATTTGCTCCGCTTCTGTC
Source organism: Streptococcus sp. 27098_8_73 (assembly GCF_041432495.1). Taxonomy (NCBI): domain Bacteria; kingdom Bacillati; phylum Bacillota; class Bacilli; order Lactobacillales; family Streptococcaceae; genus Streptococcus; species Streptococcus sp. 27098_8_73. The sequence goes on from NZ_JAPVZT010000006.1 coordinate 106,439, forward strand.
AGTAGATCATGAAGCGAAATCAAATCGAACTCTTTCAAGGCTTCCACTTGCGGGGCATCACTTGGTACCATGTGCGGTTTTATTGTGCCGACTTTGACAAGCTGAGCAACTGCTGCCCGCGTTTCCTCATTGGACAGCTCTTGACGGTCAATTTCCTGACCGTTGGAACTATAGATACGAGTCTTGATGGTCCGTTCGCCGGGTACACCTGGAGTGACGATGTGGCGGGCACCTTGTACAAGCTCATCCGTTTCTTCCTCTCGAGTGGTAAAATCGATTTTCTCTACTCGCGTTTCATCCTTATAAGTCAGCGGATATTCTGGTAAAGCGGGCTCTTGCGGCGCAGTGCTCGGTACCATATGTGGCTTGCCTGTGCCAATTTTGACAACTTGTGTGACTGAGGCTAAAGTTTCCTCATTGGACAGCTCTTGACGGGCAAATTCTTGGCCGTTAGAAGTATAAACTCTAGTCTTGATGGTCCGTTCGCCCTGCACTCCTGGAGTGACGATTTGACGAGCACCCTGCACAAGATCATCCGTCTCTTCTTCACGTATGGTGAAGGCGATTTTCTCTACTCGCGTTTCATCCTTATAGGTCAGCGGATATTCTGGTAAAGCGGGCTCTTGCAGCGCAGTGCTCGGTACCATATAGGACTTGGCCGTGCCAATTTTGACAACTTGCGTAACTGGGGCTAGCGTTTCCTCATTGGACAGCTCTTGACGGGTAATCTCTTGGCCGTTGGAAGTATAGATACGAGTCTTGATGGTCCGTTCGCCCTGAACACCTGGAGTGACGATGTGGCGAGCACCTTGGACAAGTTCATCCGTCTCTTCCTCTCGCGTAGTGAAATCGATTTTCTCTACTCGCGTTTCATCCTTATAAGTAAGTGGATACTCTGGTAAAGCGGGCTCTTGCGGAGCGGTGCTCGGTACCATATGTGGCTTAGCGGTGCCGACTTTGACAAGCTGCGTGACAGGGGCTAAAGTTTCCTCGTTAGACAACTCTTGACGGGCAAGTTCTTGGCCGTTGGAGGTATAAACTCTAGTCTTGATGGTACGTTCGCCCTGCACACCTGGAATAGCGATTTGGCGGGCACCTTGGACAAGCTCATCCGTTTCTTCCTCTCGAGTGGTGAAGTCGATTTTCTCTACTCGCGTTTCATCCTTATAGGCCAGCGGATATTCTGGAAGGGCAGATGCTTGCGGCGCAGTGCTCGGTACCATATGTGGCTTGGCCGTGCCGACTTTGACAACTTGTGTGACTGGAGCTAAAGTTTCCTCGTTGGACAATTCTTGGCGGGCAAGTTCTTGACCATTGGAAGTATAAACTCGAGTCTTGATCGTACGTTCACCCTGAACACCTGGATTGACGATTTGACGAGCGCTTTGGACAAGTTCATCTGTTTCTTCTTCATGTGTAGTAAAGTCGATTTTCTCTACTCGCGTTTCATCCTTATAGGTCAGCGGATATTCTGGTAAAGCAGACTCTTGCGGAGCGGTGCTCGGTACCATGTGTGGCTTGGCTGTGCCAATTTTGACAACCTGCGTGACGGGGGCTAGCGTCTCCTCGTTGGACAATTCTTGGCGGGAAATTTCCTGACCGTTGAAACTATAGATACGAGTCTTGATCGTACGTTCACCCTGCACACCTGGAATAGTGATTTGGCGGGCACCTTGTACAAGCTCATCTGTTTCTTCTTCACGTGTGGTGAAGTCGATTTTCTCTACTCGCGTTTCATCTTTATAAGTCAGCGGATATTCTGGTAAAGCGGGCTCTTGCGGCGCAGTGCTCGGTACCATATGTGGCTTGGCCGTGCCGGCTTTGACAACTTGTGTGACTGGAGCTAAAGTTTCCTCGTTGGACACTTCTTGGCGGGAAATTTCCTGACCATTAGAAGTATAAACTCTAGTCTTGATGGTACGTTTGCCCTGCACACCTGGAGTGACGATGCGACGAGCGTCCTGAGGTAACTCATCAGTATATTGTTCCTCGATGTTAAAAGCAATCTTCTCCACACGAGTTTCATCCTTTGCAACCAACTCTAACTCAGGAAGTTCATGGACTGGAGCAGTATCAGGGACTGTGCCATAACTAGTAAGCTCGGGAACCTCGTGCACAGGAGCGGTATCGGGGACCGTGCCATATCCAGTTAACTCGGGAACTTCGTGTACAGGAGCATTATCAGGAACGGCGCCATAATTAGTGAGCTCAGGAACTTCGTGTACAGGAGCGCTATCCGGAACCGTGCCATAGCCAGGCAACTCGGGGACCTCATGAACCGGAGCGCTATCTGGAACAATGCCATAATCAGTTAACTCAGGAACTTCGTGTACAGGAGCATTATCAGGAACCGTGCCATAGCTAGTTAACTCAGGCTTCTCGTACACGGGGGCACTAGCGGGAACTGTACCATAGCCAGTGAACTCGGGAACTTCGTGTACAGGAGCATTATCAGGAACGGTGCCATAGCTAGATAACTCAGGCTTCTCGTGCACGGGGGCGGTATCGGGTACCGTGCCATATCCAGTTAACTCAGGGACTTCGTGCACAGGAGCGCTAGCGAGGACCGTACCATAACTAGTGAGCTCGGGAACCTCGTGTACGGGAGCGCTATCTGGGACTGTGCCATAGCTAGTTAGCTCGGGAACTTCATGAACGGGAGCGCTAGCGGGAACGGTGCCATAATCAGTGAGCTCAGGAACCTCATACACAGGAGCATTATCAGGAACGGTGCCATAATCAGTTAACTCAGGCTTCTCATGCACGGGAGCGGTATCTGGAACCGTACCATAATCAGTTAACTCGGGAACCTGGTGCACGGGAGCGCTAGCAGGTGCTGTACCATAGTCAGTTAACTCGGGAACTTCGTGCACGGGAGCGCTAGCGGGAACTGTACCATAATCAGTTAACTCAGGCTTCTCGTGCACGGGAGCGCTAGCGGGAACCGTGCCATAATTAGGCAACTCAGGAACCTCGTGCACGGGAGCGCTATCTGGAACCGTACCATAACCAGTCAACTCAGGAACCTCGTGCACAGGAGCGGTATCTGGAACCGTGCCATAGCTAGTTAACTCCGGTTTCTCTTGTACGGGAGCGCTAGCGGGAACTATACCATACTCATTTAACTCGGGAACTTCGTGCACAGGAGCATTAGCAGGAACAGTGCCATAATCAGTGAGCTCAGGTTGCTCGTGCACGGGAGCATTAGCAGGAACAACGCCATAGCTAGGCAACTCGGGTTGCTCGTGCACGGGGGCACTATCTGGAACCGTGCCATAATCAGTTAACTCAGGTTGCTCGTGCACAGGAGCGCTAGCTGGAACCTCATGAACCGGAGCATTATCAGGGACTGTGCTGTAGTCAGACAACTCGGGAACTTCGTGCACGGGAGCGCTAGCGGGGACCGTGCCATAGCCAGACAAATCTGGAACCTCGTGCACAGGAGCGCTATCCGGAACTGTACCATAATCAGTTAACTCAGGTTTCTCGTGCACGGGAGCACTAGCGGGAACCGTGCCATAACTAGTGAGCTCGGGTACCTCGTGAACGGGAGCATTATCGGGAACTGTGCCATAATCAGTTAACTCAGGCTTCTCGTGCACAGGAGCGCTAGCTGGAACCGTGCCATCCACAGGTAACTCAAGTTTCTCATACACGGGAGCGCTATCTGGGACTGTGCCATAACTAGTGAGCTCTGGAACTTTATGTATTGGAGCTTCTTTAGGTACAGCCTTATTTGCTGCAGTCCCGACTAAAACAACTTCTGAAATAGGCTCAGTGGTTACTTGATCAGAAATCTGCCTGCTCTCTACGACTTTTCCCTCAACACTATAGTGGCGTGTTACGATCTTGCGAATCCCTGGAATGCCCGCGCGGATCACTCGAGATTGTCCTTCGGCTAAGTCATCTGAATACTGATACTCCGTTTTATAGGGAATTTCTTGGGTCTGGGTCGCTGCTTGACTTGTAAATTGCAGTTCTGGTCGCTCATGAACTGGCGTTTGACGAGCAAATTGTCCTTCTTTAGCAGCAATTTCCTCCCTTTCCTTCTGGGAGAAATGGTCTCCGCCAGCAGGCTGCGCCTCTTTCGGAGCTTCAATATTCTTAGGGCGACTTGCTAACTCTTTCAACTCCTGATCAGGCTGACTAGCTGAGGCTTCCTTTTGAAGGGCTGGAAGCTGAGAATTTCCTCTTTGAGCCAGTTGATGCTGCGCTTCTTTTTTAAGGTAACCAATATACTGGTAGCCAGCAATTTTCAAAGGTTCTGGCAACTGATCGCCAACGGCCAAAGTCAGACTTTGATTATAGGCAGCCAAATCCGTACTGCTGACTGCCAAAACAGAAGCTGGCGGAAGCACAGAACCCAAGCCTGTCACAAGTAAAATAGAAGACAGGTATCTCTTGCCATTTTTCCCTCGCGCCAGCACTAAAACAACCAAGGCCAGACCTGTAGCTGCAAAAGCCGCTTCCAAAAGACCTGACTCGCCTGTCTTAGGGAGCCTTCCTAACAAGCTTTCCTGCTTTGTCGGACGGTAAACCAAATAATAAGCGTCCGAATTTTCTTCCGCAAATTTGGGTAGTTCCTTCACAATAGCAGCTTTTTCAGCCTCAGTCAGATCGCTCTCCACCACATAGTGGTACTGAACGACGGTAGACTGATTGGCAGATACTTCCGCTGCCTCGACAGAGTTGACAGCTCCTCCCATTGTCGTACACAAAAAGAAGCTTCCGATAGTAGCGGAAACTAGACCTACAGACAGCTTTCTAAAAGAATAGCGCTGGTATATGTCACCAGTGACTCTTTTTTTCATAAAATTCCCTTTTCTTCATATAATAAACTAATAAAAATTTTACTGAATTTTACTCAAAATTGCAATCCCTTAGCCTTATAAAATACTTTTCTTTCAGCTATCGAAAAGGGCTACATTTTAGCGAAAAGTAAAAAGCAGATTCCCTGGGTGAGAACCTACTGTTTACAGATCATCTAAGCCCCAAATCCAACTCAAAGAGGCCGTACTCATGCTTGTCCCCTTGCAATTCTGCCGCATAATGGCGCGTGATGGTATTTTGGTGAATCAGGGCTCCAATAGCTGAAGCCTGTCGCTTCTGTGCTTCTTTAAAAATCGGATAGGCCAAGGCAGAGCCCAAGCCCAAGAATTGTTCATCTACTCCTAGATACATAATCGTATAACGTTTGGGAAAACGCTTGGTCCAAAAAAGCTTGGCTAGGTTAAAAGGGGTCAGCCTTTGATAGACCAGAGAGCCATAGTCTGGCATGGCAATCAGAAAACCTGCTAGCTTGCTCTCCTTATAGGCCAGCTTAACCATTGAAAAATCAAGAATATACTGGTATTTTTGAAAAATCTGACTGAACTGCTGACTGGAAATTGATCGATAAATCGGAAAATCTTGATAGAGGCGATTGAGGAGCTCAAAAACCTGCAGCGAAGCTTGATCCCAGTCCTTCTTTTTGGGAGAGCAAATAGTGAATCCCGCTTTTTCAAAAGACTCAAAACGATGAGCCAGCTTATCCTGATGAGTTTGATTGCTGACCTTGGGATAAAAATTGGACAGATAGCGCTCCTTGAGCTCAAAACCAGCAGCCTGCCACAGCTGGGGATAATAGGCTGGATTATGAGGTTCCCCAGTAAAAGGGAGCTCCTCTGTTCCAGTCAGCTGCATTCGATAGCCCAGCCAAAAACTTGCCTGTACGGGACCGATAATCCTGCTAGCTCCGAGACTGCGGGCAAATCCAGCTAAATGCTCGATAAAAACAGATGCAATCTGGTGATCATGGATCGACTCGAAAAATCCCAAGTAAGCAGCCTCATCATCTGAATAAAAGGTCAGAAGGCTGCGAATACAAGGCAGACTGTCCACATACCCAATAAAAGCATAGGTTTCTAAGTCAGAACTCAGCGGGTGACTGCCCTCAATCAAAGCCAGCTCTTCCTCCTCCGACTGCATGAGGTGGTCTGGCCGGTAAATCTTCTTAGGCAGGGCCAGAAAATCGTCCATCTCTGCAGTATTGGGTTTAACTGGTTTAATTTCCAGCATGGTCTTCCTCCTTGATTAGTCGAATCTTGCCAGTAAGGCCATCCATCTCAATCCAATCACCGTTTTGCAGCTGGCTGCAGGCGCCTCTGACATTGACAATGGAAGGAATACCCAACTCGCGGGAAATAATGGCCGTGTGCGAGAGCAAAGACCCCTGCTCGGCAATGACACCCTTGGCTTGGGTCAGAAGATAAACCCAGCCCGGATCGGTCATCTTGGTCACGATAATCCGGTCCTGAGCAGACTCAATCTCCTGCACATCTTCCACGACCAAAACCTGAGCCTTAACGCAGCCAGGTGAGCAGCCAATCCCTTGTAAAGCTTGATTGCTCGTATTATGACTGCTGGTGCGGTTTTGCGGTTTCAGATATTTCTCAAAGACCTGTCCAGCAAAAACATAGCGACTAAAGGTTGGCAGCTCCTTATCAGCCTCTAACTTCTCCCGACGCTCGGCTATCAAGCCACTAACATCTCTGGGCTTTCTGGTCAGCTCAAACAATTCTTCCTTTGTCAGGTAAAAAATATCATCTGTTGCACCCAGTAGACCTTGCTCGGCTAATTGCTGGCCCAATGTTCTGAAAATCTGCCGCATCATGCCATAGATTCGTGTTCGGTTTAAGCGAGAACTTTCCCGATATTTAACACCAGTCATGGCTCGCTTGCGAAGAAAATTCGTCCACCAGCCTGATTTTTGCTCAGCTTCTTCAAATTTCCGAGGAGCCAGCTTCTTCTCCTCTTGCTGGCACATTTGCAACAGGAGCTTGAGCAGACGCTCTGGGTGCGTTCGAAATGTTGGAGTTTCTAACTTCAACTCTTCCGGAGCTCGATCACCAAATTCATGGATAAAATGGACTATTTCTTGGACCAAAGGGTGCTGGCGACTTAGAAAGACTGCTGGACTTTCACTTGCCATGGCCTGTCTAATCGCTGCATTTTCTTCTGCTTTCAGCTGAGCTGTTAAAGCCTGCAGAGCCAAAGCCGGCCGCATACTTTCAATCTGCTCAATTCCTGCAATCTCAGCCTGAACAGCACCGCCACGACGCGACTTCTTCAGGAGTCCAGTATAGACAAAAGCATAGAGGTCATTGACCAGCGTAATGTCCCAGTGAGCCAGAATATCCTCTTTCAGCTTGCTGACCAAGCCAATCAAAGTCTCTGCATCTGCGTTGGGAGAAAAGCTCGCTTCGTATTCTAGCTGAATCTGGGCAAACTGCTCTTCCAATTGCCGCATTTGCTTGGGTGCTGTCCAAAACTCTCGGATGATTCGAAGCATGATTTGCAGGCGTTTGAAAGTAGACAGGTGTACCGGCATCTGAGGCACCTCCGTCTCTCGCACTCCCAGCATATCCTGCCAGATAGGAATGATTTTCTTTGAAAAAGGCAGAAGCTGCAAGAGCTGATACCAACTTTGAATCTGGTAATATACTTGGCTGTTGACTAGCTGCAACATATTTTGAAAAGTAGCTTCATAGGCAGCCAACTCAGGGGCATCCTTACCAACCAAGCGTTGAGCCAGACTTCGGAAAATGCTGGCATAAGCCTCTTGGATAAAACTAATGGTCAGAGGACTGGAAACGCCCGGATAGCTCTCGACAATATTGCTGTTATCCAGAATAATCTGCTGTCCCTCTGGCAAGGTAGTAATAGGTCGTGCTTGCAAAAGATAGAGCTGGCCATTGGCGAAGGTAAACTCCATATCCATATAAGGTCCGAAAAGCTGACTTACCTGACTAGCCAAGGCTTGTAAGTCCTCGAGTTGTTCCTGTGATACGTCTGGTGAGTCCTCCGTCTGCTCTGTATAAAAGAGCTGGTCCTTAGGATGGAGCGTCACCATTGTTGTAGGAATCTTATCCTCGACAACCTTGTTGCCCAAGCCTCGACCGATGACAATGATGTGCTCGTTCAGAATGCCCTTGGGATTAGCTGTGAAGTAAATCCCAGACAAGTCTCCCTCCTGCATGACCTGAACAAGGCAAATCATCTGTGCCTGCTTCAAGGATAATCCCTGCTTAAATAAATAACTAAGAGCCGACTCCTGATAAAGAGAAAGCAAGGTCACTTGGATGGCTTCTTTAAGTCCTTCTGGCTTCACATTGAGCCGGCTCTCAAACTGACCGGCAAAGGATGAAGCCTTCCCATCCTCAATGGTTGCTGATGAGCGAACTGCAAAGCGACAGTCTTTCTGAGAAAACTCCTGATGAATCCAGCTTTCTGCCGCTGTCAGATCTTCTTGACCAAACTGCTCTCTGGCCCAGTCCTGCAGCTGCTGACTGAGCTGGGACAAGTCCAACTCTCCAGATCGATAGGCTGCTTCCATCCGCTCCAAGTCAGCAGAACTGGCAGATTTTTGAAAAAAGTCAAAAGCAAACACTGCAAAGTCAGGAATCGGCAATCCAGCAGCCTGCATTTTCAGCAAATGATAGGCCTTGCCTCCGACCTGGTCAAGCCCTGTCTGCTTGATTCTTTTCATCAAAGCACCCCCATCAAGAGATAAACAGCAACGGACAGAACCATGGTCGTCTCCGTGATATAAGTATAGCGCTCCACCCGCTCCCGGATATTAAAGCGAGTCGGATCCTTGATAAACTGCTCAAACTGGACGGTCATCCAGATGACATTCAGCACCAAGACTACCACTCCGACATGGGAAATATTCCAGAGGAGAGCGAAATTGGTCAAGATATCCAGCAGAGTCACCACCTCGATAAAGCGAGTGGCTTTTTTGTAGCCAAAAAGCATAGAATAGGTCACATACTCAGTCTCGTCTTTTGGTGCCCGAATCTTGCGACAGACTTCCCATATCAGACTTGGGAAATACATGGTAAAGGCCAGCAAGACAGTCGGCAAGGACAAGAGAGGCAGATTGTACTTGTAGCAGACAAAGGAGATAGTATAGAGATTCAAAATCATCATGACCGGATTATGGGTTACTAGAGCCAGTGGCAGAGAATTTTGAATCTTGTCACGCTTGAAGAACCAGAAGGACATGAGAGTTCCGTAGATATAGAGAAAGAGGAACCAGCCGATATTGTTCATAAAGAGAACATTGAGAAGTACAGACACAGCTACGATAAAGCTGAGGGCAACAGCCAAGTCCTTCTTTTTCACTCGTCCAGATGGCAATGCCCGATGAGGAAAGAGCCGTCTATCGGTCTCGTAGTCCTTGAAATCATCTGCGATCCGCAGAATCATCAGAAAGACAAAAATCGTAAAAATTCCGATCAACTCCTGATGGTCAAAGTGAAAGGTGGTCACTCCGTCATTGAGCAGGAGAACAAAATAAATCTCAAAAAACATGATGGCAGCCACAAAAAAGCGCGGCAGCAAAGGGAACATTTCCTTATAATAAACAGCTAATCGTTTAAACATAGCTTTTCTCCAATCTTTTCCCCCATTTGAATTTGGGTTTCTATTCCGAGGTCTGAGTAAGTCAGAATATCCTGATCCAAGCGAATCGTGTCTGCTGGATAGAGGACAAGAATGGTTGAGCCACCCAGACCAAAGCAACCCTTCTCCTGTCCCCTAACCAAATGGTCCTGACTGTGATTGTATATTCTTCCGACCAAGAGAGCTCCTACTTCCATCTGCAGGACAGGACCCAGGTCGGTATCTAAAAGACAGTATTCTCTTTTATTTTCCTTGTAAATCAAGCGCCGCTTCTGGGCTACCTGTCTGACCGTATGCAGGCGCCCCTTGATTTTTCGTCTTTGGATAATTCTTCCGGATTCAGTAGCCAAATAGCGGTGCAGGTCTTCCACTCCCAAGCGATAGACTAGCGCTGTTCCACTACTGAACTTCTGAGCTAATTCTTTATCCAACAGTAAGTCAGCTAGCCTGTATGTCTGACCCTTTATCGTCAGCCGCAAGTCCTGACTGATGGTAAAAGCCTCTAGCTTGGCATCCGCCACTGCCAGTACTTGACTGTCAGGACAGACTGGACGCAGACCAGGTTTGATTTTCCGCTGAAAGAAAGCCGCGAAGCTAGAATAGGGGCCATCTTCATAGTCAGCCAGATCCAGCTGATAATTTTCTACAAAAGCTGCTATTTTCTTGCGAGAAAAAGGAGTGTAGTCTTTCAAAGTCAGAAGATAAGACAGGCTAGGTCGGGTCAAGATAGGCAATAGGAATCGACCCCAGGCAGTACCATAAAGCTTGTCTAACAGACCCGCCTTGTATTCAATCGGTTCCAGTACTTGGCCAGTCTTTCTTTGATAGACCTTAACCATGCGGGAGAACCCCCAGACCAATCAGACTTGCAACTGCTAAAATCGCAAAGACCAGATAGGCCAGTTTATTTGGCTTGGGAATTCGGCAGTTGTAGACAAATAGGAAGGTCAGCAAAAGAGACAAGGCCAGCCACGCCCAAGCAAAGAAACCAGGCGCCAGCCATTGACATACCAGATAGGTCAGAGGTAAAAAGAGGGCGCTGTAAGTCACGGGCAAGCCGATAAAATAAGCGCCCGATCCTTCATCATGCTTGGCCAAGCGGTTAAAATGCGCCAAGCGCGTGACCGCAGCCAAGACATAGAGGACAGCCAAGATGATATTGGCCGCTCCCAGGGGTAGCTGGGTCATGAGGAGCACAGCCGGAAGAGCCGCAAAGCTAATCATGTCGCAGAGCGAATCAATCTCAATGCCGAAGCGCTTCTGACTTTCAGTCCGCTTCATCCGTCGAGCCACCACACCGTCAAAGAGGTCACAGATACCGCTAACGATAAAGGCCATCATGGCTAGCCGCAGCTGGGACTGAATGATGGCATAGACTGCCAAAAGTGCAAAAGCAGCGCCCATATAGGTTAGGATTACAGATTTGTCGTATTCACCGATAAACAAAGGTTCATTCTTCTTCATGAATTCTTATTTCTCCTCTTCTTCCATCTAAAGTTACAAGCATGCCAGTTTCTAGCAGCTGAGTTGCATTCTTGGCGCAGACCAGAGCTGGAATCCCGCATTCCCGAGCGACAATGGAGGCATGGCAGAGAACTCCACCGTACTCTGTCACTAGACCGCCTAGAATACCGAAAACATAGCTCCAACCCGTATCTGTATAGCGAGTGACAAGAATTTCTCCCGGCTCAATCGTCTCAATATCAGCCAAATCCAAGAGGACTCGAACCCTACCTGTCACCTGACCACTGCTGGCTGGCATTCCCGTAAGAAGCGCTTGACTATCATGGGCTACTTCTTCCAAGCTCATCTCTTTGTCGGTCAAATCACCTACTGGCTCAAAATTTCGATAGGCCTGGCAATAATGCTGATTATCAGCAGCCTCTTCTTGAAGCTGGTCGGCAGTCTTTTGCCCTTTCATAAAGGCAGTCAGGCTTTCTTTCTTAATGTAAAAAATATCTTGAGAAACTTTCAGAAAGCCTCGCTTTTCATAGGCTCGGCCGAGTTTAAGGCTAATCTGGCGAATGAGGTGGTAATAGCGCGTGGAAATATCCTTGAACTCCTCTCGCCACCAGAGCAATTTCCGCAAGTCTTGACTGATTTTTTCTATCTTTTTCTGCTTGGCTCGAGATAGATGGGCAAGATTCAGTTCAGACTCTGAGACAGGACTGAGCGAGGCTTTGGCCGCTTGGTAATACGCTGAATCAGCAACCAACTGCTGGACTGCTGTCAGGACCTGATGAGCATCTTCTTCGTAACTCGCTACTCGCAAGTCCAGCTCCCGAGCCGAGTGGTAGCCAAAGTCCTTTTGAAAATCCTGAATCTTGATAAAATCTGCTCGCTCAGGATATTGTGCTGCCAGTCGCTGCAACTCTTCCACCGATAACTTCAGCCAGTCGTCTATCAGCTTCTCGTCTGCCAAAATAAGATCCGCAGCTTCCAGCATTCGAGCTAAAGGCTTGGTATGCGAAACATTTCCTAATTTAGCTATCAGTTGGAAAAATTCATCAACCGTCAGGCATTTGAGCAGACTGGTCTTTTTCATGGACAGCTGGACCGTATTGATGTAGGCCTGCCAGAAATATGTTCCCTCACTGTCTAAATAAGCCCGATTTAGCACTAACTGCCAAAGACTCTCGACCTGCTGTAGCGGGCTTTGGTCGTTCAGTTCTCGTATTTCTTGATTCAGGCGGGTAAATTGCTGGCGCAGCTCCTGAAGCTTCTGTGGTGCCTGATGCAGAAAATTCTTAGTTACTTTTTGAGTTTTCAAAGCTACGCGCAGGAAATTCAAGAGCAAGGCTGGACTTAATTTACTGGTAAAACCTTGACCTTGGTAGTCTTTATTAACTCCCAGCTCATCATCAAAGTCTCGCTCAATATAACCCGGAATCTGCTCCATACCTTGCTTGACCACGCCTAAGTTCCAGAAGGGTCGGGCATAATGCAGGCGCATCAGCGGCGGCATCACTCCTTCAGGCTCTAAGCCAATTGCCAGCAAAAAACTGGAGAGTGCCTCTTGCCAAGAATGGCGGTAAAGGCTCCACATCAGATTTGGACAGGACAGGGCTGGGCCGCCACGCCACCATCCCGAAAATTCGCCGTCGTCCAGCGGCCACTGTCGATTTTAGTTGGTACTGTCGTGATGGGCCGAGCCTGCAGCAAATAGACTTGCTCTTGGACAGCACACCACTCAATATCCATCGGCCGACCAAAATACGCCACAATCTGCAAAACCTGGGCATGCAGCTTCTGCAAGACTGCCAGAGAGATTTCAGCCTTTTCAAACTGGAGCCAGTCTGGCTTGTACCAAGGAAGAGTCAGCTGCTCAGGATTAACTTGGCCACTAACCAAGCTCTCAGCCGAGCCTTTTACATACTCAAGCAGCATGGTCTGGTCCTGATTAGTCGCCACATCAAGGGAAAAGCAGACGCCGCTGAAGTCAGGCTCAATCTGCTCCTGAATCAGCACTGCCATGGCACAATTCTGCTCCGCCAGACCCTGACGCTGCCAGTAGGCCAAGGCTTCTGGATTAAAAAGAGAAAGCAGACAGGAACGAATGCCCTGCTCAATTTCTGACAGTGTCCGGCAGTCACCAATCGAGTCATATTGACCAGCAAATGACATGGTCTGTCCGTCTTCTAAGATGGCACTGCTGCGAACGATATAAGCTTGATTTTTCTGACAAAAAGCTGCTAACTCCTGTAGCCAAGCTGGCTCCAAGGGATAATGCTGCAAACGCTCGGCAATTTCCTCCTTGCCCAGTTTGATTAACTCTTCAAGTCCCTCTTTTGAATATTCTGGCAGAGCCGCTCTTAGCCAAGCCATTACTTGATCCGCAGGCAAAATCAAACCCTTAGGAACCGAAAGCCCCAGCTGACAGAGGTTGATTAACTGATTGATTTTACCGCCATAGTCGGTCGAAGGCTCTTTTTCCAGCCATAGTTCTTTCATCAAAAACTCCCATCTCACATACGATTTTTTCTAAGCTTAGCCCAGTAGAGCAAACGATTGACTCCTAGATGCGTGCCCGCCCCTAGGATTAGAATGCCCAGCATCTGCTGCCAAGACAGAGGGATATAGAAAAGCAAGAAAATGATACAGCCAATCAAGGAATCAATCTGGTCGATCCAGATAAAGATCCATTTCCAGCCATTCTCCGCCGTCTTGCCCTCTCTGATTTCCAAACGGCGCTTGATGAAGCTATTGGGCAACTCAAACAAAACATAGGCCAGCCCCAAAAGAGCCCCAAACACTAGATTAAAGAGCACGGTATTTTCGTAGAAGGCATAGACCAAGTGCAGCTTCTCTAGGGGAGGAATACTCTTCAAAAGCAAGCCCCAGACAATCTGCGCCAAAGCTCCCCAGACAATCATGCCAAAGAAACCTTTCCAGGTCTTGTTGTCTCCAAAAAGCCTCTTCCCATCCTTTAACATCAACCCAGCATCCATTGGTCGGTATGCCGCCTCTAGCAGTGAAGACTTGCAAAAGATCATATTGAGAACCCCAGCCAGAATGACCGGCATCAGGGTGATATATAAAGCAAGAATCGAGCGCATACTTATTTCCTATTCTTTTTATGAAAATCAGTTTGAAAAAAAATCAAGAGACTCCTCAAACTTATATATATCATTATACCATAAGTCGTAAAGCCCCTTTTCCAATAAGCCCTACACATCTGTCGCATCTGACAAGGAGCAACCCATGTCTGCCATTCCGATTTATCAACTTCAAATCCGTCATATATTAGAATAATGTATCTTTTAAACCACACAAAAAGCCTCATAAGAACTTCTAAGGAAACCAGCATCTGGTCTATTAAAAGTTACTTATGAAGCCTATAAATATCAGTTTTCTCTAGAAAAGAAACAAACTATTTTTGCTTGGTCTTAAACCACTAACCTTCAAAAGGCGCGCAATTCTTTCATCGATTTTTAGTGTCTAGCAGAATGGTCACTGGGCCATCATTTACCAATTCCACCTGCATATCTGCTCCGAACACGCCAGTCTTGACTGGCACTTGCTCAGCTAACAGCTGGTTAAACTTGTCATAAAAGAGACTAGCCATGTCCGGCTTGGCTGCACCTGTAAAGGCTGGCCGATTTCCCTTTTTGGTATCTGCATGGAGGGTGAATTGGGAAATGGAAAGAATCTCCCCTCCGATATCTTGAACAGAAAGATTCATCTTATCTTCCGCATCGGAAAAAATCCGCATATTGACAATCTTCCTGACCGCGTAGTCCATATCTTCCTGACTATCATCAGGCCCGACACCTACCAAAAGCAGGAGACCTTGTTCAATGCTGCTATGCAGCTGCTGGTCAATACTAACCTGAGCACGTTTGACACGCTGAATGACAATTTTCATATCTTTTCCTTCATTTCTGACTACTATCTACTCTGACAGGCTCGCACTTAGCCATTGGTTCGTTTGACCGAATACACCTCTGGCACACTCTTGATCTTATCCACCACCGTCGTCAGCATGGACAGGTTGGCAATGCCAAAAGAAACATGGATATTAGCAAATTTCATATCCTTAGTTGGCTGGGCATTAACCGTTGAGATGTTTTTGGTGGTATTAGACAGCACCTGCAACACATCGTTAAGGAGGCCAGACCGATTGAGACCATAAATGTCAATGTGGGCTATATACTCTTTGGTCGAATTATTTTCTTCCCATTCCACATCAAGCAAGCGCTGCTCGTAATTTTCCTGAGCCTTGAGATTCATACAATCTTGCCGATGAATAGCTACGCCGCGTCCTTTGGTAATGTAACCAACAATATCGTCACCAGGCACAGGATTACAGCACTTAGCAATCCGAATGAGGAGACCAGACGCTCCCTGAATGACCACACCGCCTTCGTGCTTGACCTTAAGGGTGTCTTTTTTATTTTCAACCTTAACTTCACCACCCTTGACCAATTCCTCTGCTTCTGCTCTAGCCTTGGCTCGCTCTTCCTCACGGCGCTCTTTTTCTGTCAGACGGTTGAAAATGCTAATGGCACCGATCTCACCGAAACCAATTGCCGCAAAAAGCGCTTCTTCGGTCTTATAGCTGGTCTTTTGTAGCACATCTTCCATGTGCTTCTTGTCCATGTACTTATTCGCTACATAACCATTCTCCTGAAATTGAGCCTGCAAGAGCTCCCGTCCTTTAGAGATAGACAGCTCCTTGTCTTGATTTTTAAAGAACTGACGGATTTTATTTCTGGCCTTGCTGGTCTTGACGATATTGAGCCAGTCGCGGCTTGGTCCAAAGGAGTTAGCATTGGTGATGATTTCCACCTGATCCCCAGTCTTCAGCTTGGTATTGAGCGGCACCATGCGGCCATTAACCTTGGCTCCTGTCGCCTTCTCCCCAACCTTAGTATGGATCTCATAGGCAAAATCAATGGGTCCTGAGTCCTTAGGCAAAGAACGCACTGCTCCATCCGGTGTGAAGACATAAATTTCCTCAGCCAGGTAGCTCTCCTTAACCGAATCAACAAATTCCTTGGCATCACCAGACTGGTTCTGCAACTCCATCAGTTCCTTGATCCAATTCATCCCGATGGCAGATTCCTTGCTGTCAACCTGACCCTTCATTCCTTTTTTATAGGCCCAGTGAGCAGCAACCCCGTATTCTGCCACTTCGTGCATTTCCTTGGTTCGAATCTGGAACTCAATCGGACCTTTAGGACCATAAACGGTCGTATGGATAGACTGGTAACCGTTTGCCTTGCGATTAGCAATATAATCCTTGAAACGCCCCGGCATGGGTTTCCAAAGCTCATGGATGTAGCCCAGCATGGCATAGACATCACTGTGAGTGCTCAAAATGCAGCGAATGGCAATCAGATCATAGATCTCATCAAACCGCTTCTTCTTGTCCTGCATTTTGCGGTAGATGGAGTAAATATGCTTGGGACGACCATAAATCTTCCCATGCAGATTGCGCTCACCAGCGTAGGTTTCAATCTTGTGGACAACTTCCTCTACCAGAGCTTCCCGCTCTCGACGTTTCTCCTTCATCATGTGGGAGATTTTATAAAACTCCGTTGGATTGAGATAACGGAAAGACAAGTCTTCCAATTCCCATTTGACACTGGAAATCCCCAAACGATGAGCCAGAGGAGCATAGATTTCCATCGTTTCCTGCGAGATCCGCTCTTGTTTGTCTGGCCGTAAATGATTCAGAGTACGCATATTATGCAGACGGTCAGCCAACTTGACCAAGATCACTCGAAGGTCTTCTGACATGGCCATGAGCATCTTGCGATGATTTTCCGCCAACTGTTCTTCGTGAGACTTGTATTTGACTTTCCCAAGCTTGGTTACACCATCCACAATCACGCGCACATCATGGCCGAATTCCCGCTCCAGATCGTCCAAGGTCGCCGCCGTATCCTCTACGACATCATGCAAAAAACCACAGGCTACTGAAACAGCATCCAGCTTGAGCTTGGCTAAAATTCCCGCCACCTGAATCGGATGGACAATATAGGGCTCTCCCGACTTACGAGTTTGCCCACTATGACATTCCATCGCATAAATCAATGCTTTTTGAACAAAAGCCACATCCTCTGCAGCTAAATATTTTTTTGTTAGGGCTACAACCTGATTCCCCGTTAAATTTTCTTCTTTTGGCATGCATTCTCTCCGCTTTCTTGCCTACTATTTTAACATTTTTAAATCAATATGAAAACCAAGAGGACTAGAATATCAGGGAGGCGCTAGGATGGCACTAAAGTTTCAAACATCCAGCTTGCCTCCCTGTTGCTGAGCTCAGTATTAAAAACTTTCCCAGACCTTACAAATAGTCCCAGCCCCACGAGGTTGCTCGGCAATCCATGGCTATCGAGCAAGCAGTTGCAACCTCAAGGATCTCTTTCTAATAAAAAGCGAGGTCGAGACACTCTTGTCTCAACCTCCGTGATGAAAATGATGTACTTTCTCCATATGAGCTATATCTTTTAGAAACTCATAATAGGCATAGATGAGGTAACCAGCAGAGACCACACCCAAAATAGCTATTGATACTTCAAATAAGGTAGACAAAGACATGATAAACCTCCTCTCCTTATTTCAAACTGCGATGTGCAAAGCGACCATTAGCGGCTGTTTCGTTCCCGATTTTTTCCTTTCTAGCCTGCCTCTGGATTCACCTTCATTATACCAAATTTAAGAGAGGAAAACAATGGAAATCCCTTTATAAAAATACTTTTTCAGGTTTGATGAAGCAAATGATCTGCTTCAGTTGTCCATTTCTCCACCTACTCTTTAATCAAAAAAGTTAGGATTACTTTCCTAACTTTCTTTTTTATCAAGGAACTCTCAGATCAGTCAGTTCGTTCTTAAAAAGGGAGCTCTTCTTCTTCCAGTACCAAATCTGCTAGGTTTGCTCCAGTATTATTCTCACGGAGTGCTCTCTGGGCTCGGCTTTCTAAAAGCTGAAAACCACTGCAAAGAACTTCTGTCACATAATGAGTGGTTCCATCCTTTTCATAGCGGCGGCTCCGCAATTCTCCATCCAGAGAAATCAAACTCCCCTTACTAGCGTAACTTGCCAAGGTTTCAGCCAAGCGCCCCCAGACAACCAGATTTACAAAATCCGCCTCACGCTCCCCATTTTGGCTCTTATACTGGCGATTCACAGCCACTGTCGCACGCGCGACCGACTTGTCATTTGCTGTCTTGTGTAGCTCTGGTGTAGCCGTCAACCGGCCAATGATGATGACTTTATTATACATATTCT
Organism: Streptococcus sp. 27098_8_73; assembly: GCF_041432495.1. NCBI lineage: Bacteria > Bacillati > Bacillota > Bacilli > Lactobacillales > Streptococcaceae > Streptococcus > Streptococcus sp. 27098_8_73. The sequence continues at coordinate 124,620 of NZ_JAPVZT010000006.1, forward strand.
TTCCTCCTATCTATTTATTCGCGAGAAAAGACAAAAAAATCGTGAAAATCACGATTTCCTTTAGTAAGTCTTAAGACTGCCAGTGTTTAGCTGGGTCAAAGGCCGTTCCGACCGTTTCACTATCCGCCAATTCAATGATACCACGTTTTTGCGGCGCATTTGGCAACTGGAGCTCCCGCGGACTGCACATCATACCAAAACTCTTTTCGCCACGAAGTTCTCCTGGAAAGATGAGATTGCCCTTCGGCATCATAGCACCAGGCAAGGCCACAATCGTCTTGAGGCCGACACGTGCATTCGGAGCACCAGCCACGATTTGAACTGTCTTGTCGGCTGCCACCTGCACCTGACAAATATTGAGGTGGTCACTGTCAGGGTGGGCTATCATCTCAAGGATTTCCCCCACAACAAACTTAGGATCACGGTCGTTAACCAGCTCAGCTTGGAAGCCTTCTTTGGTCAATTCTTGGTTGAGAGTCGCAACTTGCTCATCCGTCAGCTGAACTTGTCCGCGCTCTGCAATTTCAAAAAGATTTGACAGTTCAAAAATATTCCAAGCTACTGTCTGTCCATTATCTTCGCGGTAAACACGCGCTACATTTCCTTTGCGCTCAGCGCTTAGCTTAGCTCCCTGATCATCAGCAGCAATGACCATGAGAACATCTCCGACATGCTCTTTGTTGTATGTAAAAATCATTTCTTCCTCCAAAAATACTTTTAAAACTTCTTATAAACTCGCTAAAAAATCATTGATTTGACTCTTGGTCTTGCGGTCGCGATTGACATAGCGACCAATCTCTCGTCCATCTTCCACAACAACCAGACTAGGAATCCCATAAACATCCCATTTTTGAGCTACAGCCATATACTGATCCCGATCCACCTCGACAAAGGTAAAGTCAGGATTTTCAGCTTCTATCTCTGGCAGAAAAGGCTTGATAAAGCGACAGTCTCCGCACCAATCTGCTGTGAAAAAGAAGACAGTCTTCCCCTTATGATCCACATAAGAAGCCAGCTCCTCCATACTTTGCGGCCGAATCATCACTCTTCCTCGTAGGTCAACTGACCATTCTCATAGACGAAGGTGAAATGACGGTCGTCTTCTAGGACAACCCCTCCAACTGTACGGCTGTCAGTTGATTCATAAAGTTCCACATAAACCGTTGCAATCGGTCCTCGGCTGGAAAAAAATTCCCGCACGATTTGAACAATTTCTTCTCTATTGCGCAGCCTTTTTTGCTCCTGCACAAGCTTGGCAGCTCCAAAGGCCACGGCTCCTGCCCCCAAAAGAGCTGTTGTGGTTAAAATGATTTTTTTAGCTTTCATGTAGAATATTTTAACACAAAAGCGCAGAGGCGACAAACAATATTACAGATTTCTAAGCTTCTTTTAGTTCATCCTGTTATTCCCTCTAAAAAAGTGATAAAATAGAGGCAGAAAGAAGGTAAATTTATGTCTGACTTATTTTCAAAAATCAAGGAAGTGACCGAGCTTTCAGCAATCTCTGGTCACGAGGCACCTGTCCGCAGCTATCTGCGAGAAAAAATCACTCCTCACGTTGATGAGGTTGTTACCGACGGTCTAGGCGGCATCTTTGGGGTTCGGCATTCCCAAGCTGAAAATGCTCCCCGAGTTCTGGTTGCGGCTCACATGGACGAGGTTGGCTTCATGGTCAGCGAGATCAAGCCCGACGGGACTTTCCGTGTAGTGGAAATCGGTGGCTGGAATCCGTTGGTCGTGAGCAGTCAACGCTTCAAACTCTTCACCCGTCAAGGTCGGGAAATCCCTGTCATCTCAGGCTCTGTCCCTCCTCATCTGACACGCGGTGCTGGAGGACCAGTCATGCCACAGATTGCGGACATTGTCTTTGACGGCGGCTTTGCGGACAAGGCAGAAGCTGAAAGCTACGGCATCCGGCCAGGAGACACCATCGTGCCAGACAGCTCTGCTATTCTCACAGCTAACGGTAAAAATGTCATCTCTAAAGCCTGGGACAACCGCTACGGCGTCCTTATGGTCAGCGAATTGGCTCAAGCCTTGTCTGGTCAAGAACTAGGAAACCAACTCTATGTCGGCGCCAATGTTCAAGAAGAGGTTGGCCTGCGTGGTGCCCATGCTTCTACGACAAAATTTGCCCCTGAGGTCTTCCTAGCTGTGGACTGCTCCCCAGCAGGTGACATCTATGGCGGCCAAGGAGCCATCGGTGATGGAACGCTGATTCGTTTCTTTGATCCGGGTCATCTCATGCTGCCAGCTATGAAAGACTTCCTCTTGACAACCGCAGAAGAAGCTGGCATCAAGTATCAATACTACTGCGGCAAGGGCGGAACGGATGCTGGCGCTGCCCATCTCCAAAGCGGTGGCGTACCATCTACCACCATTGGTGTCTGCGCCCGCTACATTCATTCCCACCAAACTCTCTATGCCATGGACGATTTCCTGCAAGCCCAAGCCTTCCTGCAAGCTCTGGTCAAAAAGCTGGATCGCGCAACAGTGGACACGATTACCAACTACTAATTTCGAAAAGCAGCCCGTTCTTCATTCGGGCTGCTATCTATTTTATCTAATATACTTTCTTTTAATTTTCCAATTTGAAGAAAATTTTGTTATAATGCTTAGCAGAGGTGAAACTATACATGAAAAAAATTGCTTTTGATTCAGAGAAATACTTAAACCTGCAGCGCGACCATATCTTGGAGCGCATTAATCAATTTGAGGGCAAATTGTACATGGAATTCGGCGGTAAAATGCTGGAAGACTTCCATGCTGCCCGCGTCCTGCCAGGCTATGAGCCGGACAATAAAATCAGACTGCTCAAAGAGCTCAAGGACCAAGTGGAAATTGTCATTGCTATCAATGCTAATAATATCGAGCACTCAAAGGCACGTGGCGATTTGGGTATTTCCTATGACCAAGAAGTTCTGCGCCTGATCGATACCTTTAATGAGCTGGATATTTATGTAGGATCAGTGGTCATTACCCAGTATTCTGGCCAGCCAGCAGCCGACCTCTTCCGAGCTCAGCTAGAAAAGAACGGGATTGATTCCTACATCCACTACCCAATCAAGGGCTACCCGACCGACATGGACCATATCATCTCACCTGAAGGAATGGGCAAGAACGACTATATTAAGACCAGTCGAAATCTGGTCGTAGTGACTGCGCCTGGTCCTGGTTCTGGTAAGCTAGCTACTTGCTTGTCCAATATGTACCACGACCAAATCAATGGCATCAAATCAGGCTACGCCAAGTTTGAAACCTTCCCCGTTTGGAATCTGCCCCTGCACCATCCGGTCAATCTAGCTTATGAGGCAGCGACGGCAGACCTCGACGACGTCAACATGATTGACCCTTTCCACCTGCAAACCTACGGCGAAACCACTGTCAACTACAACCGTGATATCGAAATTTTCCCAGTCCTTAAGCGTATGCTGGAGCGCATCCTAGGCAAATCACCTTATGCTTCTCCAACAGACATGGGCGTCAACATGGTCGGCTTTGCCATTGTAGATAATGATGCGGCTATCGATGCTTCTCAACAGGAAATCATCCGTCGCTACTACCAAACTATTCTGGACTTCAAGGCAGAGCGGGTCTCTGAATCTGCTATCAAGAAAATCGAACTCTTGATGAATGACTTGGGCATCACACCGCTGGATCGTAAAGTAACCGTTGCTGCGCGTGCCAAGGCTGAAAGCACTGGCGAACCAGCTCTGGCTTTGGAATTGCCAAACGGCGAAATCGTAACCGGTAAGACCTCTGAGCTCTTTGGCCCTACGGCTGCTGTATTGATTAATGCCATTAAGAAGTTAGCCAACATTGCCAAAGAAACCAAGCTGATTGAGCCCGAGTACGTTAAACCAATCCAAGGTCTGAAAATCAATCATTTGGGCAGCCGCAATCCGCGCCTTCACTCAAATGAAATTTTGATGGCTCTGGCGATCACAGCCATGGAAAATCAAGACGCTGCACAAGCCATGCAAGAGCTTGGAAATCTCAAGGGCAGCGAAGCTCATTCAACCGTAATGCTGACAGATGAAGACAAAAATGTTCTGCGCAAACTAGGCATCCATGTAACTATGGATCCTGTTCATCAGTATGATCGACTTTATAGAAAATAAAAACAAGCTCTGTTAAAAGCTTGTTGAGAAAGCTGGCCCTGCCAGCTTTTTTTGTTAATAGCGCTTGGATAGGAGAAAACGCAAGAGATAGTAAAGTCCCAAAACTAGGATAATGGTCAAGGTCAGAAACTGATTGAGATTTAAAATGATAGGAAAAATCATAGACAGAAGGCTCAGCCCTGCTGCCAGCAGCAAAAGGATATCAAACAGCAGGGTGCGAGTCTTTTCGTCAATCATCCGATTACGCTCATCCGTCACCTGAATGTAGAGCCTATTAAAAGCTTCCTCCCGTTTCAAGGCAAGGTTATAACGTAGAACCATCAAGGAAAGCCCTAGAAGCAGACCAACCATGACCCCTTCCTGCTGATCATCCAAAGAATGAAAGTGGCTCCAGGCCAGTCCCAGCCAGAGGGCTAGAATTAGGATGCGACCGATGATCACTTTCTTTTGTAGTTTTTTCCGAAATTCTTGTTTAGTTATTATTTCCATATCAGCCTCCTATTTTTCATACGGTTGGGAAATTTTCAAGATCACCACAATCAAGATAACTCCCACAAAAGGCAGAATTTCCTTAGGGATAAGATTGGCTTGCAAATGGAGATAAGATAAGCCAACCACCACCAAAATAGCCAATAGCCATTTAGACAAATAAGTCCATTTCATGATTCATCCTCCTCAAAGAGAAACACTTCCTCAATCCTTAAATTGAAAAAGGATGCAATTTTATGAGCCAAAAGGAGCGAAGCATTGTAGCGGCCCTTTTCCAAAGAAATAATCGTTTGTCTCGTAACCTCTAGCTTCTCAGCCAGCTCCTCCTGGCTGAGCTTTTTTCTTTTTCGTAATTCTTGAATTCGATTTTCCAAGGTTGCCTCCTTTTGTCACGTAAAACAAGCTTTACTTTTCAGATATAGTATAGTCTCCTTTACATCTTTTGTCAAGAAGAAAGCGGCAAAAAAAGGGCTGGGACAAAAGTCCTAGCCTCTCAATTGTCTTTGGATCGTCGAGCAAGACGCAGTGGTTGAGTGGGCTCTATTACGCTGATTTCATCAGCTTTTACAGCCCTACTCAACTGTGCGGAGGTGGGACGACGAAATCGAATTCTAACGAATTACCGATTTCTGTCCCACTCTCTTTTATCATCTTTATTGACTTCCTTTGTTATTTGCTTTTTAAAGCCACAGTCAACTCGACACAAGCTCCTCCTTGGTCTGGATTGAGCAGGGTCAGACGACCACTGTGCAAGAGAGCGACCTGCTTAGAAAAGGCTAGGCCGATACCATGATGGGGGTTAGCTGAATTACGGCTTTGGTCACTCTGATAAAAGAGCTGTTCCGCTCCCAGCAGCATCTCCTCTGAAAATGCAGGGCCGTTGTTCCAGATAGCAAAAACCAACTGGTCCTGCTGCACTGATACCGTCAGCTTCACTTCCTTTTGGTTCTGGTCAGCATGTTCAAGCGCATTTAATAAGATATTGAGTAAAGCCCGCTTAAGATAGTCTAAATGAATCGACAAAATCAGACTAAGATCGCAATCTTCTTGGAGATAAAAACGATAGCTTTCCTGTTTGCTGAACAGTGCCCAGTCGTCCTGTAGATCAGCCAAAAAGTCCCCTAAGGAAAGCTGACTGAACTGATTAGAATCAATCTGAAAAGTCTTAGCGTAATCAATCAAAGAGCCACAATACTCTTCCATCTTGTGACTAGCCTGCAAAATCTCAGCAGCATAGTCTGCCTGTGGATGGCTCAACTGCGCCAACTCCAAGAGCTCGGCATTCCCCTTAATCACAGTTAGGGGCGTCTTCAAATCGTGCGATGTCGCTGATAGCTGTAAAATCAACTCCTGATTATGCTGCTGCTCTCTTTCTAGAAGACGAGCATTTTCTTGATGGCTGCTCCGTAAATCGCTATAAACTTCGAGCATTTCCTCGATCCGAAAAAGCTGGCTTTGATTTTCTTCTAAAAGCTTCTTGCTCGTTAGCATTTTTATTTCCCTGTCGATTTTTCGGAGCAATTTCAAAATATGATAAAAAGTAATCAGCAGCAAGCTCCCTGCCCAAAAGAACAAGATGAAAAGGGCATAATCGCTGCCTTGCGTAAATTCATAGCCGATAAGCACAAAAATCAAAACATGGAAAAAGACGATTTTTAGACTGGTTGTCCAGACTAGGCTTTTGAAATTTCGGGTTCTAATTGCCATCTATAGCCTACTCCTCTCACTGTTGCGATTGCTTGCAGCCCTTCTTGTTTGCATTTTTGGCGAATCTGATATACGTATTCTGAGATGGAGCGAAGCTGTGTTTCTGAGCTTTCTGGATAAAGCAAGGTATGCAGGCGTTCAGCTGAAAAGGTCTGCTTGGGATTGCTAGCTAGTAAATGCAGCAACTTAAACTCTCGCTCTGAAAATTTCAAGACTTTACCAAAACAGGCAACTTCATAGCGCTCTGGATAAAATTGACAAGAAGCAATTTCAGAATATCGCTCCTCCCGTCTTTCCTCCCGCCGAAGATGAGCCCTGACACGCGCCAGCAATTCTTTGGTTCCAAAAGGCTTGACAATATAGTCATCTGCTCCACGAAAGAGCCCTTCCACTTTGTCCGCCTCCAACTCCTTGGCCGTCAGAAAGATGATTGGACACGAAAGATGAGGACGAATATAGGAACACAGCTCAAAACCATTAACAGGCTCCATCATCACATCCAGTAGAATCAAGTCATATCCGACAAAATGCGTCAGCTCTAGCTCTTCTATCCGATCAAGCGTCGTCACATCATAAGCATCGAGCTCTAGGACACTTTTCACTAGCTTCAAAATGCTCCGGTCGTCATCAACCACTAAAATACGATACTGTCTCATAATTTCCATTATAGCATACCTCTAGCGAACATCTCGTTTCAAGCTTAAGAATATAGCAGAGCTCCAAACCAAAGCTAACCATAACAGCTGTATTCCCAGCCCTGATAGATCTATTGAATGCTGAAGTCCTTCATACTCAAAAAGATTTAGGGTAGCCAGATCGGGCAGGTATTTTGCTTCTTTGATAAAAGTTGCCAATAAACGGCTGAGACCAATCAGGAGAGGAAAGAGCACCGACACCGGCACAATCCAAGATTGAAAGAGCAAAGCGAGGCCAGCAGTTAAAAAAGCCAGAAAAAGATTGCTGAGAAGACCAAAAGAACTGTAATAAAGGAATTTCCCCAGCAAGGACCAGCTAAAGTCTAGGTCAAATCGAGCCAGCATAACAAAGAAACAGCTACTTATAATGACACTATAGAGAACCAAGAGCAGCAAGAACAGAAAAAGGATTTTCCCAGCCAACCAAGCCCTTCTATTTGATACGGTTAGAAAATTCGTTCGCATCCCAGACTTGACAAACTCCTGGGCAAAATAGAGGGAAGTAAAGATGACGATGACAGGCTGTGCCAGATAGAGGGCATGCAAAGCCTCACTCAGAGCCTTTGTCTGGCCAACTGCTGTTTGACTGTAGTCAAGATTCATCAGAAAAAATGGAACAGCTACCAGAGCCACCAAGGCTGCACCAAGAGCGAGATAGTAAGAACGGAACTTAATCCATTCGCTTCTAAGTAGAGCTTTTATCATCAGTATCGCCCTCCTAAATCCGTCTTCAAAAAGCGCAGAGAGGTCATACCGCCGATGACTAGTAACCATGCACCAAGTATCAACAGCCCTTGCAAGGGATTGTTGGCATATTGGGAAGTTGGCGTTGCCGCAAACAATTCTCCTGCTGGCTGTGGCAAATAAGCCCCCCAACTCGTGTGAGCTGCCAGGTAGTTTCCCAGATTATAGACCTGTGGCACAAGAAAAAGCAGAGGAACCAGCATGGTCCGAGCCAATAAACCTAACAAAAATGAAAGGATTCCCAATAAGGTTAGAGATAAGGTTTTCCACAAAATCAAACTCCAAGCTGCCTGATTGAGCAGAATTGGATCAAGCCCCTCCTTTCCTAAAGCCAGGTGCATGACCATATAACTAAAGTAAATCGATAAAAAGCTACTGGCAAGAGAAAAGCAAACAAAGGTCATGAGTTTCCCCACAAGCAACTTCAGGCGGTTATTACAGGATAAAAGACTGGTTCTCAAGCTATGAGACTGAAATTCCATAGCCCCCAAAATTCCAGCTAAGATGACCAAAACCATGCCTGCCATAGAAGCCCCATTGAGGCCTAGATATTCCAGCGGGTCAATGGCTTCTGCCAGGCCGGGAACCGTCTCAGGCGTGGCATCCAAGCCGACAGATAAATACTGTCGACCCTCCAGCCAAGATACGGCAGGCACCAATAGCAGCATGAAGGCCATACTCACTTTGAAAGCCTTGGTTGAGCGAATTTTCAACCATTCTGAATGCAATAAGGACATCGTTTCTTTCATTTTAAACCTCCTCTGTCAAATCAAAGAAGAGATCTTCTAGACTGTCTGAATCTTGCAGCACCTCTTCCAATCGTCCCTGCTCAATAATTCGCCCATGATGAATCAAGACGACATCATCTGTCACCATTTGCACCTCTGACAGGATATGAGAGGATAGAAGTACCGTTTTCCCTAAGTCAGCCTGCTGACGGATAAAATTTCTAAACCACTTGATCCCACTTGGATCTAGTCCATTAGTCGGCTCATCTAATATAAGAAACTGAGGATCACCCAGCAAAGCTGCTGCCAAACCCAGCCGCTGACTTTCCCCTAGAGACAGGCTTGACAAGAGGTCCTTCCTCTTATGAGCGATTCCAGTCATCTCCAAAACCTCATCGATCCGAGACTTGGGAATAGCATTACTCGCCGCAATAATCCTCAAGTGGTCATAGACCTTTCGATTTGGCAGACCGCCAATGCCGTCAAAGGCTGCGCCTACCGTTCTGAGCGGATAGGTCATTGACTGATAGGTTTGCCCATCAAAAGTCGCAGTCCCAGACGTCGCCCGATCTAACCCCAAGAGAATCCTCAAGGTCGAGCTTTTCCCTGCACCATTTGGACCCAGAAAAGCTGTAATCCGACCGCTTCTAGCTGCAAAAGAAATATCTTCTAAAATCTGCTTGCTGCCATGCTTTTTGCAGACTCCTTCTATTTTCACCATATGTTCCATACTGAACTCCTTTTGTTTTTTCTTTAGTATACAGGGGCAAGTTCAGAGAAAGTTCAGACAATAAAAAAACTTGCCTTGCGACAAGTTTCTTTTCTCATTTTTCAACCGCATCCCAGAGTTGGCGGATGCTTTTTTTCTGCACGGGATCGACAAAGTGTGGGGTGATTTCCACCAGAGATTGCAAGACAAAAGCCCGCTCAGCCACATAAGGATGAGGAACAATCAAATCTGGACTGTATATCTCCTCCTGCCCTATGTAAAGGATATCCAGATCAATCACACGCGGTCCCCATTTGATTTCCCGCACGCGCCCTAGTTCCGCTTCGATGCCCAAGAGCGTCTGCATCAGCTCCTCAGGATTGAGCCAGGTTTCAACTTCAACAACTTGATTGAGAAACGGATCCTGCTCAACCCCACCCCAAGGCTCCGTCTCGATACGACTTGATGCCTGCAAAACTCTTATATTTTGCTCTGCCATTTTTTCCAGAGCAGCATCCAGATTGGCAGTTGGGCTGCCTTGATTGCTGCCCAAAGCTATAAAGGCCTTCCGCTTTCGACGCACTAGCTTGACCGAGCAGGTCTCTAAAGGCAGCGGCACTGGTGCCCAAGGCTTCTTGACCTCCAAGCTGACCTTCTGTACTAAAGGGTGAGTCAGAAAAATCCGATCAATCAGCTTGTAAGCCAGCGTCTCAATCAAGTCTTCCTTGCTCTCCTGACACCAGTGGGTCAGATCCTGAGCCAATTCTCCATAGTGGATAGAAGCTGTCAGGTCGCCTGTTTTAGCCGCCCGAGTCATATCATAGTCCAAAATCAGATCCAGCACAAAACGCTGGCCCAATTCCTTCTCTGCTCCAAACAGACCGTGATAGGCATACACTTCCAAATCCTTAATGCGCAGCTGATCCATTCTCTTATCCTTTCTGATTCAAGTTTCTGCATTTCATCCTTAATAAAACTATCTCGCCCTTCCTGACATGCTCCACCACTGATAAGATCAATGTCCCATCAGTTTGTAAGCTTCATTTTTCAGATCCTTGTCCGTCGCTAAAACGCCGCGCGCTGCTGTTGTAACTGTTGCAGTGCCAGGCTTTCTGACTCCACGCATATTCATACACATATGCTCAGCTTCCACCCAGACCAGGGCCCCTTGAGCACCCAGATAGTCCATCAAGGCCTCAGCAATCTCTACGGTCAATCGCTCTTGAATCTGCGGTTTCTTGGCATAGACCTCTACCGTTCGAGCCAGCTTGGACAAGCCTGCTACCCGACCATTAGGTACATAGGCGATATGAACCTTCCCGTAAAATGGCAGGAAGTGGTGCTCACACATGGAATGAAAGAAAATATCCTTCTCCACTACCATATTATTGTCAATGATTTCAAAAGACTTAGCCAGATGCTCCTCAGCAGTCTCACCCAGCCCAGCAAAAATTTCCTGGTACATTTTAGCAATACGCTGTGGCGTCTCCTGCAAACCTTCGCGGCTTCCGTCTTCTCCAACCGCCTCAATAATCTGGGCAACAGCTGCTTCAATTTTCTTCGTGTCCATATTCACTCCTAGATTCTTTTTCTTTGTCAATAATATAGGCCCTGACCTGAGCCAGGAAATAAAGGGAGCCCGTAATCAGCAAGAGCTCATCGTCCCTATGCTCAGCTTTCAAATAAGCCTCTAAAAAGTCCTGCCAATCAGCATAGTTCAATCCCTGCTCGCAAGCCAGCTCCTCCATTTTTTCTTTGGAAAAGCTCCGTGGATCTGCAAAATTGGTCAAAATTAGCTGACTCTTAGGCACCTGCTTGAGCTGACCCACCATTTCCTCCAGAGACTTAGTCTGGATACAGCTGAAAAGGATTTTCTTATCCAAGTCTGGATAATGCTGGCTTAAGGTCCTCGTCAATCTCTCCATAGCGTGAGGATTGTGGGCGCCATCAAGCAAGATGCGAGGCTGGTTCGAAATCTGCTCCATCCGACCCGGCCAACTGGTTACTAGTAAAGCCGCGCCAACTTGATCTTCTGTTAACAGCGGTAGCTGCCTGCTCTGACAATAGAGGTCACAGAGCTCAATCGCCAAGCCAGCATTATCTACCTGATGTCGTCCCAACAGAGGCGTCAGATAAGGCGCCACCTCCCGATGAGCATTGGAAAAGCTAAAATGCTCTCCTGAGTCAGTCCCGCCCAAGCTCTGAACTTGATAAGACTGCCCATAAACATAGTGAGGCGCTTGCTTTTGATGAGCCTTGTCCTCGATGACCACCAGAGCTTCTGGCTCAAGCCGTCCAGTCACCAAGGGCACATTTGGCTTGATAATCCCCGCCTTCTGCTCGGCAATTGCTGCCAGAGAATGCCCCAGCAGAGCCACATGATCTAAGCCAATGGTCGTAATAGCCGTCAAATCTGGGCGGCAGACATTAGTGCTATCCAAGAGGCCGCCCATACCGACCTCCATAATGGCCACATCAACCTCTTCCTGAGCCAAATAATCATAGGCCAAAGCCGTCATGATTTCAAACTCAGTCACTCCCTGCAAAACCTCATCATTCGCTTGCTCTTCAAAGAGAGCTCGATAAGTCTCTAGCAGGCGCGACAAATCTTGATTGGGAATAGACCGACCATTGATGGCGATTTGTTCATTGTAGCTGATCAGATAGGGGGAAGTAAAGGTTCCTACACGCAGACCTCGCATTTCCAATAGGTGACGCAGGTGGGCAATGGTTGAGCCCTTCCCGTTGGTCCCTCCTATATGAATCACTGACAGCTGCAAATGAGGATTTCCCCGCAGCGCCAGCATCCGCTCTATCCGCTCCAAGCCAAAATTAGGACTATCCGTCCGATAGGCTTCCAGCCAGCTTAAATCTGGCAATTCTTCTTTTATCATACTCACTTATACTGCCGTAAATTTAGATCTTCCATTTTCTGAGCCAGTCGAATAGCATCGCCAATCTCGGCTGCCATTCGGTGGACCTCCACATCATGCACTCGGACAGCCTCGATACCCTGACTGGCTGCAATGCTGGTCAAATGAGCTGAAGCCAGGTCTCTGTTTTGAAAACCAGCTTCCGTCTCTGGGTCAGTTTCAAAACCATTTTCTTCTAATATATTGACCAAAAATCGCTTGCGAGAGACACCCAGAAAAATAGGAAAGCCAGCCTGATGAATGCTATCTAACTCCTGTAAGAGCAAGAGATTTTCCCGCTTTGTCAAACCAAAGCCAATCCCTGGATCCAGCATGATTTGCTCCCGCTCCAGCCCAGCTTGCTTAGCTTTCCCCAGTGTTCTTTCAAAAAATGCCCACATGAGCGCCTGAATACCCAGCTGTTCAAAATTTGCTAATTCTGACTCGGTAAAAGCAGGCCCAAAGCCGAAAGTCGGAAAGATTTTCGAGCTAGCATGTTGGGGCCGAGCCATGACTGGATTGAACATGGCGATAACTGGCGCTCCAGCCTTGGCAGCCACAGCTGCCATTTTCTCATCACCCAAGAGTCCTGTGATGTCATTGATGATATTAGCTCCAGCGGCCAAAGCTACTTCTGCAACTGACGCCTTCCAAGTATCTACAGAAATGAGAATATCAGTCTCCCGACGAAGAGCCTCAATGACTGGTACCACACGACCTATCTCCGCTTCGATGTCCACAAAATGGCTGCCCGGACGAGTCGACTCACCACCGATATCCAGCAGATGAGCTCCCTGAGCTATCATCTTGCGCGCCTGCTCCAGAGCCTTTTCCACCGTATTATATTTGCCCCCATCCGAAAAGGAATCTGGGGTAACATTAAGGATCCCACAAAGGGCCGTCTTGCCCTCTGGAGCAAGTTGTCTTAGATTCATCGTATTTCCTTTCCCCTTGCTACTACTGCCTTTCAACAAAAAAGGCACACCCATCTAGTGTACCGCAAAGCCAACAGCAGATGCAGCATCCAGTCCTATGAACTGCACTTGACTTCACAAGTAGACCTCATCTGCCCCTTGTTTCATTTACCATTTTACCACAATTCCCCTATTTAAGAAAACACTTTTTACAAACAGAAAGGCAAAAGGAGAATCAGAAGTAAATTCCGAAGAAGATGAGCCAGTAAGGACAATTCTAGAGAGCTAACCCAGGCTTTTAAGAGCTGGACAAAAGCCATGCCTAAGCTTAGATAAATTAGAAAACAAGATGATTCTCCGGGATTTCTCAGGAAAGCAAAGAGAGTGATTCCCAAGGCAATCCGCCAACTCTTCCTGTATTTCATCTGCCTGTTTTGCTTAGCCTGTGATGACATACCAAATAAATCCATGCCAAGCAATAGCAAGGAGGAAGCGGAAAAACTGTTTGAGATAAGCTGCTGCAAAGGCGTTAGCTCAGAACTCGACTGCCCACAAAGGAGAACAAGACTCGCTGCGTTGCTTGCAATCATCAAAAAATAGAGGTAGCGCAAGTGCTGAAACCGCTTGGAAGCACGCAACTCTATCTTAAAATCCCGCCACTCACGAGAAAAATAAGAGGCATATCCTAAAAGAATGAACAAAAACAGAGAGATAAAAAGCAAGTTAGGCCTCGATAAAGCGAAACGATTGGTCATCGGATGAACCAAAAGCAGCAAGACCGATTGCATTAGCATAGCTACTAATAAGATTTGGATAGATTTTTGAAATTTGAGACGCATATTTTTCACTCCCTAAAGCTAAGATACAATTATCATTCTAAATCAAAAGATTCGCTCTGTTGGCTCGCTGCGCTAAAAAGTCACTTTTTATCCCTGAAATGTCAAAAAAGAGGTCAATCTGACCTCTTCATCCATGAATGATATCTAGTTAACTTTGTGAGATGATCATCACCAAAATAGCAATGGCATTCCGTAACATATGGGCTAAAATTCCCATTTCCAAACGCTTAGTCTGGTGAACCACCAAAGCTAGAACGCCCCCCATACCAGCATAAAGGACAAAACTACCGATGTTGGTCGGACCGTGGAAAAAACCAAAAAGGATAGAACCAACTATCAGACCAATCAACTCATGCTTTGGAAACAGCTTTTGGGGAATCAAACCACGGAAAATAATCTCTTCCAAAATTGGCGCTGAAAAAACAGCTCCCACAATAAGCAAAACAACGGGCGTACTCTGAAACAAGTTTTGCAAAGCAGTTTGATTGGCTGTCGTTCCTGAAAGTTGGCCCTCTAGAACCATAATAATCGCAGCAAAAATACTAACTCCGAAAGTTATCAGATAGGATAATACTAGCCAGATCACTGATTTTAAATTAAAAAAACTAAAATCAAGGGTCAGTAAGCCTTCTTTTTTAGCCATTCGCAGGGCATAAAAAATGATCACAAAATAAATCATCAGAACAAGTAAAGTGTTTCCCAGTGAGAAACTTTGATCTCGACCTTTGTAAAACTGGATCAGTACAAAAGGAACTTGAGTCTGTACGGCTAAAAACAAAGCCAGTAAACTATATTCTACTTTTTGCAAAAAAATTTTCATTTCTTCCTCCTTTTACTTAGTATATCGAATTTTTCCCTTCCTGTACAGCTAAGAGCCATATAAAATCAAAAAATGTGCCATCATGCTCACTAGGAAGCTCCTTCCCTAAGCTGTTGATTCGATATGGCAACAAAATGGATATCTGAAACCTCCAGTTATATTCTAACTGCGCCCCTCCGTGCAAGCTAACAAAAAAGAAGAGAATACAAGATTCTCTTCCTGATAGACTTTTATATGTAAACTCAAGTAAGTTCTTATGATTCTACACTTGTTTCAACTTCTTCAGTCTCTGCTGTTTCCACAACTTCGTCAATGATTTCAACTTCATTGATTGCTTGTGGTTCCAAGTTACGGTAACGAGCCATACCAGTACCAGCTGGGATAATCTTACCGATGATAACATTTTCCTTAAGGCCAAGGAGATGATCTTTCTTACCACGGATCGCAGCATCTGTCAGGACACGAGTTGTTTCCTGGAAGGAAGCTGCAGACAAGAAGCTGTTTGTCTCAAGGGAAGCCTTGGTGATTCCCATGAGGACTGGACGAGCTGTCGCAGGCACACCGCCTGAGATAACCACATCACGGTTAGCATCTGTAAAGTCTGTGATATCCATGAGAGTTCCCATAAGAAGATCTGTGTCACCTGGATCCATGACGCGCACCTTGCGAATCATTTGGCGAACCATTACTTCGATGTGTTTGTCGCCGATTTCTACCCCTTGACTGCGGTAAACTTTTTGTACTTCAGCAAGCAGGTAAGTTTCAACAGACAAGACATCACGGACAGCCAGTAAGTGCTTAGGCTGAATAGAACCTTCGGTCAAGGCAGCACCACGGGAAACTTGGTCGCCCACTTCTACCTTCATGCGGGCTGTGAATGGCACCACGTATTCACCTTCGCCAGTTGCACCTGTAACAAAGACTTTCTTGGTACGAGTAGATGCATCTTCTTCGATGGCAGTAACTTCACCCTTGACTTCAGTGATGACCGCTTCCCCTTTCGGATTGCGGGCTTCAAAGATTTCTTGGACACGAGGAAGACCTTGTGTGATATCGGTATTAGAGGCAACCCCACCCGTGTGGAAGGTACGCATTGTAAGCTGTGTACCAGGTTCCCCGATAGATTGGGCAGCGATGGTTCCGACTGCTTCACCAACTTCAACCGCATCGCCAGTCGCCAAGTTGATACCGTAACAATGACGGCAGACACCGTGGCGGGTGTTACATGTAAATACGGAACGGATAGTAACTTCTTCCACACCCGCATTGACAATCTCACGCGCCTTGTCTTCTGTAATCAATTCATTTGGACCGATGATAACTGCGCCAGTTTCTGGATGTTTAACCGTCTTCTTAGTGTAACGGCCATTGAGACGCTCTTCCAGAGACTCGATCATTTCCTTACCTTCTGTAATAGAAGTGATGAGCAAGCCGCGGTCTGTACCACAGTCATCCTCACGGATAATCACGTCTTGAGCAACGTCAACCAGACGACGAGTCAAGTAACCTGAATCGGCTGTCTTGAGGGCCGTATCGGTCATACCTTTACGGGCACCGTGAGTTGAGAAGAACATTTCCAATACAGACAAACCTTCGCGGAAGTTTGAAAGGATTGGCAATTCCATGATACGTCCGTTCGGAGCAGCCATCAGACCACGCATACCGGCAAGCTGTGAGAAGTTCGAGATGTTACCACGGGCTCCAGAGTCCATCATCATAACGATTGGGTTCTTCGGATCTTGGTTAGCAACCAAGCGTTTTTCCAGTTTTTCACGGGCAGCACGCCATTCAGCTGTAACAGCATTGTAGCGTTCGTCGTCAGTAATCATACCACGACGGAATTGCTTAGTGATTTGTTCTACACGCTTGTGAGATTCTTCAATGATCTCTGCCTTGTCTTCCACGACTGGAATGTCAGCAATACCCACTGTCAAACCAGCCAGCGTAGAATGGTGGTAACCTAGGTCTTTCAAGCGGTCCAGCAGGGCAGATGTTTCTGTAGTGCGGAAGCGTTTGAAGATTTCAGCGATGATATTTCCTAGATTTTTCTTCTTGAACGGAATATTTAACTCTAGGGCTTCAATGGCAGACTTGATATCTTTACCTGGCTCCAAGAAGTATTTAGCTGGAACACCTTCTGTCAAGTTAGCATTCGTTGGCTCTTGCAGGTAAGGCAGCTCTTCTGGCATGATATCGTTGAAGAGAATCTTACCTACTGTAGTCATGAGGATCTTGTGTTTTTGATCTTCTGTCCAAGGTTTGTTGAGGCTATCTGTCGCGATACCCACACGAGTGTGCAAGTGGACATAGCCATTACGCAAGGCCATCACGGCTTCATCACGGTCTTTAAAGACCATGCCTTCACCTTCACGACCTGCTTCTTCCATAGTCAAGTAGTAGTTACCCAAGACCATATCCTGAGACGGTGTTACAACCGGTTTTCCGTCTTTCGGATTCAAGATGTGCTCAGCAGCCAGCATGAGGATACGAGCTTCAGCTTGCGCTTCTTCAGACAATGGAACGTGAATGGCCATTTGGTCACCGTCAAAGTCGGCATTGTAGGCTTCACAGACCAGTGGGTGCAAGCGAAGAGCTTTACCGTCGATTAGAACTGGCTCAAAGGCTTGGATACCCAAACGGTGAAGGGTCGGTGCGCGGTTAAGGAGCACTGGGTGTTCTTTGATAACATCTTCCAAGACATCCCAAATACGCTCATCGCCACGCTCTACCATGCGCTTAGCAGCTTTCACATTCTGAGCATAGTCACGGGCAACAATTTCCCGCATGACAAACGGTTTGAAGAGCTCGATCGCCATTTCACGTGGCACACCACATTGATACATCTTCAATGTCGGACCAACGGCGATAACGGAACGGCCTGAGAAGTCAACCCGTTTACCCAGCAAGTTTTGACGGAAACGTCCTTGTTTACCTTTGAGCATGTGACTCAAAGACTTAAGTGGACGGCTACCTGGTCCAGTGATTGGACGACCACGACGACCATTGTCAATCAAAGCATCAACTGCTTCTTGCAGCATCCGCTTCTCATTTTGAACGATGATACCTGGTGCATTCAACTCAAGCAAACGAGCCAAACGATTGTTCCGGTTGATAACGCGGCGGTAAAGGTCATTCAAGTCAGATGAGGCAAAGCGGCCACCATCCAATTGAAGCATTGGACGTAGATCTGGCGGAATGACTGGCAGGATGTTGAGAATCATCCATTCTGGCTTATTGCCAGAGCGGTAGAAGGCATCCAAAACGTCCAAACGACGAATAGCCTTGATTCGTTTTTGACCAGAAGCTGTTTTCAATTCTTCCTTGAGAGCCGCAATTTCCGTTTCCAAATCCACTTGTTTCAGCAAGTCTTGGATCGCTTCTGCTCCCATCTTGGCAACGAATGAACCTGCACCATATTCACGGAGGCGCTCACGGTACTCGCGCTCAGTCATGATAGATTTGTGCTCCAGTGGTGTTTCCTTAGGATCAATCACCACATAAGCCGCAAAATAAATGACTTCTTCTAGGGCGCGCGGACTCATATCCAGAGTCAAGCCCATACGGCTTGGGATTCCCTTGAAATACCAAATGTGAGAAACCGGTGCTTTAAGCTCGATGTGGCCCATACGCTCACGACGAACCTTGGTCCGTGTTACTTCAACACCACAGCGGTCACAAATAATCCCTTTGTAACGAATCCGTTTGTATTTACCGCAGGCACACTCCCAATCCTTGGTTGGCCCGAAGATCACCTCGTCAAAGAGGCCTTCACGTTCTGGCTTCAAGGTCCGGTAATTGATTGTCTCAGGCTTCTTCACTTCTCCGTAAGACCATGAACGGACCTTACTTGGAGAAGCTAGGGTGATTTGCATACTTTTAAATCGATTTACATCAACCACTATTTCTTACCTTTCTTATTTATCTAATCAGCGACGAATTATTTTTCTTCATTTCCTTCAGCATCAAAAGCTGCTTTAGCTTCTTGAGCCTGTTTTTGACGTGCTTTTTCCAGATCGTCCACATGGATCACATCTTCATCCATGTCTTCATCCAAGTCACGAAGTTCCACTTCTTGGTCATCTTCGTCAAGGACACGCATGTCAAGACCAAGAGATTGCAATTCTTTCACAAGAACTCGGAAGGATTCTGGGACACCTGGTTTTGGAATTGGTTTCCCTTTGGTAATCGCTTCATAAGCTTTCAAACGTCCGTTGATATCGTCAGACTTGTAAGTCAAGATTTCTTGAAGTACGTTTGACGCACCGTAAGCCTCTAGAGCCCAAACTTCCATTTCCCCGAAACGTTGTCCACCAAACTGAGCTTTACCTCCGAGTGGCTGTTGGGTAACGGTTGAGTATGGACCAACTGAGCGGGCATGGAGCTTATCGTCAACCATGTGGTGGAGCTTGATCATGTACATGACACCGACAGAAACGCGGTTATCAAATGGCTCACCAGTACGTCCATCATAAAGAATTGTCTTAGCATCGCTGTCCATACCAGCTTCACGAACTGTAGACCAGAGATCTTCTGAGCTAGCTCCGTCAAAGACCGGTGTCGCAATGTGGATGCCCAAGTTACGAGCTGCCATACCAAGGTGGAGTTCCATAACTTGACCGATATTCATACGGGATGGCACCCCAAGTGGATTCAACATGATATCGACTGGAGTTCCGTCTGGCAAGTATGGCATGTCTTCCACAGGAACGATACGGGATACAACCCCTTTGTTTCCGTGACGTCCGGCCATCTTATCTCCGACCTTGATCTTACGTTTTTGAGCGATGTAGACACGCACCAACATGTTAACACCTGATTGTAGCTCATCACCGTTAGCACGGGTAAAGATCTTGACATCACGAACAACACCATCGGCACCGTGTGGTACACGAAGAGAAGTGTCACGTACTTCACGAGACTTATCACCAAAGATAGCGTGCAAGAGGCGTTCTTCAGCTGAAAGGTCTTTCTCACCCTTAGGTGTTACTTTACCGACAAGGATATCGCCTTCTTTAACCTCAGCACCGATACGGATAATCCCCATTTCGTCAAGGTCTTTAAGGGCATCTTCACCAACGTTTGGAATTTCACGAGTGATTTCTTCAGGCCCAAGCTTTGTATCACGTGTTTCTGATTCGTATTCTTCGAGGTGGACAGATGTATAGACATCGTCTTTCACCAGACGCTCACTCATGATAACCGCATCCTCGAAGTTGTAACCTTCCCATGTCATGTAGGCAACGATTGGGTTTTGTCCAAGCGCCATTTCTCCATTTTCCATAGAAGGTCCGTCAGCGATAAAGTCGCCTTTTTCAACGACATCGCCAACTTTTACAAGGGTGCGTTGGTTGTAGGCAGTTCCTGAGTTAGAACGACGGAATTTTTGGATGTGGTACACATCTAGTGAACCATCTTCGCGACGAACTTCTACCTTATCCGCATCCGCATAGGTAACCTTACCATCATACTGAGCAATAACCGCCGCACCAGAATCGTGGGCAGCTTGGTATTCCATACCAGTACCGACATAAGGCGCTTTTGGATCAATCAAAGGCACAGCCTGACGTTGCATGTTGGCACCCATGAGGGCACGGTTGGAGTCGTCATTTTCCAAGAAAGGAATACATGCAGTCGCAACGGCAACTACCTGCTTAGGTGATACATCCATGTAGTCTACTTGGTCTGAAGGGAATTCTTGGTTATTACCTTGGTGGCGTCCCATAACGATAGGCTCTGCAAAGCCACCTTTCTCATTAAGTTTAGAGTTTGCCTGAGCTACGATAAATTCATCTTCCTCATCAGCTGTCAGCCAAACAATTTCGTTGGTCACCACACCAGCTTCACGGTCTACCTTACGGTAAGGTGTTTGAATAAATCCGTATTTGTTAAGATGTCCGTAAGAAGACAAGTTATTGATCAAACCGATGTTTGGTCCTTCAGGCGTTTCAATCGGACACATACGACCATAGTGAGTATAGTGCACGTCCCGCACTTCATAACCAGCGCGGTCACGTGTCAAACCACCAGGTCCTAAGGCAGACAGACGACGCTTGTGAGAAAGCTCAGACAGTGGATTGTGTTGGTCCATGAACTGAGACAACTGTGAAGAACCAAAGAATTCTTTAATAGCAGCAGTTACAGGACGAATGTTAATGATTTGTTGCGGTGTGAGAACCTCATTGTCCTGAACGCTCATCCGTTCGCGAACGTTACGCTCCATCCGAGAAAGTCCCAGACGAACCTGGTTAGCCAAAAGCTCACCAACCGCACGAATACGACGGTTCCCCAAGTGGTCAATATCATCCACACGACCGATACCTTCTGCCAAGTTGAGGAAATAGCTCATTTCAGCCAAGATATCAGCTGGTGTTACAGTCCGAACCTTGTCAGATGGGTTCGCATTGCCAATGATGGTCACAACACGATCTGGATCGCTCGGTGCGACAACCTTGAACTTCTGCAATTCTACAGGCTCTGTCAAGACAGCTGAGTCGTTTGGAATATAAGTGATCTTGTTCAAACCATTGTCCAGATGCTCTGCAATGCTGTCAATCACACTGCGAGTCATGACTGTACCAGCTTCGACAAGAATTTCACCTGTTTCAGCATCTACCAGATGTTCTGCCAATGTTTGATTGAGGAGGCGATTCTTGATGTTGAGCTTCTTGTTAATCTTGTAACGACCAACGGCAGCCAAGTCATAGCGATGTGGATCAAAGAAACGAGCCACAAGCAGAGAACGAGAACTTTCAGCCGTCTTAGGCTCGCCTGGACGAAGGCGCTCATAGATTTCTTTCAGAGCTTCATCCGTACGAGAGTCCATTGGGTTCTTGTGAATATCTTTTTCGATGGTGTTGCGCACCAAGTCGCTGTCACCAAAGATGTCCAAGATCTCATCATCACCTGAGAAACCAAGCGCACGCACCAAAGTAGTAAATGGAATTTTACGAGTCCGGTCAATACGAGTGTAGGCAATGTCTTTTGAGTCTGTTTCCAACTCTAACCAAGCTCCGCGGTTAGGAATGACCGTTGAACCGTAGCCAACTTTACCGTTTTTATCAACTTTATCGTTGAAGTAAACCCCTGGCGAACGCACCAACTGAGACACGATAATCCGCTCACCACCGTTGATGATGAAGGTTCCCATTTCAGTCATGATTGGGAAATCACCAAAGAAGACTTCCTGTGTCTTGATTTCACCGGTTTCCTTGTTAATCAGACGGAAAGTCACAAAGATTGGCGCTGAGTAGCTGGCATCGTGAATGCGTGCTTCTTCTAGCGTATATTTAGGCTCACGGATTTCATAGCCGACAAATTCCAATTCCATGGTGTCGGTAAAGTTTGAAATAGGAAGCACATCCTCGAAGACTTCTTTCAAACCATGGTCCAAGAAATCTTTAAACGAGTCTGTTTGAATTTCAATCAAGTTTGGTAAATCAAGAACTTCTTTGATTCTTGAAAAACTACGACGGGTCCGATGTTTCCCGTATTGAACGTCATGTCCTGCCAAGTTTCTAACTCCTTTTTTATTATAAAGTACAGAGGGAGGGAATCGGAGAGAATTGAGATTTTCTGATTATTGGAATACTAACCATTTGCCTCTCATATCGTACTCTTCTTCACTCTTACCAAGGGGAGACCCCTTCTACGCCATTGACTCTCGTCAAAACAGCTACAATCAGTCCTTTTTGCTAAGTTTTTAGAATCTTTAAATTTGCGTTACAAATCCTAGAATTCTGAAAAATAGACACAAAAAGAGCAGCTAAATCTGACTTATAAAAAGTTTGATTTAACTGCTGCAAGCTTTAATCGGACAATATTTCAATTAAAGCACACGACAAATTATTGGTACTATTATACCATATTTATGTAAAAATTCAAGTAGTTTTATCTAATTTCCAGGACACTTTCACTTTAATCTTGAAATAGAAGCATGTTTATTTTAAGTCGCTCTCATCCACTTCCTCGTCGTCATGAACATGTTCACCCTGGATTTTGATGTATCCTTCATGTTTCCTATCCAATTCTTCCCAGAGTGGCTCATCAATAGCCTTCCGAATCTTTATTTATGATTCTTTTATTATATTTCCTATTTAGAAGCTAGTTGCTGTTCCATTTTTTCAAAGAACTGATTCAATTCTGTTTGAACCTGATGTAGTAGCTCTTTTTCTTGAGTCTTA
This sequence comes from Streptococcus sp. 27098_8_73, assembly GCF_041432495.1. Lineage (NCBI taxonomy): Bacteria > Bacillati > Bacillota > Bacilli > Lactobacillales > Streptococcaceae > Streptococcus > Streptococcus sp. 27098_8_73. The sequence goes on from NZ_JAPVZT010000006.1 coordinate 147,478, forward strand.
TCTATTTCAATTTTTTTCCTAATAGCATCCTTATCTATATAAGTATATCTTGAATAAGTCAATTTTAATTCTTTATCCACGAAAAAACCTGCATCTATTTCTTTACCATCAATTGTAGTAGAAAAATGAATCAGAAGCTCACTGTCTTCCAAACTAGTCGGTGGGCGTACATCCAAGTTTAATTTACCAGGTATTTTAAGTTCATTTATTCCCCATCGGCGAATCACCGGGTCATCCGGAATTCCATAGCCAGCATCTCGGATAATATCCTCGTTATTACCTGCGAGAATACTTGCCAGTAGTTCAATTTTATTGGCAGAAGAAAAATCTGGTTCAGGTTTATCATCAGGGCCAAAGAGCAACCAAATGGCAAAAGCAGTTATTATCAAAAGTAGGATGCTTATTATTTTTTTACGTACCGACATTTTTATCTTCTCCTCGCTTCAAATAATCATAAAAATCTTCTTTTGATTTTTTATGCTCATCCGTATCTGGTTTCCATAAGAAATCCCATCTTTTCCCGTGCTTGATAAATTGTCCACCTGCTGTATTATTTTCAATAAGGTAATTTAGGAAGTTCCTACCGTTTTCTTTATCACCATTTCCCAAGGTCTTATAAAACTCGGCAACTCGATTTGTTTCATTTACAGCAATCTCATTGTTATAATTTGCTTGTATTTTAAAAACATTGTCAGGCTGACCATTTTTAGATATTCTATCATAAACATTTATAGCATCTAGATCCGAAGTGAAGTCATTATCATCATATCTTGTTGAATCTACATCTCCTTTGAAGGAACTTTCATATCGTTCTGTATTAATAGGAAGTTCACCTATTGTCATAGAATTTCCGAGGGTACTTAGTACGTGAGCCAACAGTTCTTTCATGCCTTCTTTCGTAGATAAGTCTCTATCTCCCCAAGCTTGTTCTGTAAACGTTGATAATTGAATGGCTTCATGAGCAAGATCTTTCTTACTGGGAGAAGAGCCTTGTTGGTTTTCAATACTCTCAATAAATAAACCTGCTTCATAATCAGAGAACCCATAATCTTCTTTTAATGTTTTTCGTAACTTATCAATTTTTAATACACCTCCTAAACCAGACCAAGCTGCACGTCCTGTATCCCCAGCATAGACTGGCGAGGCAACCAATCTGTTAAATTCATAAATCACTCTCTCTTTAGACCATCCTTTTGTTTCAGCTTTTTCAAGAATTGATTGCTGCAACTGGTATAAGAGATTTGCTGTTTCAATATCAAAACCATATATATTTACAAAATCATCCACAATAACTTTCTTTTCCTTCTCAGCTTTAGTCACTGGGATATTCTTATCCAGCTTATGTGACTCAATCTTCTGCTCTTTCATCTTCTTGGCCCAACTCATGTCCACACCATCCGCATAGTAGTTTCCATCACTATCGACAATGATTTCACTTAGTTGTGTGGCTCCTTGAATAGCTAGACGAAGAACTTCTAGACTGTCGCTGAAATATTGGGAGACTTGAGCGACAAAGAACTCCAGCTTTTCAATCTTCTCTTCCAATTCTTTAATTTGTGATTCAATTTGCGACTCTGCACTAGAAAGAATCACCAGAGACTCCATGTGAGAAACGATATTAAATGTAGCAATAGACTTCATGCGCTCTAAGAATGATTCTTTTGCTTCAATAGCCTTTTTGATAGAGGCTAGCTGTTTCTCTCTCAATTCTTTTGTCTTCTTCAGCTGATCCAGATCGAGGTTGCCATACTCTGATACCTGAGCATCGGCAATCCTATATGAATTTAACTCCGTTTGAAGGTCGTCCACTGCAGCCTGTAGCTTCTTAATGGCAGGAATGATAATTTCTGAAAAAAGGCCCTTACCTGCTGTATAGGCTGCTCCCATGAGTTCTCCAGAGTCTAGGTGGCTATCAGGTGGTCACATCCCTGAGACAATCGGTCTGTCACCTCATTGGCCACTTGAATATTATTAGCCATAGCCTCCATCAGCTGTGAGGACTCCGATGCACTGTACTTTACTCCCATGGTAAAGAGTTCCTTTCTTTCGTCAATCTTTCTCGATTTTCATCTAATTTTTGCCGAACTTTCCTTGTTTGTTTGGAAACATTGTCCAACTCTTGCTCTACGTAGCTGTCAATTGCTTGTTGCAAGGCTTGGTTTTCTTCCCATATTTTACGATTGGTATGGCTTGTCTCTGATACGGGATCTATCAAGTTTTCTATTTGGGCATTTATCGTCCAGATATCTGCACGAAAATCCATTACCTTCTCTTCGTAACGTCTTTTGATAACTAAAAGATCTTCTTCTTGATTCTCAAGCTGGATGATTTGCTTATATAATTGTTCACGTTTTTCTTGATTTTTATCTTTTATCATCAGTTGCTCCAACGTTGTGCCTGCTCTATATCGCGTTTCTCAATTTTTGCAGCAATTTCTGGAAATTTATTAGCCTGAGTTAAGACGGCCGAACTGAAGTCACTGACAGCCTGCAACATTTGATTGCAGGCTTGACGACCAGCTTCCATTCCAGCAATATCACTTGTATAGCCAAATTCAACTTGATTGTTCCTGAAGGCTGAAGTATCCACTCCTACTAATTCACTAATTGCGGAACTTGCTGCGATAGTATCTGAAGAAATCTTCCCTGACATCTAGTATTCCCTACCTTTCGTTCTAATTGTTAGGCAATTTCTCATTGGCTATTACGATTGGTGTTGCCAGTGGTACCACCCAAGATTGCTCCCCAAGCTTTCTGATAATCCGCATCAGATGCACCGATACCAAAGCGATAGCTCGTCGTTGGAGCGCCATTCTTAGCCCAGTAGCTAGGAACAGTCGGACCGCTTAGATTGATGGAGCGACCGTTAATTGTGACGGTTCCTGGTCTTTCTCCAGTAGACTTGAGAACATCCGACTTGATAACACTCGAATCAAGATTGAACTTCTCTCCGATTCCCCAGGCACTTGGATCCGCCTCATAAATGGCATTGGCTAAATAAGCCATATAGGCTGCATTATTATTGTAGCCTGTCAGAGCAGCCATAGAAGTATTGTCATCATGACCAATCCAGCCTCCAAGGGTCATCCGAGGAGTGGAAAGCATGAGCCACATGTCACCATTGCTGTTGGTTGTACCTGTCTTACCAATCCAGTCTGCACCTGCCAAGGTACCATTGACTTGACTAATCCTTGATTTAAAGGTCGTAGTTGCACCAGAATTGAGCACACCTCGCATCAATCCTTGCATAATCGTTGCAGTAGCAGGCGAGTAAACCTGAACTGGTTTTGCCTTATGCTCATAAACCACCTTGCCGTCAGGAGCTGTGATCTTATCAATCATATACTTTTCTTGATAAGAACCGTTATTCGCCAAGGTCTGGAAACCGTTGGTATGCTGGGCAACCGAAACCTCGATCCCCCCACCCATTGGTAGACTTTCAATATCGTAGTTGTCAATATGGTAGCCCATTTTTTCCATATAGCCTCGGACATTCACACCCTTCTCGCGAAGTGCACGATAGGTCCAATAAGCTGGAATATTCCAAGAAGTATTGAGGGCTTCCTGCAGATCCATCATGCCTGTCCCGCGACTGTCCACGTGCATAATTGGCTCACCGCTAGAGAAATTCGTCGGATAATTAGAAAGGACACTCGCGCTTCCCATCAGCCCTTGGTCAATGGCGATCCCATAAGCTAAAATCGGCTTGATAGTCGAACCAGGAGATCTTTCCGTATCAAAAGCATGGTTGTTTTGATTAGAACTATAGTCTCTACCACCGACAAAACCAATAATGGCTCCTGTTTTATTGTCCTGAAGGACATTTCCAACCTCGACCATTCCTGTCCCATCATCCAAGAGACCACCGTAGTTGGCAACAGCATTCTGCATCGCCTGATGAATAGAATGATTGATGGTTGTTGTGACCGTATAGCCACCCTCGCTCAGCTCTTTTCGAGCTAACTCTTGATAAGCTTCAACCGTTGCATTATTTTTTAATTCTTGCTGAGATACATTGTCCCGCTGAATCAAATATTGATACATGGCCGTCTGCGCTTCTGAAAAAGCTGTATGGTAGAGGTAGCTATGCGAGCTCTTTTGAAGGCTCTCCGTCGGTTTAAAATCTTGCGTCAGATCATAGTCCTTGTACTGCTGATAGTCTTCCTCACTCAGTCGACCTGTACGGTACATATTATATAAAACATTCCGAGCCCGCTCTAGACCTAAAGCCATATCATCTGGACTCTTCATACTGCCATCAGAGGCATAGGGTGAATAGACAATCGGGCTCTGAGGCAATCCTGCAATAAACGCAGCCTGTGGAATGCTCAAATCCTTGGCTGATACACCAAAAATCCCTTGAGCTGCTTCTTCCACTCCAGCAATATTTTGTCCTTTGTTATTCCGGCCAAAAGGTGCCACATTCAAATAAGCAGTCAGAATGTCATCCTTAGACATATAGCGTTCCAAAGCCAAGGCATCAACAATCTCTACTGCCTTCCGCTTGAAAGTCGGAGCATCCCCCACGACCTGCTGCTTGATCAACTGCTGAGTTAAGGTCGAGCCCCCGCTGGATGAACCGACTCCAACTACTGAACCCAAGGTTGCCCGCAGAACAGCCTTGGGCACAACACCATTGTGAGTTTCAAAGTTCTCATCTTCCGTCGCAATGATAGCATTTTTGACATTATCCGAAATTGCATCGCTGGAAACTGGGATCCGCAACAAATCATTATCGATTTCAGAAATCAACTCTCCGTTAGCATAGGTCAGCTTCGAAATCCCAGAAATCTTATTGACCTGACTTACCAGCTCCTCCTGCTTAGGCACGGAGACATCACTAAAAAGGCTAGCGGCATAGCCCAATCCGAGTCCAGCCCCCAATACTATTCCAAAAAAGATAAACACAAAAGCGACATTTAAGAGTAGTTTTACTGTCCGAAAAATAACGGAAACAATATCAAGTACCGACCATGTCTCTCCTTTTGGCTTAGACGTCTTAGCAGGTGAGGGCTCCCCCTTACCAAACTGTTTTAACTTTTTTATAAATGGTTTCAACATAGATTCTCCTTATCGACTATTATAGCAAACATCAGCAGATTATATCAAGAAAGAGCTAATTCTAGCGCTTTTACAGGAATTATTTTCTGGCTACTCATTGCTATTTATCGGGTTTGTGATACAATAGAGAGATAAGACAAAAAATAATTGAGCAAGGGCAACTGTCTTTGCTATCTTAGAAAAGGAGAGACAACTATGCACATTTTTGATGAGCTAAAAGAGCGTGGTTTGATTTTTCAAACTACGGATGAAGAAGCTTTGCGTAAAGCCTTAGAAGAAGGGCAGGTCTCTTATTATACTGGATACGATCCAACAGCGGACAGTCTGCACTTAGGTCACTTGGTGGCTATTTTGACCAGTCGCCGCTTACAATTAGCTGGTCACAAACCTTACGCCCTCGTCGGTGGTGCAACAGGTTTGATTGGTGACCCATCCTTTAAAGATGCAGAGCGTAGCCTGCAAACCAAGGAAACCGTTAATGGCTGGGTTCAGTCTATCCAAGGCCAACTGTCACGCTTTCTTGACTTTGAAAATGGCGAAAACAAAGCTGTCATGGTCAACAACTACGATTGGTTTGGTAGCATCAGCTTCATTGACTTCCTCCGTGATGTTGGTAAATACTTCACTGTCAACTACATGATGAGCAAAGAATCCGTAAAAAAACGGATTGAAACAGGAATTTCTTACACAGAGTTTGCTTACCAAATCATGCAAGGTTACGACTTCTTTGTCCTTAACCAAGACCACAATGTTACCCTGCAAATCGGTGGTTCTGACCAGTGGGGAAATATGACAGCTGGTACCGAATTGCTTCGTCGTAAGGCTGATAAGACTGGCCACGTTATCACCGTTCCCCTTATCACTGATGCGACTGGTAAGAAATTTGGTAAATCGGAAGGAAACGCGGTCTGGCTCAATGCCGACAAGACTTCTCCATACGAAATGTACCAATTCTGGATGAATGTTATGGATGCTGACGCTGTTCGCTTCTTGAAGATCTTTACTTTCTTGTCGCTCGATGAGATTGAAGACATCCGTAAACAGTTTGAAGCAGCCCCACACGAACGCTTGGCTCAAAAAATCCTCGCTCGTGAAGTTGTAACTCTTGTCCATGGCGAAGAAGCCTACAAACAAGCCCTTAACATTACCGAGCAACTCTTTGCTGGAAATATCAAAAACCTTTCTGTCAAAGAACTCAAACAAGGACTTCGTGGCGTGCCAAACTACCAAGTTCAAGCCGACGAAAATCTTAACATCGTGGAAATCCTCGTGTCATCTGGCGTGGTCAACTCAAAACGCCAAGCCCGCGAAGATCTTCAAAACGGAGCAATTTACGTCAATGGCGACCGTATCCAAGACCTTAACTATGTCTTGAGCGACGCAGATAAGTTAGAAAACGAACTGACTGTTATCCGCCGCGGTAAGAAAAAATACTTTGTATTGACTTACTAAACTGTTCAACATTTATCTATAAACAAAGGAGTTAACCTCGAGAAAGGTAACTCCTTTTTGCTGTTAATAACTCTCATCTATCTATTTTTAATAGACAGACTACGCAAGACAATGCGCAAGGTTGTTAGATTATGTAAGATAGAGAGATTTGAAGGACTGAGCCAATTAAACAAGCCAAAGCCAATCAAACTACTATTTACGACAATGGTATCTTGAATATTCTTCTTGATGAGTATTTGCAAAGATGATGATAGCGAATCCAACTCTTGGAAGAAATCCAAGCGATTATCTAACAATAAGATATCACTCATCTGCTTAGAAATATCTGCGCTCTCATTCATCACCACACCGATATCTGATAGGGTTAGAGCAGCTGAGTCATTCAACCCATCCCCAACCATCAAAATAGTATGACCTGCTTTCTGCAGTTCCTCTACTAACTCAAATTTCCCATCAGGTTTCAAGTCTGTATAGACCTGATCAAAGGGCAAATCTTTGACTAATTCCTCTGTTCTAACCAAGGTGTCCCCTGTTGCCAGAATCAATTTTTTCCCTTGTGCCTTAAGTTTCTCCAAGGCTGCTTTTGCTTCTTTTCTCAAAGGAGTATGAATGCAGAACATTCCAATCAATTCATTCTGGTAGGCTAAGAATAAGAGATTGTAGTGATTCTTGTACTCTTCAATCAAAGCATGTTGTTCCAAACTAATATGAATCTGCTCATCCTGCATCAAGACATAATTCCCAATAACAACTGGTTGGCCATCAATATGTGACTTAATTCCCTTGCTTGCAATATATTGGAGTTTCCCATGCATTTCCTCATGTTCAATTCCCTCTATCTCGGCTTGTTTGACAATGGCATTAGCAATAGGATGATAAATGTGTTCCTCAAGACAGGCACTGATTCTGAGAATATCTTCCTCACTATAGTCTCCAAAAGGTAACACCTTTTCAACTATAGGATAGCTAGTTGTGATTGTCCCCGTCTTATCAAATAAGAAGGTATCGACTTCCAGATATTTCTCCAGAACATCCCCATCCTTAATCACCATTTCACGATTCAAACCCTCCTTAATAGCCGTTAAATAAGCTACAGGAGTAGAGATTTTCAAAGCGCAGGAGAAATCGACCAATAAGAAAGAAATAGCCTTAGAAAAAGAACCTGTTAATAGGTAAGTCAGACCAGCACCCAAGAAATTATATTTGACGACCTTATCCGCCATCTTGATGAAATAGCGTTGTTTCGTTTTCTTGTTTTCTTCAGATTTCTTCATCAACTCAATCAGCTGTAAAATACGACTGTTCATCTGATTATCGGTTACACGAATGCGTAACTCTCCAGTTTCTAATACTGTATTTGCACAAACCAAATCAGACTCTCTTTTTTCAACTGGAAAACTCTCTCCTGTCAAGGAGCTTTCGTTGACCATACCTAAACCTGAAACTACTTGTCCATCAAACAAAATTTCATTTCCTTGAGATAGGACCAAGACATCTCCTATTTGAACATCGGAACTCTTGATACTAACGACCGTATCGCCCTGTACTAAGAATACATCGCTCTCTTTTGCAAGAAGACTCTGTTCTAAATCCGTTGCAGTTTTTTTCAAAGACCACTGATCCAGACAATTCCCTAAATCAAGCATAAACATGATATTACTAGCTGTCTTGGATTGGTTCATAAACAAGGACAATAAAATGGCTGAACAATCCAAGACCTCCATGGTCAGTTCCTTGCTCGCTAAGGTTTGATAGGCCTCTTTTACATAGCCTAGAGCCTGATAACAAGTCCAAATATAACGAACAGGATAAGGGACAAAACTTCTAAATAACCAACGCTTAATCGCTGCACCTGAAACGATAGAATAGGCACTCTCTTCTCTACGAACAGGAAGAGTCATCAACTCAGAAACTTTCCCTTTATCAATTCTTTTTAAAAAGGCTTCTGCATTGTCTAATACAGAGAAGCCTTCTTTTATACGTAGGGTAAAGCGCTGTTGATCCATGTAAAACTGGATAGACTCAATTCCCTTCTCATCTCTCGCCAAGGAATGAAGATAGTCTTGAATATCCAAGGTGAGTGAAAAAGAAGATGATAGTCGGATATGTTGATATCCTCTATATAGCACTTTAAAAGACATATTATTCTCCTATAAGGCTATCTAATTGCTCTTCTTTTTTCTCTTGCTCATACAAATATTTAGCATCTTGCAAAACATCGTCTCCATGTTGCTTCACAACAGAAACAGATGCATCTAGCTCATCTTTCAACTTGTAAGCCTTAGCCAAAGCTTTAGAATAACCTTTTTTAGCTTCCTTACTTGCTAAGATTTTCAAACCAAGGGTACCAAATACGACACCACCCAAAAATAGTGAAGATTTTTTCGCAACTTTTGCAACGGTTAATACTTCTTTTAACATACTTATTTCCTCCTTATCATTATTATATAGAAATTTAGATATAAAAGCAATTTCATTTTATAAATTGGAGAATTAGTTTTATTTCTACTGAATCTCCCATCTACTTACTCCTAAAGTTGCTTTCACTTGTCTCTTTTGATACACTTAAACTATGAATACAAACCTCAAACCCAAACTCCAGCGCTTTGCTACTGCGACTGCCTTTGCCTGTCCCATCTGCAAGGAAGAGCTGCAGCTGATGGAAAACAGCCTCAAATGCCGACATCGTCATTCTTATGACTTGGCCAAGTTTGGCTATGTCAATCTAGCACCTCAAATCAAGCAGCCCAAAGACTACGATAAGACTAGTTTTCAAAATCGGCAGTTGATCTTAGAAGCAGGATTTTACCAAGCTATCTTAGAAGCTGTCTCGAACTTACTTGCTAGCTCAGAAACTGCCAAAACAGTCTTAGATATTGGCTGCGGCGAGGGCTTCTACTCTCGCAAACTCCAAGAAACCCATCCCCAAAAAACCTTCTATGCCTTCGATATTTCAAAAGATTCCATCCAGTTGGCAGCCAAGAGCGACAGCTCTTTCGCAGTCAATTGGTTCGTTGGTGATTTGGCTAAGCTGCCGCTACAAGATGCCAGCATGGACATCATTTTAGACATCTTTTCTCCAGCCAATTATCAGGAATTTCGGAGAGTCATGTCTAGCAATGCCCTCCTCATCAAAGTCATTCCCACCGAGCACCATCTTCAAGAAATTCGCCAAAAAGCCGCTAGACAGCTCAGCAACAAGGATTACTCTAACCAAGAAGTCATCCAGCATTTCCAAGAGCACTTCGATATAATCTCCGATATTACTGTCGAGTCCAGCCAGTCCTTGACTGCCGAAAGTAGAGCCGCTCTTTTAGCGATGACACCACTCCTCTTTCACGTTGAGCAAGACCAGATCGACTGGACTGACCTCACCCAAGTAACCATTGCCGCTACCATTCTTGTCGGAAAAGCAAAATAAAGAAAAGATAGTCCGCAGACCAAATGCATTCCGTTTGGCTTGCTGACTATCTTTTCTATAACTTATATTTTAATAAACCGTTTTCTCTGTTTCGAAATCAAAGAAATGTGCCTTGTTCAGATCAAAGCCAAGGTCAATTCCAGCACCTGTTTCTGAGTAGTCACGAGCATCTACACGCGCGATAAACTCGCTGTCGCCAACTTGGCAGTAAAGGTGAGACTCAGAACCCAAAAGCTCAGAAACAGAGATGGTCGCATGGACCACAGAGTCTGGGAAGGTCTCTAAGAAGGCAGGTTCTGTATTAATGTCTTCTGGACGAATACCAAAGATCAATTTCTTACCATCATAACCCTTCTCACGCAAAACCTTCAGTGTTCCCTCTGGCACGGTCAAACGCAAGCCATCGGCAACGATTTCATTCCCCTCAAGTGTCACAGTGATAAAGTTCATGGCTGGGCTACCAATGAAGCCCGCCACAAACTTGTTGACTGGATTTCTGTAGACTTCTTGTGGGCTACCGATTTGCTCCACTCGACCAATGGTTCCAGTTCCAGCAGGATTCTTGGTTGCTGACATGATAACAATCCGGTCAGCCAGCGTCATCGCTTCTGTCTGGTCATGGGTAACGTAAATGGTTGTTGCTCCGATACGGCGGTGGATTTTGGCAATCTCAGCACGCATGGACACCCGCAGCTTCGCATCCAAGTTTGACAAAGGCTCGTCCATTAGGAAAACCTTTGCATCACGCACGATGGCACGCCCCATGGCAACACGCTGACGTTGACCACCTGACAAGTCCGCTGGCTTACGATCCAAGAATTCTTTCAATCCAAGGATTTCAGCTGCTTCTTGCACCCGCTTGTCAATATCTTCCTTGCTGTACTTGCGAAGTTTAAGCCCGAAAGCCATGTTGTCGTAGACTGTCATGTGTGGATAGAGGGCATAGTTCTGAAAGACCATGGCGATATCGCGGTCTTTCGGTGCCACGTCATTGACCACTTTACCGTCGATTGACGCTGTTCCTTCTGTGATATCCTCAAGTCCCGCAATCATACGAAGCGTTGTGGATTTCCCACATCCTGACGGACCAACGAAAACGATAAATTCCTTATCCTTAATGTCCAAATTAAAGTCTTCAACAGAATAGTGCTCACTATTTGGATACTTCTTATAAATATTTTTTAGATTTAATTCAACCATAAGTTCCCCTTTACTTTATGTGAAAATAGTTGCCTTTGAAACCCCTAAAAATTTCAAAGCGCTTTCATAAAAATATTATATCCTTTTTTAATTATTATTTCAAGCATTTATTCAAACGTTTGCACAATTTTTTATCATATTTCAACTAACTACTCTTTTAAAACAAAAAATAGGATAGAAAATTTCTATCCTACACGACTAGTTAGTAACACGATAATAAAATTGACCTTGTTCATCAAAGCTATTCATCCCAACTCCCGTCCACAGACGATCTTGGCTGGCATCTGAGCTATCTTGGAAATTTTCTTTATTCGCAAGCTTGACACCTTTTGGAATGAACTCTAGCAAGAAACCACCAGTTTCACCGCCGTATACACCGCCAGAAGCCGTTCCATAATCCGTTAACGATGCTCCGTACAGCTCATAGCTATCAGAAACTAACCCTTTATCATTGAACACCAGCTGGTGACCAGCAGCATTCTGCCAGGTTCCTTTTACACTGGAGTAGTCTCCATTGGCCAAGGCCGAAATATCCATTGCTTTTTTCTCCTCTTGCGTCTTTTCTGGACTAACTTCTGCTGAGCTTTGACTGCTTGTTGCAGAAGAAGACGATTCTGCAACACTCTGGCTAGAAGCTACTTGAGAAGATTCCTGAGTAGTACTCGAACTTGTCTGAGTAGAATTAACTGACTTACTAGAGCAGGCTACCAAAGTCGATAGAGCTAAGCAACATAACAAAGGATAGACTATTTTCTGCTTCATGGCTTTCTCCTTATCCATTAAATAATTACTAATATTATAGACTTTTTCAGCCTATTTTACAAGTTGGCTCAGCTATCCTGCACCGCTAAGACCTTATAGATGGTTTTGCTCAAAGCCGCCTGATAATCCTCTGCACTCAAGGATCTATCCGCAATAACTGCTGCTGTTTGCTTGTCCAGATCTACTGTCACATCTGACACTCCCTCCATAGATAGGAAATGCTTGGTGACGTGTTTGACACAGTTTTGACAAGATAAGTTTTCTAATTGGACAGTTTGTTTCATAGTTTTATTCCTCCGTATATTCCTTCATTTTAAAATTTAAAGCGTCCTAGACGCAGAGCATTGGCCACAACTGACACTGAGCTTAAGCTCATGGCCAGACCAGCCAACATAGGATTGAGCAAGGGGCCGCCAAAAAGATGCAGCAGACCCATAGCAATCGGGATGCCTAGTGTATTGTAGGCAAAAGCCCAGAAGAGATTTTCTTTGATATTGCGGATGGTCGCCTGGCTGAGCTTGATAGCCTTGACTACATCCTGCAAATCACTATGCATGAGCACTACATCTGCGGACTCAATAGCTACATCAGCGCCTGATCCGATGGCAATTCCAACATCTGCCTGAACCAAAGCTGGTGCATCATTGATACCGTCTCCGACCATGGCTAGTTTTTTGCCAGCTTCCTGCAAGTCCTTGATAGCAGCGGCCTTACCATCTGGCAATACTCCTGCGATAACTTTTTGGATTCCAGCTTTCTGGGCAATAGCCATCGCGGTTTCTTCACGATCTCCTGTCAGCATGATAACTTCCAGCCCCATAGACTGGAGCTCCTGCACAGCCGACAGGCTGCTGGATTTCATCTCATCTGCTACCGCTAAAATACCAGCCAGGTGTCCATCTATTGCGACAAACATGGCTGTTTTTCCTTCCTGAGATAGCTCTAACAACTGTTCCTGAAAAGAACTGCTATCAATGTGCTCTTCTTTCATCAAAGACTCATTTCCCACCAGAAGCCGTCTGTCCTCAACCTGAGCTAACAAACCTCGTCCAACCATAGCCTCAAAATGACTGACAGGCAGCAAGTCAAGTTCCTCCTCTTCAGCTGCTTCTAAGATAGCCTGAGCCAAAGGATGCTCAGAATGCTGCTCAGCACTGGCTATTAGCTGCAACAAGTCAGAGCGATTAAAAGCACCTAAAGGTAACAAATCCGTCAGACTGGGCTTACCAACCGTAATCGTCCCAGTCTTATCCAGAACAATAGTATCCAGCTGATAAGCCGCTTCCAAAGCCTGACCAGACTTAATCAAAATTCCATTTTCAGCCCCTTTGCCAGTCCCAACCATGATGGCTGTCGGAGTGGCTAATCCCAGCGCACAGGGGCAGGCAATGACCAGAACTGCGATAAAGATTGACAGAGAAAAGCTAAGACTCTCACCAGCTAGAAAATACCAGCCAAGCGCGGAAAAAGTAGCCAAGCTCAGCACGATTGGGACAAAATAAAGCGAAATCTTATCGGCCAAAGCCGCTATCGGTGCCTTAGACCCCTGCGCTTCCTCCACCAATCTGACAATCTGAGCTAAGGTCGTATCCGAACCCACCCTAGTTGCTTGATAGTCAATGCTACCATTTTGATTGATTGTTGCACTGGTAATGGTATCACCGATCTTCTTTTCAATCGGGACACTTTCACCAGTCATCATGGACTCATCCACAAAGGTCTGTCCCTCCGTCACAAGGCCATCTACCGGCATACGCTCCCCTGGCTTGATACGGATAATGTCTCCAACTCGGATGTCCTCTGTATCAATGGTCACAGCCTCACCATAGCGAATCACTGTCGCCTGACTAGGCACTAGCTCAAGCAGAGACTGAATTGCCTGAGACGTTCGACCCTTTGCTGAACTTTCCAGATATTTACCCAGAAGAACTAAGCTAATAATTACTGCAACCGACTCAAAGTAAAGCTGATGAACAAAGGCATGATGACCTAGAAAAACCTGACTGACCGAGTAGAGACTGTAGAAAAATGCTGCACTGGTTCCCACCGCAATCAAACTATCCATATTAGGATGTCGCTTGATAAGATTGCGAAATCCTCTCTGATAGAAGCCGCGCCCGATCCACACAGCAGGCAGAGTCAAAAGCAGTTGTGAAAGAACGAAGACCAAGGGATGCTTCATATGGTCCAAGAAGCTAGGCAAGGGAAGACCAATCATACTTCCCATAGAGATATAAAGCAAGGGCAGAGCTGTAAATAAAAGAATCAGTAGCTCTTTTTTCTTTCTTCGTAATATTTGCGCTCTAGCTACAGCCTCTTCGTTTACGTCAGACGGCTTGTTTTTCCCTTTTTCTTCAGCTTGATAACCGGCCTCGGCTACAGCATCCAGCACTTGCTGGCTATCAAATCCCGCCTTAGGCAGCAAACTGAGACGTTCTGTCGCCAGATTGACACTGACATCCTCGACCGTTTCTAAGTCCTTGACCGCCATCTCCACCGTCATAGCACAGGCAGCACAGGTCATGCCTGAGAGCTTGTATTCTTTCTTCTCGCTCATCAATGTGTCTCCTTTCCGTGCCCGCAACGACACTGACCTTGAGGGCAGTGGCATTTGATTTCTAGCGGAGCCGAAGCTCTTTTCTTATCAATGACTTGGCTGAGCCGCTCCAAGTCCCCTTGACTGAACTGACTTCTCTCAATCATCGAAATCAAAAGATCTCCATGTTTAGTATTACAGATATTGTCAAAAAGAGCCTGCCAAGTACTTTCCAGATGGTCCGCTTCTAAAATCCGAGCATTGTAGTAAAATTTACCTTCTATTTTTTCCATAGCGATAAATTCTTTGGTTTTCAGACGATTCAAAAGGGTCTTGATGGTTGCCGGTTTCCAGGAAAAATCGGCTTCCAACCGCGCTATAATCTCTGTACTGCGACTGTGTGGATACGCCCATAGCACACGCATCACTTGCCATTCTGCTTGGCTCATATTTTGCTGTTCCATTGTTTAACACTTCCTTGATATTTACATTTGTAATCCAGTTCTATATTAGTTTACATCTGTAATCGAAAATTGTCAAGCCTTTTTATCGTCACTTCCTCATCTATAAAAAAGAAGGCGGGATAGTCCCGTCTTCTTACTTTATTCTATTAGTGCGCCAACATCTCTTGGGCAATTTCTTGACCGGTCAACTTACTTGGATAATAGGTTGGCCAGTTTTCCAGCTCATTAAAGAGCGCTTCCTGGCTCTCACCACCATAGAAGATATGGAAGTGAGCTGCCTTGGTCGGTGCAATGTTGTGGTCGCTAAACTGAACATATTTGTACTCCCCAGCATCCGCATCTGTCGCTTCAAACATAAAGCGAACTCCACGATTTCCCTTAGAGTAAGTCAGTGTGTGCTTACCAACGTATTTATACGTATATTTCTTGGATTTTCCATCTACCACAAATTCCATGGTCTTGTCTGTGATATTGATATTGGAAACATCCGTCTTGTAGCCCTTGTCATAGTAGTCCTTGTATTCAGCTGCCGTCATTTTGCCAGTCAGCTTAGCCTTGTAGTCAAAGACCTGGTCCAAGGTGCCGTCTTTCAGATAAGGATATACAGACTGCCACTCGCCAGCATAGTCAGACAAAGTTCGATCCTTGACGGCGCTGTCTTCAAAGTAGCCATTTTGAACTATCTTAGTATCCTCTTCTTTCTCAGCCGTAATCTCTGCTCCCTCTTGGTCCGTCGTTTTCTTGAGAGCCTTTAGATTAGCCTGCATGATCGAAATATAGTCTGACCCGTCCTTGGTCTGCTTTTCTGTCAAGCTTTCCAGCGGATTCAATACATCAAGCTCTACTCCTGTTTCCTTAGCCAAAGTAGAAGCCAAAGCCTGGGAAGCATTTTCTTCGAAGTAGATATACTTGATTTTATTTTTCTTGATGTACTCGGTCAATTCAGCCAAGCGTGAAGCGGATGGTTCACTGTCTGGTGAAAGTCCAGAAATTGGTACCTGTTTCAAGCCATAGTCCAATGCCAAATAGTTAAAGGCAGCGTGCTGAGTGACGAAGCTCTTTTGCTTGGCATTAGTCAAACCATTTTCAAACTCCTTATCCAAGGCTTCTAGCTTCTTGATATAAGCCGCTGCATTTTTCTCAAAGGCAGCTTTCTTGTTAGGATAGGCCTTGCTCAGACTATCTCGAATATGCTCCACCATTTTAATAGCCCGCTTTGGAGACAGCCAAACATGGGGGTCGTATTCATGATGGTGTCCCTCTTCCCCATGGTCATGGTCTTCTTCCTCTTCACCACCAGGCAGCAAAAGCATATTTCCAGTCGCTTTGATAACCTTTTCTTCCTTATTTTTCAAGGTTTTTAGCAAATCAGGAACCCAAGTCTCCATATTTTCATTTTCATAGACAAAGGCATCTGCATCCTGAATGGTAGCAACTGCCTTAGCTGAAGGCTCATAATCATGCGGCTCTGTACCAGCCCCGATTAGAAGTTCCACATTGGCCTCATCTCCAGCAACCTGCTTAGTAAACTCGTAAACCGGATAAAAAGTCGTGACAATACTGAGCTTGCCATCTGCATTTTTTTGATTGGAACAAGCTACCAAGAAAATACTCAGTAAACCTGCTAATAGTAAACCAATTTTTTTCATTTTATGCTCCTATTTCATAAATTTTTTGACCAGATTGACCAGCAAGAACAAGCTGACGAAGATAATCGTAATGCTGGCGCTTGCTGGCGTTTCTGCATAGTAAGAAATATAAAGTCCGGCAATCATACCAAAGAAGCCGATGACATTTGCCAGCAAAATAACCGACTTGAAATTTTTCCCAATCCGCAGGGCAATACTAGCCGGCAGGACCATAATGGTCGAGACCAGCAAGGCTCCCGCAGCTGGAATCATGAGGGCAATCGCAACACCCGTCACAATATTAAAGAGAATAGACATAGTCCGCACAGGCAGCCCATCCACAAAGGCCGTATCCTCATCAAAGGTCAAGATATACATAGGCCGAATGAAGAGGAAAGTCAAGACAAGCACCACAGCAGCAATGACAAAGAGAGAAATCACCTGCTCCCTACTGATAGTCACAATCGAGCCAAATAGATACTGATCCAAACTCATCGAGCTTGAACTCTTACCCTTACTCATAACAATCAAGGAAACCGCTAATCCCGTTGACATGAGAATAGCTGTACCGATTTCCATGAAATTCTTATAGATAGTCCGCAGGTACTCCAAAAATACTGCTGCAATGATAACCACCACTACCGTTGTGAAGGTCGGTGACAAACCTAGAACCAAACCAAAAGCTACACCTGCCAATGAAACGTGACTGAGCGTGTCACTCATGAGGCTCTGCCGACGTAAAATAAGGAAAGTACCTAAAATAGGTGAGAAGAGGCTCATGGCAATAACTGCTAAAAAGGCTCGCTGCATAAAATCATAGGAAAATAGATTAAGCATGACTCACCTCCAGTCCGCTATCACTTTCATGCACATTGAAGCAGCGCCAAGGTGAGTCCTGATTCCGAACTAAATGAATGTTGCGATCAGCATATTTGCGAACTTCCTCCGGATCGTGTGTAATCATCAAGACCGCTTTTCCATGCTTGTGAGCACTATGATGCATAAGCTTGTAAAATTCATCCTTGCTGCCTGCATCCATCCCAGTTGTCGGCTCATCAAGGACAAAAATATCCGGATCCGAAGCAAACATACGAGCAATCACAGCCCGCTGCTTTTGACCACCAGAGAGAGAACCAATCCTCTTGTCCCGATGTTCCCACATTCCAACCGACTCCAAACTAGCCTTGATATGCTCCTCATCGTGTTCATCCAAACGACGAAACCAACCCTTACGCGGATAACGTCCCGACTTGACAAACTCATATACAGTACTAGGAAAACCAGCATTAAAACTAGCAATTTGCTGAGGTAGGTAAGCAATCCGCAATTTCTTGCCTCGCACATTGGTCTTGGAAATCTTCACTTCCCCATACTTAGGCTGCAAAATACCCAAACTAGCCTTGATAAGCGTCGTCTTAGCAGCCCCATTCTCCCCTGTCAAGGTTACGAACTCGCCACTATCCAAAAAGTAATGAATATGCTCTAACACAGGTTCCTTGTCATAGTAAAAGGACAGATTTTCCACTGTGATATATCTCATTTCCCAATTTCTCCAATCAAACCATCCAAAAACTTCACAATCACTTCTTGCTCATCAGAAGAAAATTTGTCTGCCAATCTCTGGTAAGTATCCAAAGTATGAACATGATGATGTTGATGCTCTTCTGCAATCGGTCGTGCCAAATCAGTCAATCGGTAAAAAGTCACACGAGCATCCTTCTTATCCTTGAATGTTTCCAACATCTTTTGCTCCACCAAAGACTTAACAGCTTTAGTTACAGCAGCCTGACTAACATTCAGCCTTTTAGCTAGATCAGAATTCGTCAAAGACTCCTGAGACAAGAGCATTAAAATATGTTCCTGCGTGTTCGTTAGCCGCACATCGCTCGTACAAGAACCAACCAAAATTTCATGTTGATTCTCAGCTGTCAATATAACCTCATTCAAAAAATGATTAATTTTTTCTGCTAAATGCCCCATTCTTCGCTTCCTTTCTTAACCAGTTGAAACTTTACCGGTTAATTATACCACAAAAAAGAAAAGAGTCAAGCTCCAACTATAGTAACACTCTGATTCTAAAACAATGCAAAAGCATCGATAGAGAGGAAGAAAAAAGAGCTAACTGCTCTTTTCTCATATACTCATTTACTCCGCCAGTAGGACTCGAACCTACGACATCATGATTAACAGTCATGCGCTACTACCAACTGAGCTATGGCGGATAAT